>NZ_AP022590.1:3092770-3402047 GCF_010731775.1 Mycobacterium mantenii | reverse complement strand
ACATTCACAATGATTGGTTGACCGCGATGCGGTCCGCCTCGGACGGGGTCGAGACGTCCTACGCCATGGTCATCGACAAGATGGCCGCGGTGCCGACGGCGCGCTTCGAGTTTCCCGGTGACCTTGGGGCGGGCGTGGTACCGATGCAGCTCGCCCCGCCGGTGTCCGCCGCGCCCGAACCGCGGGTGGATCCGGCGCCCGCCCCGCCGGCGGATCCGGCGCCGACGCTGACGGCCGCCGCGCCCGCCGCGGTCTCCGCCACACCCGATCCGGTGACTCCGGCCCCGCCGCCGGCCGCCGCCCCGGGGCCTCCCGCGGACTGGGGAGCCGCGCTCGGTGACGGCCTGGGCATGCCGGCGGGCGATCTGGGTGGGTTCGGCGATAGCGGTCTGGGTGGCGGACTCGGTAGCGGCGGTGGGCTTCTCGGGCTGGCCGGCCGGATCGTCGACGCGGTGGGCGGGTTGATCGGATCCGCCGGTGACGGCCTGGGGGGTGCGGACCCCTTCAACGACGACGCCAGCGCCTTCGACGAAAAACCGTTCCACACAGACGATCCCGAAGACGGCGGCGACGTCACCGACGACAAGGCCGTCGACGGGTCCGACGATCCCGCCACCACCGACCAGCCCGACGACCCCGCCACAGCAGACCAGGCCCAGCGGGTCGGCGAACCTGAGCCGAACCAGCCCGACGAGTCGATCCAATCCGTCGGCGGCCCACCACCGACCGACGTGCCACCCGCCGACGCACCGCCGGCCGACGCGCCGCCCGCCGCTCCCGCCGCCGAGCCGGCCCCCGCGGCCGGCCAGGGATCGACGCCGTGCGAGATTGCCGCGGACCAGCTTCCGCAGGCGGGGCAGTGACCGCTCAGGGCTGCAGCTTGAGAGCTTCCTCGACGAAGCGGACGGATTCGGCGGGGTCGGCGGCCAACGGGTTCACCAACAGGGTGGTCACCCCCGCCTCGGCGAACGCGGCCATGCGTTCGGCGACGTACCCGGCAGGGCCGATCAGCGACATGCCCCGCACCAGCTCGTCGGGCACCGCATCGATGGCCTCCTGCTTGCGGCCGGACAGGTACAGCTCCTGGATGCGGTCCGCGACCTCGCCGAACCCATACCGCGTCGCCAAATTATGGTAGAAATTGCGGCCTTTGGCGCCCATGCCGCCGATGTACAGCCCCAGCTGCGGCTTGACCCACGCCAGCCGCTCGTCGACGTCGTCCCCGATGGCCAACGAGGCGTGCACCATCACGTCGAGCGGCCCCAGTGCGGGATCGCGTTTGGCGGCGCCTGCCGCGAGGGCGTCGCCCCAGATCGACGCCGCCTTGTCCGGAATGTAGAAAACGGGCTGCCAGCCCTCGGCGATCTCGGCGGTGAGCTCGACATTCTTGGGTCCCAGCGCGGCGATGCTGACCGGAATGCGTTCGCGCACAGGGTGATTGATAAGCTGCAGCGGCTTACCCAACCCCATCCCGCGATCGGCGGGCAGGGGCAGCCGGTAGTACTTGCCGTCGTACTGCACGCGTTCGCGGCGCCACACCTTACGGCAGATCTCCACGATCTCGCGGGTGCGGCCGATCGGGGCGCCGAACGGCACGCCGTGAAACCCCTCGATCACCTGCGGCCCGGAGGTGCCGATGCCGAGGCGGAATCGCCCGCCGGACACGTAATCCAGCCCCGCGGCCGTCATCGCCAGCAGCGACGGCGTGCGGATGTAGATGGGCAGCACCCCGGACGCCAACTCGACGGTGTTCGTCTTGGCGGCCAGATAGCCCAGCTGGCTGATGGCGTCGAAGGCATACGCCTCGGCCACCACCACGACCTCGATGCCCGACTTCTCCAGTTCGACCACGCGGTCGACGGCTTCGTGGAAGCCACCCGAATAGTTCAGAGCGATCCCGATTCGCATCACAGACACTTACCACGCCGCCGCGCGGGCCCGGGACCGTCAGCCCGCCGACGTGCCCGTCCAGTACTCCGCGAACCGCTGGCCGTCGGCGGCGAGGCGAAGGATGTCATTGCCGGTGAACGAGACCGGGCCGTCCGGACTAAGGCCGGTGCCCACCCAGCGCCCGGCGACCAGGTCGCCGTCGGACAGCGGCCCGTGCACCTCCCGGTCGGGCCAGTGGCCCACGAAGTCGTCGGTGACGATCTCGGCCGCGATGGGCTGGCCGTCCCACAGCTCGATGATCCAGCGGTCGTAGAGCGCTCGCACGGTCGACATACTGGGCAACTACCCCTTCAGCCATGCCACCTCACTTCAGGAGGGCGACGATCTTGTCTTCCAGCGGAATCGCTTCGGCCTCGGGGTCGATCGCATCCGTGCCGGGCAGGTGCGCCTGCGGATCGGCGAAGTCGCGATACGTCTTGTCGCCGCCGAGGGTGTAGAGCAGATAGCCGGTCAGCAGTGCGCGAACCGACCGCTGGGTGCGCCGGTGCGGCCCGGCCAGACCCAGCACCTTGGTCAGCCGCCGGCCCTCGACCAGCCCACCGGATTCGGCCTTGCTGACGATGCGCAGCGTCGCCGCGTCCCACACGTCGGCCAGCGCCAACGCGTTGGAGTTCAGTGTTTTCGGATCGCCCGGCGCGGTGAAGATCACCCCGGGAACCTTCAGCGTCGCGGCCGGCTGCTGCGCCGGCGGGCTGGTGGCGCTGGGGAAAAGCGCCGCGACCGCGGCGGGCTTGGCCGGCATTCCGGCCGCGGCGAACACCGCCGCCGAGCCACCGAAGCCGTGACCGACCACACCCAGCTTGGCGGGATGCACGCTGATCTTGCCGGGGCCCAGCCGCACGCCCGACACGATGTCCAGGGCGGTGCCGAGATCGAAGGCGAAGTTCAGCACCGACGGGGCCAGGCCGCGCTGGGTGTCGGGTGCGCCGGCCACGATGCCCCACGACGCCAGATGTTCGAGCAAGTTCGCATACCGGGCGGTGCCGGCGAGCCAATCGTGGCCGAACGCCACGCCGGGCAGATTGAGCCCCTCCTCGGGGGTGTACACCACTCCGGGTAGCCCGGCAAAGGCCAGGTCACCCCGCAAAACTCGATGCGGACCACGGCGGCTGAGAGCTGCGACGAGCTTGCGGGTGCGGGCCACGCGTCGACGTTAGCGCATCGCAAACGGGCGCCGGGGGAGAAGGAACGCCCGCCCGGGCTTCCGCGCCCTTGCTAGGCCCTGACCTCGATGACACCCACCCGCCACAGCGCCGCATAGAGCTGGTGCAGCGCGCCGGACAGCAGCTGGGTGGTCATGTCCATCAAGGGGTTTCCGGAGCCGGTCGCCGCCCGCGGGCGCGGCTTGCCCGTCTGCCGCGGTGCCGGTGCCAACGGGGCGGGCACCACGTCGATGTAGCGAACTGCGGTCATGATTGCCTCCTCATGGCGCCTGATGGGCGGTCCGAAAAGTTACGCATCTCAATACGACCCGTTGCACAATTCCCGGTTAACAACTACTGACGACTGAATTCATGGCTCGGCTAAAAGCGTGGTCCCAGGTAGCCAGAATACTTGGCTTATGCCTAATTAATGCCTTACCGCAAAGCGATGACCACGGTTTCGCGGCTGATACGCTGTGGAATCGTGACCGCTCGGGCTTCAAGCAGCTCGTCCTTCGGCCGGCTGGGGCTCTTTCTAGTATTTGCTGACATTTCGAATGCTGGGACGATAAATCTCGCCGACATGTAAGCAAACGGAAACGTCACAAATACATCAGGTAAAAACGTTCCGCCGTTTATGACGACTGAGTGAATGAAACCGTCACCGTCCCGGTACGCCGAAACCCGGCGGTGGGCCGACTGGCGGTAAGGGTCGGCACGGGCCTTTCGTGCAGGTGGGCGGCCTGACCACCACGGTGGAGTGCGGGGTCGGTGGTCCGGCTGCACTACCCTGGTCAGAATGTGCGGAATTGTCGGCTACGTCGGGCAGCAGCCCGCCTGTGAGGTCGTCATGGCCGCCCTGCGCCGGATGGAATACCGCGGTTACGACTCGTCGGGCGTCGCCTTGGTCAACGGCAGTGGCCTCTCAGCAGGCACCTTGACGGTCAGCCGACGTGCCGGCCGGCTGGCCAACCTGGAAGAGGCGGTCGCCGAGATGCCGCCGTCCTCGCTGACCGGAACCACCGGTCTGGGCCACACCCGGTGGGCCACCCACGGACGTCCCACCGACCGCAACGCTCACCCACACTGCGACGCCGCCGGCAAGATCGCGGTGGTCCACAACGGCATCATCGAGAACTACGCCGGCCTGCGCCACGAGCTGGAGGCCCAGGGCGTCGAGTTCGCCAGCGACACTGACACCGAGGTCGCGGTGCATCTGGTGTCGCAGGCCTACCGGCACGGCGACACCGCAGGCGATTTCGCCGCCTCGGTGCTCGCGGTGCTGCGCCGCCTGGACGGTCACTTCACGCTGGTGTTCGCCAACGCCGACGACCCGGGCACCATCGTCGCCGCCCGCCGCTCCACCCCGCTGGTGATCGGCATCGGCGACGGCGAGATGTTTGTCGGCTCCGACGTGGCGGCGTTCATCCCGCACACCCGCAACGCCATCGAACTCGGCCAGGACCAAGCCGTGGTGATCACCGCGAACGGCTATCGGATCACCGACTTCGACGGCAACGAAGACTTGGGACCCGGCGCCTACCGCGAGTTCCACATCGACTGGGATCTGGCCGCCGCCGAAAAGGGCGGCTACGAGTACTTCATGCTCAAGGAGATCGCCGAGCAGCCCGCCGCCGTGGCCGACACCCTGCTGGGGCATTTCGTCGACGGCCGGATCGTCCTCGACGAACAGCGCTTGAGCGATCAGGAACTCCGCGAGATCGACAAGGTGTTCGTGGTGGCCTGCGGCACGGCGTATCACTCCGGCCTGTTGGCCAAGTACGCGATCGAGCACTGGACGCGGCTGCCGGTCGAGGTCGAGCTGGCCAGCGAATTCCGGTACCGCGACCCGGTTCTGGACCGCAGCACCCTGGTGGTCGCCATCTCGCAGTCCGGTGAAACCGCGGACACGCTCGAAGCCGTGCGGCACGCCAAGGAGCAGAAGGCCAAGGTCTTGGCGATCTGCAACACCAACGGCTCACAGATTCCGCGCGAGTGCGACGCCGTGCTGTACACCCGCGCCGGCCCGGAGATCGGGGTGGCCTCGACCAAGACGTTCCTGGCGCAGATCACCGCCAACTATCTCGTCGGGCTGGCGCTGGCCCAGGCCCGCGGCACCAAGTACCCCGACGAGGTGCAGCGCGAATACCACGAGCTGGAAGCGATGCCCGACCTTGTCGCGCGGGTGATCGCGACGATCAAGCCGGTGGCCGCCTTGGCCTATCAATTCGCCCAGTCCCCGACGGTGCTGTTCCTGGGTCGCCACGTCGGGTACCCGGTGGCGCTGGAAGGCGCGCTGAAACTCAAGGAATTGGCCTACATGCACGCCGAGGGCTTCGCCGCCGGCGAGCTCAAGCACGGCCCCATCGCGCTGATCGAGGACGATCTGCCGGTCATCGTCATCATGCCGTCCCCCAAGGGCTCGGCCGTGCTGCACGCCAAGCTGCTGTCCAACATCCGCGAGATCCAGGCGCGCGGTGCGATAACGATTGTGATCGCCGAGGAAGGCGACGACACGGTGCGCCCCCACGCCGATCACCTGATCGAAATTCCTTCCGTGTCAACGCTTCTGCAACCCCTGCTCTCGACGATCCCGCTCCAGGTGTTCGCCGCGTCGGTGGCGCAGGCGCGCGGCTACGACGTCGACAAGCCGCGAAACCTGGCCAAGTCCGTCACCGTCGAATAGGCCGGCATGCCTCGCGCGCTTCGGCCGGATACCGGGCGGACGCGCAGCCGATCCATTACATTGCCCTCGGGCAGCTTTTGCGGCAGGTGGGTTGGGCTACGTCCGTACGGGAGGAAGTATGCGATCGGCCGGCACAAAGTACGGCGTCGTAGGCCTTGTCGTTCTCATCCTGGTGGCGTACGTGGTGGCGGTCGGGATGTACGCACAAAGCGGCACGGGCCGGCGTCTGGACGCGGTTGCCGTGACTGCCGACGGCGACAAGCCGTCGGCGACCATCAACGTCGAAGACATTCAGTCCAACAACAGCGTCCTCGCGGTCAACCTGGCATTCAATCCCGGGTCCGCGCTGCTGGATCCGAAAACCCACCATCTGAAGGACGATCTGAGCCTGCGCGTCAGGTCCGCTGCGATGCCCGCCCGGCACACCTGGACCAAGGGCATGCTGCCCGGCTTGATGGCGGTCCCGCTGACCATCGCCGGGCAAATCGAGCGCTGGCCCTTCGATCAATACCGCTCGGGGCCGATCGAAGTCGAGATCTTCTACGGCCCGGAGACCGAGCGGGCACCCGACCGAGTGCCGGTCACCTTCATCGACCATCTTTCGGGTTGGCGGCTTTCCGCCACCAGATCCCAGGCCGACGGTCCCTACCGCCTGAACGTGCGGCGGTCGCTCAGCACCGCGGCGTTCGCCATCGTCATCCTCGGCGTGCTGATCACGATCGCCAGTCTGGCGGTGTTCGTCGCGGTCCAGACGGCGCGCGACCGGCGCCCGTTTCAGCCGCCGATGACGACGTGGTACGCGGCCATGCTGTTCGCGGTGGTGCCGCTGCGCAACGCGCTACCCGGTTCGCCGCCGTTCGGCAGCTGGGTCGACATCACCGTCGTCATCTGGGTCCTGGCCGCGCTGGCGCTCTCGATGGTGATCTACATCAGCACCTGGTGGCGGCACTTGAAACCGATGCCCGCCGCCGAGCCGGCGAATCCGGCCCCCGCACCGGCGGATCCGGCTCCCGCGCCGGCGAAGTAGCCGGGCACCGGCGGCGTGTTTGCCGCCGAAGTTGTCCGGCGCCACGCTCCGCGTGCGAAGGTTGATGGCGTGGCGCATCCATCGGTTCGCAGACGAGTGCGGGGCCTGACGCTGGCGGTCTGGCATTACGTGACCAGCGCGCCGCTGACCTACGGCTGGCTGCTCGTGCTGATGACCACGACGATCATCCAGAGGCATCTCACCGGAAGGGAGCTGCACTCGGTACTCCTGCACCGCTCCACCAACATTCACGAGTTGGGCAGGGACCCGCTCGACGTCCTGTTCGCCAGCCTGCTGTGGATCGACGGCAAGAATTTCGAGCCCTACCTGCTGCTGTTCACCCTGTTTCTCGCGCCGGTCGAACACTGGCTCGGCCAGCTGCGCTGGCTCACTGTGGGATTGAGCTCGCACATCCTCGCCACCTACATCAGCGAAGGCATCCTCTACTTCGCGATCGAGGAACACAACGCCGCGCAACGGCTGGTGCACTCCCGCGACATCGGGGTCAGCTATTTCCTCGTCGGCGTGATGGCCGTGCTGACCTTCCACATCGCCCGGCCGTGGCGCTGGGGCTATCTCGGGGTGTTGTTCATCATCTTCGGTTTCCCGCTGATCACGATGGGCAGCGAATTGAACTTCACCGCGATCGGGCACTTCACCTCAATCCTCATCGGCTTGTGCTTCTACCCGATGACCCGCACTCGCTCGAAAGGCAGTCTGCAGTTGAGTCCGGCGCGGCTGCGGTCCATGGTGCGCCGCCGCGTGCCGCCGGAAACCCCGACCTGATGCCGGCACCGAAAGGCTTTGGGAGCCAAGCCAGTGCGCAACCGTTCCGGCCGCGGTGAACGTCGCCGGGCCGTGCGCCGCTGTACACCGCGATGGCGACACGTAATCTGACTCTGATGCGGCATTACTACCCGGTAGACGCGATCCGCCAGGCCGAAGCCCCGCTGCTGGCCAGCCTGCCCGACGGCGTCCTGATGCGGCGCGCTGCCTACGGCCTGGCCACCGAGATCATCGGTGAGTTAGCCGCCCGCACCGGCGGGGTAACCGGGCGACGTGTGTGCGCGGTCGTCGGCTCGGGGGACAACGGCGGTGACGCGCTGTGGGCGGCCACCTTCCTGCGCCGTCGCGGCGCGGCCGCCGACGCGATCCTGCTCAACCCGGAGCGCACCCACCGCAAAGGCCTGGCGGCGCTCCGTCACGCCGGCGGCCGGATCGTCGAAAGTATCTCTCCGACAACCGATCTCGTCATCGACGGCGTGGTGGGTATCTCCGGCTCGGGAGCGCTGCGGCCCGCCGCGGCTGAGGTGTTCGCCGCGGTCGACGACGCGGGCATCCCAGTGGTCGCCGTCGACATCCCCAGCGGCATCGACGCGGGGACCGGGGCGATCTCCGGACCCGCGGTGCACGCCGTGCTGACCGTCACCTTCGGCGGGCTCAAACCCGTGCACGCGCTCGCCGACTGCGGGCGGGTGCGGCTGATCGACATCGGGCTCGATCTGCCGGATACCGACACGCTGGGTTTCGAGGCGGCCGACGTCGCCGCCCGCTGGCCGGTACCCGGGCCGCACGACGACAAGTACACCCAGGGCGTCACCGGCGTGATGGCCGGTTCGTCGACGTATCCGGGCGCCGCCGTCCTGTGCACCGGCGCCGCCGTCGCGGCGACCTCCGGCATGGTCCGCTACGCCGGCAGCGCGCACCGCGAGGTGCTCGCACACTGGCCCGAGGTGATCGCCTCGCCCAGCCCGGCGTCGGCCGGCCGGGTGCAATCCTGGGTCGTCGGGCCGGGATTGGGCACCGACGACGTCGGGGCCGCGGCGTTGTGGTTCGCGCTGGAAACCGACCTGCCGGTGATCGTGGACGCCGACGGGCTCACCATCCTGGCGGCCCATCCCGACCTGGTGGCCAACCGCACCGCGCCGACGGTGCTGACACCGCACGCGGGTGAATTCGCCCGCCTGGCGGGTAACCCACCCGGTGATGACCGGGCGGGTGCGTGCCGGAAGCTGGCCGACGCGTTCGGCGCCACGGTGCTGCTCAAGGGCAACGTCACGGTCATCGCCGGTCCGGGCGGCGCGGTCTACCTCAATCCGGCCGGACAATCCTGGGCGTCCACCGCCGGCTCCGGTGACGTGTTGTCCGGCATGATCGGCGCGCTGCTGGCGTCGGGCTTGCCGCCCGCCGAGGCGGCCGCCGCGGCGGCCTTCGTGCATGCGCGTGCCGCGGCACTGTCGGCCGCCGACCCGGGCCCCGGCGAAGCGCCCACCTCGGCGTCTCGCATGGTGCCGCACATCCGAGCCGCCCTGGCCGCCCTTTAGCAGCAGTAGAAAGGATTTCGTTGTGCCCCAACACCCTTCCATGCCCGCGCATGCCATCGCCCCGGCCTACACCGGGCGCCTATTCACCGCGCCGGTACCGGCCCTGCGGATGCCCGACGAGTCGATGGATCCCGAGGCCGCCTACCGCTTCATCCACGACGAGCTGATGCTGGACGGAAGTTCCCGGCTGAACCTGGCGACCTTCGTCACCACCTGGATGGACCCCGAGGCCGGGCGGCTGATGGCGGAAACGTTCGACAAGAACATGATCGACAAGGACGAGTACCCGGCGACGGCGGCCATCGAGCAGCGCTGCGTGTGCATGGTGGCCGACCTGTTCCACGCCGACGGCCTGCGTGACGACGACCCCTCCAGTGCGTGCGGGGTGTCGACCATCGGGTCCAGCGAGGCGGTGATGCTGGGCGGGCTGGCGATGAAGTGGCGGTGGCGCGCAAAAATCGGCAAGGATTGGAAGACGCGCACGCCGAACCTGGTGATGGGTTCCAACGTCCAGGTGGTCTGGGAGAAGTTCTGCCGCTACTTCGACGTCGAGCCGCGCTACCTGCCGATGGAGGAGGGTCGCTACGTCATCACGCCCGAGCAGGTCGTCGACGCCGTCGACGAGGACACCATCGGCGTGGTCGCGATCCTGGGCACCACCTACACCGGCGAGCTGGAGCCGATCGCCCAGATCTGCGCGGCGCTGGACAAGCTGGCCGCCGGCGGCGGCATGGACGTCCCGGTGCACGTCGACGCCGCCAGCGGCGGATTCGTGGTGCCGTTCCTGCATCCGGACCTGAAGTGGGACTTCCGGCTGCCGCGGGTGGTGTCGATCAACGTCAGCGGCCACAAGTACGGGCTGACCTATCCCGGTGTGGGGTTCGTGGTGTGGCGCAGCAAGGAGTACCTGCCCGAGGACCTGGTGTTCCACGTCAATTACCTGGGCGGCGACATGCCGACCTTTACGCTGAATTTCTCCCGCCCGGGCAACCAGGTGGTCGGCCAGTACTACAACTTCCTGCGGCTGGGCCGCGAGGGCTACACGCAGGTCATGCAGACGTTGTCGTCGACCGCGCGTTGGCTGGGTGAGCAGCTGCGCGTCGGCGAACATTGCGAGCTGATCTCCGACGGCTCGGCGATCCCGGTGGTCAGTTTCCGGCTGGCCCGCGACCGCGGCTACACCGAGTTCGACGTCTCCCACGAACTGCGCGGCTACGGCTGGCAGGTGCCCGCCTACACCATGCCCGACAACGCGACCAACATCTCGGTGCTGCGCATCGTGGTTCGCGAGGGTCTGTCCGCCGACCTGGCCCGGGCGCTGCACGACGACGCCCGCAGCGCGCTGGCGTCGCTGGACAAGCTCAAGCCGGGCGGGCACTACAGCGCCGAGCACTTCGCGCACTGAGTTTCCGTCACACGGGCCACAGTGGTCCCGGATCCGGAAGTCATGTGTGTGATGCCCGCCTCACAGCGACAACGCGCCCGCGACCGCGTCGATCCTGCGCGTTGTCGCGAGGCGGGCAATTGCGTATCCACCGGCTCGCCGGGGCGCATGTGGCCGCTGTGATCACTACGACAACACGGCCCGGCTGTGTGCGGTCCGTCCGCCGTCGGCGAACGGTGTGTCCGATCGGTTCTGGGAGAATGGCTGCTGCGAACTGACAGACAGACGAGTGGGAGCACGACTTCCTTGGCCGTTACGCCGATATCCCTGACACCGGGCGTCCTCGCCGAGGCCCTGGTCGACCTGGGCGCGATTGAGCACAACGTGCGGCTGCTGTGTGAGCAGGCCGGCGACGCGCAGGTGATGGCCGTGGTCAAGGCCGACGGCTACGGCCACGGAGCCGTCCAGACGGCGCGCGCCGCGCTCGCCGCGGGGGCCGCCGAACTGGGTGTCGCCACCGTCGCCGAGGCCCTGGCGCTGCGCGCCGCGGGGATCACCGCGCCGGTGCTGGCCTGGCTGCACCCGCCAGGCATCGACTTCGGTCCCGCGCTGCTGGCCGACGTTCAGATCGCCGTGTCGTCGGAGCGTCAGCTCGACGAGCTGTTGGACGCGGCGCGCCGCACCGGCCGGACCGCGACGGTCACCGTCAAGGCCGACACCGGGCTAAACCGCAATGGGGTGGCGCCGGCGCAATACCCCTCGATGCTGACTGCGCTGCGCCGGACCGTCGCCGAGGAGGCCATTGTGTTGCGGGGCCTGATGTCGCACATGGTCTACGCCGATCAGCCCGCCAATCCCGTGAATAACCTTCAGGCCCAACGGTTCAGCGAGCTGCTGGCCCAGGCAAGCGATCAAGGTGTGCGGTTCGACGTGGCGCACCTGTCGAATTCGTCGGCCACCATGTCTCGTCCCGACCTGGCCTTCGACATGGTGCGCCCCGGCATCGCGATATACGGGTTGAGTCCGGTCCCCGAACTCGGCGACATGGGCCTGGTGCCGGCGATGACGGTGAAATGTACTGTGGCACTGGTTAAGTCGATTCGTGCGGGGGAGAGCGTGTCCTACGGCCACACCTGGACCGCGCAGCGCGACACCAACCTCGCGCTGCTGCCGGTCGGCTACGCCGACGGCGTCTTCCGGTCGCTGGGCGGCCGGCTCGAGGTGTTGATCAACGGCAGCCGGCGCCCGGGCGTCGGGCGGATCTGCATGGACCAGTTCGTCGTCGACCTCGGACCGGGGCGCACCGACGTGGCCGAAGGTGACGAGGCGATCCTGTTCGGGCCGGGCGGCGGCGGCGAACCCACTGCGCAGGATTGGGCCGACCTGCTCGGCACCATCCACTACGAAGTGGTGACCAGCCCCCGCGGGCGGATCACCAGGGCCTACCGCGAGGCGCATACCGTTGAGCCGTGAGAAACCCCGCAGGCGCCACAAGGGCAGGGCCTGGCTTGCGGGAGGCGCCGGGGTGACCGCCGTCGCCACCATCGTCGGAGCCTCGGCCCGCCGGTCGATGACCCAGCGCACCGCGGTCGAAGACCCGTACGCCCACGAGGATTTCAGCAGGCTCGAGGACGACGGAAGCCTGGTGGTGACCACACCCGACGGGATACCGCTGGCGGTCCGCGAAGCAGGCCCCGGCGACGCACCGCTGACCCTGGTGTTCGTCCACGGATTCTGCCTGCAAATGGGTGCCTTTCATTTCCAGCGCACGCGGCTGCCCGATCACTTGGGCCCTGACGTGCGAATGGTCTTCTACGACCAGCGCGGGCACGGCAGATCCGGCGAGGCGGACCCCGAGACCTACACGCTGACCCAACTCGGCAGGGACCTTCAAACCGTGCTGAACGTGGTGGCCCCCCGCGGAATGATTGTGCTGGTGGGACACTCGATGGGCGGCATGACGGTGTTGTCCCATGCCCGCCAGTTCCCCGAACAGTACGGGCGCCGGATCGTGGGCGCCGCGCTGATTTCCTCGGCGGCCGAGGGTGTTTCGAGATCACCGCTGGGCGAGATCCTGAAAAACCCTGCGCTGGAAGCGGTCCGGGTCGCCGCGCGGTCGGCGCCGAAGCTGATGCACCGCGGCCGCAACGTGTCCCGGTCGTTGATCGGCCCGGTGCTGCGGGCCGCCTCCTACAGCGACCTGCACGTCAGCCGCAGCCTGGATGCTTTCTCCCAGCAGATGATGAACAGCACCCCCATCCCCACCATGGTGGGATTCCTGGACGCGCTGGAACAACATGACGAAACCGCCGGGTTGTGGACGCTGTTGCGGGTCCCCACCCTGGTCGCCTGTGGCGATCACGACCTGCTCACCCCGGACGAGTATTCGCGAAAGATGGCCGCCAGCCTGCCGCAGTCCGAGTTGGTCATCGTCGCCGGCGCCAGCCACCTGGCACTACTCGACAAGCCCGAGGCCATCAACGGCGGACTGGTCCGACTGGTCAGGCGGGCCACCCCGACCAGGGCGGCGCTGCGGTTACGACGGCTACGAGAAAGGTTGCGGCGCCATGGTTGACGGCGTCGACCCGCCTCGCCCGGCTTCGCCGCGCTTGCGATCGCCGCAGGTTGACGGCGTCGACCCGCCTCGCCCGGCTTCGCCGCGCTCGCGATCGCCGCAGGTTGACGGCGTCGACCCGCCTCGCCCGGCTTCGCCGCGGGCTGAGCGTGACGGCGGCACCGCGACGCTCGAGCGCGTCGAGGACACCATGGCGCTGGGCTCGCGGCTGGGGCAGCGGCTGCGGGCGGGTGACGTGGTGGTGCTCTCCGGTCCGCTCGGCGCGGGAAAGACTGTGCTGGCCAAGGGCATTGCCGCGGCGATGGATGTCGACGGACCTGTCACCTCACCGTCCTACGTGTTGGCGCGGGTGCATCCGCCGCGGCGGCCCGGCACCCCGGCCATGATTCACGTGGACATGTACCGGTTGCTCGACCACACCGACAACCAAGGCGCCGACCTGCTCGGCGAACTCGATTCCCTGGACTTGGACAGCGATCTCGACGACGCTGTCGTCGTGGTGGAATGGGGCGAGGGCCTGGTCGAGCGGCTTGCCGAGCGTCACCTGGACATCCGGCTGGAACGCCTGAGCGAGTCCGACGTGCGGATCGCTTCGTGGCAATGGATTCGCGCATGAGCATCGTGCTTGCCCTCGACACCGCCACCCCGGCCGTCACAGCCGGGATCGTGCGGCGTGACGACCTGTGCGTGCTCGCCGAGCGGGTCACCGTCGACGCGCGGGCCCACGCCGAGCGGCTCACCCCGAATGTGGTTGCCGCACTGGCCGATGCGGGGTTGACGATGGCCGACCTGGATGCCGTCGTGGTGGGCTGCGGCCCCGGCCCGTTCACCGGCCTGCGGGCCGGGATGGCCACCGCGGCCGCCTACGGGCACGCGCTCGGCATCCCGGTGTACGGGGTCTGCAGCCTGGACGCCATCGGGGTGCGCACCGCCGGCGAGGTGCTGGTGGTCACCGACGCCCGCCGGCGCGAGGTCTACTGGGCCCGCTACCGCGACGGGTTTCGCATGGACGGGCCGGGAGTCAACGCCCCGGCCGACGTCGATCCGGGCGTCGCGCGGGCGGTGGCCGGTTCGAAGGAGCACGCGGCGATGTTCGACCTGCCGCACTGCGAGCCCGTCTACCCCGCCCCGGCCGGACTCGTCGCCGCGGTGCCCGATTGGTCCGCCGACCCCGAACCGCTGGTGGCGCTGTATCTTCGCCGCCCGGACGCAAAACCGTTGGCGACGCGGCAATGACCGCCCACAGCGAACCCGCGACCGTCGGCGGCCTGACCCGGGCCGACGCGCAGCGCTGCGCCGAGCTGGAGGCGCAGCTCTTCGACGGCGACGACCCCTGGCCGGCGGCGGCGTTCAACCGCGCACTGGCCAGTGCCCACAACCACTACGTGGGTGCCCGGATCGGCGAGACGCTGGTCGGGTACGCGGGTATCTCGCGGCTGGGCCGCACCCCGCCCTACGAGTACGAGGTGCACACCATCGGCGTGGATCCCGCGTATCAGGGCCGGGGCATCGGGCGCCGGCTGCTCGACGAGCTGCTGACCTTCGCCGACGGGGGTGCTGTGTACCTGGAAGTCCGCACCGACAACGAGGTGGCCATCGGGCTGTATACCAGTGTGGGGTTCGAGCGGATCGGTCTGCGCCGCCGCTATTACCGCGTCAGCGGCGCCGACGCGTACACGATGCGACGGGAGGCCCAGTGACCAACATCCTGGCCATCGAAACCTCTTGCGACGAAACGGGAGTCGGCATCGCGCGGCTGGACGCCGACGGCACGGTGATGCTGCTGGCCGACGAGGTGGCGTCCAGCGTCGACGAGCACGTGCGGTTCGGCGGCGTGGTCCCCGAAATCGCCTCGCGCGCACACCTGGAGGCGCTGGGGCCGGCGATGCGCCGCGCGTTGTCGACCGCCGGCCTGGACAAGCCGGACGTGGTCGCGGCGACCATCGGGCCCGGGCTGGCCGGCGCCCTGCTGGTGGGAGTCGCTGCGGCCAAGGCGTATTCGGCCGCCTGGGGAGTGCCCTTCTACGCGGTGAACCATCTGGGCGGACATCTGGCCGCCGACGTCTACGAGCACGGGCCGCTGCCCGAGTGTGTGGCGCTGCTGGTCTCCGGGGGCCACACCCATCTGTTGCATGTGCGTTCGCTCGGCGAGCCGATCCTGGAACTGGGCAGCACCGTCGACGACGCCGCCGGCGAGGCCTACGACAAGGTGGCGCGGCTGCTGGGGCTGGGCTACCCGGGCGGCAGGGTGCTCGACGAGCTGGCCCGCACCTGCGTCCGGAAGGCCGCGGAGATCCCGGCCTTCCCGCGCGGCATGACCGGGCCCCGCGACGACCCCTACGCGTTCAGCTTTTCCGGGCTCAAGACGGCCGTCGCGCGATACCTGGAAAGCCACCCGGACGCGGCGAACGCCGATATCGCCGCCGGGTTCCAGGAGGCCGTCGCCGACGTGCTGACCCGCAAGGCGGTGCGCGCGGCCACCGACCTCGGGGTCTCGACGTTGCTGATCGCGGGGGGAGTGGCCGCGAATTCGCGGCTGCGGGAGCTGGCGGAGCAGCGCTGCGCAGCGGCCGGGCTGGCGCTGCGGGTCCCCAGGCCCCGGCTGTGCACCGACAACGGGGCGATGATCGCATCCTTCGCCGCGCACCTGGTGGCCGCCGGCGCGCCGCCGTCGCCGTTGGACGTGCCGAGTGACCCCGGCCTGCCAGTGCTAAAAGGGCAGGTGAGCTGATGTTCGCTCAGCGCGGACACATCAACTCCGGAGAAGCAGCAGGGCGCCCTTGAGTGCTAGCACTCGCATGTATAGAGTGCTAGGTGGCAATCGGCCAAACCCTGTGTCGGCACCCGCGACGACGGCGCTCGGGCACGGTCGGATGCCGAACACCTGATAACTCGGAAGGTTCGGGGTCAACCCGTACCGCCCGTCAACTCCGGTCCGGGCACGTCCCGGACCCGACCCAAACACTGGAGGGCTCCAATCGTGGCGAAGGTGAAGATCAAGCCACTCGAGGACAAGATTCTCGTGCAGGCCAACGAGGCCGAGACCACGACCGCGTCTGGTCTGGTCATTCCTGACACCGCCAAGGAGAAGCCGCAGGAAGGCACCGTCGTCGCAGTCGGCCCCGGCCGGTGGGACGAAGACGGCGCGAAGCGCATCCCGCTGGACGTCTCAGAAGGCGACACCGTCATCTACAGCAAGTACGGCGGCACCGAGATCAAGTACGGCGGCGAGGAGTACCTGATCCTGTCGGCACGCGACGTGCTGGCTGTCGTATCCAAGTAAGGACCGTGTTCCGCCCCGGCGATCCCCGCGCCCTGCGCGGGTGATTTCCGGGGCGGCATGCGTTCCGCGTAAAGGAGCCTGATGAGCAAGATCATTGAGTATGACGAAACCGCGCGCCGCGCCATGGAGGCCGGTGTGAACAAGCTCGCCGACGCTGTACGGGTGACTCTGGGCCCGCGCGGCCGGCATGTGGTGCTGGCCAAGGCATTCGGCGGGCCGGCGGTGACCAACGACGGCGTCACCGTCGCGCGAGAGATCGATTTGGAGGACCCGTTCGAGAACTTAGGCGCCCAGCTGGTCAAGTCGGTGGCCACCAAGACCAACGACGTCGCCGGTGACGGCACCACCACGGCGACCGTGCTGGCGCAGGCGCTGATCAAGGACGGTCTGCGCATGGTCGCCGCCGGCGCCAACCCCATCGAACTCGGCGTCGGGATCGGCAAGGCCGGCGACGCGGTGTCCGAGGCGCTGCTCGCGGAGGCCACCCCGGTGGCCGGCAAGGAGGGTATCGCGCAGGTGGCGACGGTGTCCTCGCGCGACCAGCTCCTGGGTGAGCTGGTCGGCGAGGCGATGACCAAGGTCGGCACCGACGGCGTGGTCAGCGTCGAGGAATCCTCGACTCTGAGCACCGAGCTCGAGTTCACCGAGGGCGTCGGTTTCGACAAGGGTTTCCTGTCGGCGTATTTCGTCACCGACTTCGACGCCCAGCAGGCCGTGCTGGACGACCCGTTGATCCTGTTGCACCAGGACAAGATCAGCTCGCTGCCCGATCTGCTGCCCATGTTGGAGAAGGTCGCCGAATCGGGCAAGCCGCTGCTGATCATCGCCGAGGACGTCGAGGGCGAGGCGCTGGCGACCCTGGTCGTCAACTCCATTCGCAAGACGCTCAAGGCCGTCGCGGTCAAGGCGCCGTTCTTCGGCGATCGCCGCAAGGCGTTCCTGGAGGATCTGGCGGTCGTGACCGGTGGCCAGGTGATCAACCCCGACGCGGGCCTGCTGCTGCGCGAGGTCGGCACGGATGTGCTGGGCTCGGCCCGCCGCGTGGTCGTCAGCAAGGACGACACCATCGTCGTCGAGGGCGGCGGCTCCAAGGACGCGGTCGAGGCCCGCATCAAGCAACTGCGCGCCGAGATCGAGAACAGCGACTCGGATTGGGACCGCGAGAAGCTGCAGGAGCGGCTGGCCAAGCTGGCCGGCGGCGTGGCCGTCATCAAGGTCGGCGCCGCCACCGAGACCGCGCTCAAGGAGCGCAAGGAAAGCGTCGAGGACGCTGTCGCGGCCGCCAAGGCGGCCGTCGAGGAGGGCATTGTCGCGGGCGGCGGAACGGCGCTCATCCACGCCCGCAAGGCGTTGAAGGAACTGCGCGGGACGCTGAGCGGCGACGTGGCGCTCGGGGTCGACGTGTTCTCCGAGGCGTTGGCGGCCCCGCTGTTTTGGATTGCCACCAACGCCGGGCTGGACGGCTCGGTTGTGGTCAACAAGGTCAGCGAGCTGCCCGTCGGGCAGGGGCTGAACGCCGAGACGCTCGCCTATGGCGACCTGCTCGGCGCCGGCATCATCGACCCGGTCAAGGTGACCCGCTCGGCCGTCGTCAACGCGGCGTCGGTGGCCCGGATGGTGCTCACCACCGAGACCGCCATTGTCGAGAAGCCTGCCGAGGCCGACGAGCACGACCACGGCCACGGCCACGGTCATCACCACCATCACTAAGCACGCAATGCGGAACACCCCTGGGATGATTGCCCGGGGGTGTTTTCGTCAGGGTGCGATGGCCTTCCTTCGCGAAACTGAAGCTATTGCGCGGGTTTTCAGCGTTTCGTCGCAACGGTTTACGTGTCGGGATGGCTGCAACCGAACACCACCGGAACGGCGGTGGTCGACCAGCCCGCCGGCGCGGATGAGGACCTTCGGTTGTAAAGGCCGGGGGCGCATTATCTTTCACGCTTCGCCGTGTCGACGGGTCGTCGTCAGAGCCCGACGATGACAATGCCCACGCCGACCACGATCGATAGCGACAGGGACACCAACAGGAAGCTCACAAACCCTTCCTTTCCCGCCGAGGCCACGTGGTCGGTGGCCGCGATCGGCGCGAGTTTGCGGCCGGCGCCCCATACCGCTGCGAACAGCGCCGCCAACCAGTTCGCGTAGGCGGAGTAGACGATCAGTACGACTGCCGTAACTCCCTAAGCGTCGGGCAGGTGGATGTGTGGCCACAGGAGGCCGAGCAGCACGAGGAACATGCCGTCGAGCACTGCCTCGAGGTGACTCGGCAACGCCATGCGGGTTCTTCACTGCGGGGACGGCGAACCCGGTGAGCGGGCCCAGCAGGAACGCCGCGCGCGCCTTGGACTGATGTCGGCCATCCTGGGTTCCGGCACCCTCACCGGCCCGGCGGTTCGGGAGGCACATCCCGCGAAAGCATCGGTAGACGCCGCTGCCGTGGCTTCTAAGAGCTGAACCGCGACATCGCATCGATCAGCGGCAACTGGGTTTGTCGAGGATGTGGGCGCGGGTGGAGTCTGCTGAAACCGTCCAGAACTGTCCAGGCCTGCGTTAGCCGCGAACGCATCGAGCAAAGGCTGGCTGGACCGAACGGCACAGCAGGGCGGCTGCTCGAGTGTGTCGCAGGGGTGTACCCCTGCAGTCCTCCGAACCGCAGGTGGGACTTACGGCCCTACCTTCGTCGAGGCACAGCCGGGCATCATTGGATCCGCTGCCAAGCGCGAAGAAGGACCAGCGGTGAAGTCACTTATAGCGCCAGATCACCCGAGGGCTCCTCGTCGCAACGGCTCTTGGGGGCATGGCCAAAGGTGGCCGTCCACTGTGCCCTGGAAATCTCACTGGCGCCCACGACAACCGTCGCTCGGCGAGGACATGGGCCGCCGATAACCAGGGATACAGATGCGTCGGCTTTCTCGGATCAGACCGGTGCAGCGGCCCGCCAGTCTGCCGACCAAGGAGCGGAAATGAAAAAGGACGAAGCAGACCAATGTGAACAGGAACTGATGCAGCCGCTCGCACAGGCCCTCCGTAACAGGCTTGGTGATGCAGTGGAGGTCCACGTGCAGAACGATCCGCGCCTGATCACTGGTGAGAGGGTTGTATACGCCACGTGGCTCGAAGTTTCGCTCAAAGATGCACGGACTGATGTCGTCTTTAGGCCCCTCGGCCGCGAAGACTTCTCTGCGGTCTGGCAATGGGGAAAGAGCGGCCGATTCGTCTTCCCGATTCCACAAGGCGGCGACGATGGTCACGACGGCGCCCGAGCGTCCGTTGACGCTGTCGCCGAACGCATCTGCCAAACCGCGAGCATGTGGCATGAGGAGCCGCCCGAGTCGTTTGGCTGGTCAGTCACCTGAAGCCCACTTGTCGCCGCGGCAAGGTTCACCGTCGAAGCCGTGGCCCGCTGAGGCTGGGCTTGGAAGATGACGATCGCGGCCCTGACGACGGTCGCAAGGCATGATTCCGCTGCTAACCATTCGTGGAGGTAGCGGATTAAAGCGACTCCCAGGTGGCCGCCAGCCGCGCGGGATTCACTCGCCGCATCCCAATTCTGGTCAGGTTTTTAGATTCGTCAGATCGGCATGCCGCCCGGTGGTGGCGATGAAGTCGTCAAGGATGTCCACCACCGCTGCCGGGGACTCGACATGCGGGAAGTGCCCGACACCGGCGAGCACCTCAAGTCGACTGCCCGGCACAGCGTCGTGAGCGGCGTAGCCGTGGGCGACAGGAATGATCCGGTCCTGCTCGCCCCAAATCAACAAGGTGGGCAATCCATAACCCAAATGCATCTTGCTGAGCGCACTGACCGCCTGACCGCGGTAATCCACCACCGAGCGCAACGTACGCAGGAACGCCTGCCGTGTCTGGCGATCCGACAACGAGGAATAGGCGTTCCACATCTCGCCTGCCCGTGGCGACTGGATTCCGGCCGACGCAAGCCACGACCCCAGCTTGTTGCCGACGTTCAACACCGGCTGCGGCGCGACCACTGGTAGCACCAGCTCGGTTCCGGGCGCTGACAGGACCCGCAATATCCAGTTCAGGTCGGGGCCGAGGCCACCGCTGCTGATGAGAACCAGTCGCTGGCAGTAGTCGCGATGTTGATAGGTGAACTGCATGGCCACACCGCCACCGAGTGACTGACCAACCACGGTCGCCCGGCTGATGCCCAGTTCGTCGAGCAGATCACGCAGCGATGCCGCGAACGCACCCAACGAATAGTCACCGCGCGGCTTTGCTGATTCCCCATGCCCCAACAGGTCGGGTGCCACCACCCGATACTTCTTCGACAACTGAGGGATGACGGCCCGCCAGGTCGCCGAACTTCCCGCCATGCCATGAATCAAGAGCAGCGCGTCGCCGGCCCCTGCGTCCCGATAGGCAATACGCTCACCATGCAGATCGAGATAGTTCAACTCGGTCACGTGAACTGGTCTCCATCCAACGGTGTTCGGGCGCGCCTGCACAGCGTTATAGCAATCGCCCCCTGGCTCTTAGCCGACCATAGCGTAACCTACGGTCCAGTAGGTTACCGGCCAGTAAATCGCCGCCATCTTCTGGCGCCGACCTGATCGATGCCGCCTGGTCAGTGTGTTCGCCGACGCACGGGTCGCGACGCCATTGGCGGACCCCCGCGATCGCTGTCTTGAGGCCACGGCGACGCCCTGTCGCCAGGTCGGTGCCGGCGAAACCGGGCTCAAGTTCGGTGAACATCCGCTCGCTGCGGGTCTCGGGGGCGTTGTCGGCGGTGTCGTGCAGGTAGCGATCCGGCAGCGACAGTTTGGCGATGGTGCGCCACGTCTTGCCGTACTGCACCAGGAACGAGCCTGTGGTGTAGGGCAGGTCGTACTTGTCGCACAGCGCGCGCACCCGCACCGAGATCTCGTGCAGCCGGTTGCTCGGCAGATCGGGATACAGGTGGTGCTCGATCTGGTGGCACAGGTTGCCGCTCATGAACCGCAGCGCGGGGCCGGCGTCAAAGTTGGCGCTGCCCAACATCTGGCGCAGATACCACTGACCCCCGGTTTCGGCGATCATGTCGGTCTTGGTGAATTTCTCTGCGCCATCGGGGAAATGGCCACAGAAGATCACCGCGTTGGCCCAGATGTTGCGGATCACGTTGGCCACGACGTTGGCCTTCAGTGTCGATTGGTAGGTCGCGCCGGGCGACAGCGAGGTCAGCGCCGGGAATGCCACGTAGTCCTTGACCACCTGCCGTCCGGCCTTGGCCGAAAACTCGCGGATCTGCAGGAGGGTGATGTCACGATCCGGGCCGGCCTTGAAGACCTTGCCGAACTCGATGGGCTGCAAGCCAATTCCCCACTCGAATCCAAGCGCGAGGATGGTATTGAACAGCAGGTTGCCGAGGTTGTAGCCCTTCCACTGCTGGTCACGGGTTACTCGCAGGGTGCTGTAGCCCACGTCGTCGTCCATGCCGAGGATGTTGGTGTACTTGTGGTGCTGAAAGTTGTGGGTGAAGCGCCAGTGTTTTGACGCCGCACTCATGTCCCACTCCCATGTCGAGGAGTGAATCTCGGGATCGTTCATCCAGTTCCACTGGCCGTGCATGACGTTGTGGCCGATCTCCATGTTCTCGATGATCTTGGCCAGACCCAGGGTCACCGTTCCCGCCCACCACGCCAAGCGTTTCGAGCTACCGGTCAGCATGACCCGGCCGGCTATCTCGAGGGCACGTTGCGCGGCGATGGTGCGGCGGATGTAGCGCGCGTCGCGCTCGCCACGGGAATCCTCGATGTCCAGCCGGATCGCGTCGAGCTCAAGGGCGAGATTCTCGATATCGGCGTCGGTCAGGTGAGCGAATGCCGGGACATCGGTAATCGCCATCGTGTCCTCTCTAGCGGGCTTGTATGTCGGGTGCCGAGCGTTCTATCGGATGTTCGGGAGGACGTCAGTGTTCTTGGCGTCGTTTGGCTTTGCCTCGGCCCGGTTTTGCCTTTGCCCGCTTGGTCGGCGTCTTTCGTTGCACAACAAGGTATTCCCGGCATCACCGGCATGGTTGGTTCTTGCCCGGTCGCCGGTCGAGTGAATGCGGAACTGGTGGTACTCCGGATTCCAGCTAACGAGGGAACGGGCGGATTGTGCATGCTGTCTGACCGCGACGGCGTAGAAATCGGAATGTGCGGCGGCGAGCGAATGCTCATCAAGTTCGGCGGCGTACAGCCAAACCTTCTCCGGACTGGCTGAAGGACTCAGCAACTGCAACGCTACACCCATCAGGTACGGGGGGCAGCTCAGTTGCAGTCCTTCCCAGGCGCTTAGCAGCACTGTTGGCGTGGTCTCAGTTGACGATCGCTCGCCGGCTGCGCCCAATCATCCGGATTCACATGAAGACCGATCGGGTCGTGGCCGTTGTCGCCGTTGCGCCATCGGCGATCCGGATTGTTTCGCCGCGAGTGGGTCGGCTGACGCGGCAGCCCAGTCAACCCCGACTGCCGGCACCAAGCCGGCTACCGCGCCGATCCCGGGTAGTACGAAATGGTGTAGCGTCAAGGTGCTGAGAATTTCAGCTAGGTGCGGGATGAGTTCAGCCGTGCACACCGCTCAACTCAAGGAGCATTGGCTCCGAACCCTCACACGCCGGTGATCAATGGGACGTCAGGTCACCATGACCGCTTCACTTGCTTACTCCGCCAACCCCACCGCTTCCTGGGTAGACCTGCCGGGACCGAACCCAGTAATGGTTCGCAGGCAGCTCTCAGCGCCGCCCTTCACCGGCACTGCGGCACCGACGGGTGCGAATACGGTCGGCGCGCCGAGCGTGACAAGCCTCGTGATCATCGCGAACGCGCCGATCGTTGCCGTCAGCGTTCCGATTGATCGGAATGACCATGTCGGCTGTTGAAGCGGCGAAGCGATGCGTGACGTCGCAACCTGACTACTCTGCGGCCCCGATGCCCGCAACAGTCTATCGGCCCATCGCCCAGCAAGCTCTCAGGCTGACGGGCGCAGAAATCACATTGGTCGCTGTCGCAATCAACCACGACATACCGACGTCGGACGTGGCCGATCTGATGGTCGTGGAAATCGCCAGGGCTGCAATTACCTCGACGCCGGCTCATGCCATCCCCATCGCAGGTACCTCGATCGGGCGGACCTTCGTGGAGGGGACCCCCCGACGACTGAACAACTTCGACGTCGCCATCGACGGCGTCCAACGTGCCGGCCCGGCGCTGGTGCTTCCGCTGCGCACCACCGATACCGTGGCGGGGGTGTTGGTCGCGGTGCGGCGTGACGGCGCCCGGACTTTCGGCGACGAGCAGCTCGACATGATGGCCGCATTCACCGACCAGGCGGCGCTCGCCTGGCAGCTGGGGTCCACACAGCGCCGGATGCGCGAACTCGACATTCTCGCTGACCGCGACAGGATCGCCCGCGACCTGGGCCACCAGGTGATCCAGCGGATCTTCGGGATCGGATTGGCTCTGCAGGGAACCATTCCGCTGGCGCGGTCAACTGAGGTGCAGCAGAGACTGTCCGGCAGCATCGATGATCTTCAAGTCGTCATTCAGGAGATTCGCGCCGCAATTTTCGACCTGCACGTTGCACCGCTGGGCATCACTCGGCTGCGAGAACGGCTCGACGAGGCAGTCGCGCGCTTCTGCGGTTCCGAACTGGAGACCACGGTTCAATTCGTAGGCCCCTTGTCGGCTGTCGATGCTGCACTCGCCGATCACGCCGAAGCCGTTGTGCGCGAAGCGGTCAGCAACGTTGTCCGGCATGCCGCCGCGACCAGACTTGCGGTGACCGTCAAGGTCGAGGACGACGTGTGCATCGAAGTGATCGACAACGGTCGAGGCGTTCCCGGCGTCATCACCGGCAGTGGCTTGACCAGCTTGCATCACCGAGCGCTGCAGGCCGGCGGAGCGTTCACGATCGCGGATGCTCCCGGCGGAGGCACCGTGCTGCGCTGGTCAGCGCCGCTACCGTAATCATCACCCTGCTGCGACCATGAGCCGCTCAGGGAGTTATCCAGCGGCGGATGTATCTTCGGCGGTTGGGGGTTGTCCGTCGCCGCCGGTGAGCGTCGCGGTCATGCCGGGGAGCAGCAGATTGAGGAAGCGGTCCAGCTCGGCGGCGCCATCATAGGAGGCCAGGGCGGGTGCCAGGGCACGCAGTTGAGGGAATTCGGTGATCGCGAGCCGGTGAAGACCGAGCCGTAGTACATGGTCGGTTTCCTCGGGTCGCTCGATAACCTCCTGCAATTCATTGAGGATGTGGCCGTACAGGTAGCCGAACAGCACTCTGTAGATGTGCAGGGCATCCTCGGCGGTGAAGCCGGCGGATATGAGCAGTGCGAGGACGTCCTCTAGCGGCCGCAGCATTCCTGGCGGCCGCTGGCCGAGCGGGGTGGCCAAGGGTCGCGTGACCAACAGCGGCACCACGTTGGGGTGCTTCAGGGCCAACTGGCGGAAGTTGTGCGCGACGGTACGCAGTTGGCCCCCCCAGTCCGGATCCGTACTGTCGACGGATAGCTGTGCGAGCACCATCTCCGCGACTCCGTCAAGCACTGCGGCTTTGTTGGGCATGTGCCGGTAGAGCATCACCGGATCTCGGCCCACCGCTTCGCTGAGGCGGCGCATTGACAGGCCGTCCACACCGTCGCGGTCCACGATGCGCAGCGCGGTCTGCAGGATCATCGACCGGTTGAGCTGACCATTGTTTCTGCCGGCGGCGGGCGGGCCCTCGTCGTCAGCGCCGGCGTTGGGCCCGGCCGACTGTCTCGTCATTGCCTGAGCACTTCCCTTCTGGTTCGTCATCGAAGCGGGCACCGATTCCAAATTCAACAACATATTCAACGAAGTTAACCTACACCGTTGGTCAACATTGTTGACATAACCCTACCTGCAGTGTGTAATGGATATCAAGCACTGCAATTGGAGACCCGACATGATTGTCATCGTTGGATTAGCTGTTCTATTCTTCGCCGTGGTCGTCGGGTTCCTGGGCGTGCTGAACAACGCGGGGGCAGCTCACCCGTTGAGCGAGAACTTCTCGGTGTTGGGCTACCACGTCACCGGATCGACCGGCACCCTTTTTCTCTTCGGGATCGTGATCGGCGCGCTGGCGATGCTGGGTATGAGCGTGTTGCTCGCCGGTGCGCGGCGTACTGCCGCGCGCGGGCGCGACGCCCGCCGCGAGCTCGAACGATCGCAGCGCGAAGTCGAGTTTGTGAACCGAGACCGCGAATTCCAAAACCAGCCCGTCGGCACGGATACCGGGTCAATGGCGAACTCCCAATTGTCCACCACCCGCCCGAGGAGGAAGAGGGGATCCCTCCTCGGGCGCCGGTCGTGGGGTCGGCAACCGACAGCACCGCGGGGCGGCGGACGCCGCTAGGCGCCGACACGGTTCATTTGGGGAGTTCTCAGTCGCGAGCGGCGATCCCTGAAAAGAAAAAATTTGCAACGAACATAGGAAAGAAGCAGTGAGCATAAGTAAAAAGGTCGCCCACAAACTCGAAGAGGCCAAGGGCGCCACCAAGAAGATCTACGGCCGCGCCATTGGCAACACGCGTCTGCGCACCGAGGGACGCGTCGATCAGTTCAAGGGCAACACCAAACAAGCGGGGGCGAAGGTCAAAGACGCCTTCAAACACTGACCCCGGCAATCCTCCTCCCCAGGCATCTACACAGAAACTAGGCAAACGTTATGATCATTCTCGGAATCATCCTTATCGTCCTCGGACTCCTGCTCCCTAGCCTCGTCCCTACCTTCGCCTTCGCCCACGTTGTTTTGGTCCTCGGGGTCATCCTCCTCGTCGTCGGTCTGATACTGATGCTGATGGGACGGATGGGACACGCCGTCGGCGGCCGCCGTCACTACTACTAAACCGGCCAGGCGTGTAACCCACCGTGTCGGCCCCGACAACTTCTCGTCGCCGTCCGGCGGGTGACTCGCAAGCAGAGCCGCGTCATGCGGTGCCAATCCCCAAGGTGACGGGCGCGCACGTGCCCCGACCCAGTCCATAACTCCCACAGCTCAATTCGAGCGATTCCAAGTTTCGCCGGCCGCCCGACCCAAATCAAAGAGCCGACATGACTACCAGGCAGTATCGTTGGGATCATCGTCGTCATTGTCGCGGCAGCTCTGTTCGTCGCCGCAACCGCGCGCATGGCGCGCGGGAAACGCACCGAAACACCTCCGCGTCCAAGCCGGCGACATCCGCGACGAAGCCGTCGAACAGTCCCACGAGGTCGCGTAACGCGAAGCGCTTGCCGACGAGACGGCAGCCAAGGCCCGCGCTGCGCAAGCCGAGGCCGAAGCCATGGCACCACACTCGGCCGCCCTACAACACCAGGCGCAAGCACGTCACACTGACGCCACGTCACTGACGCAGCTACTCCCCGCACCTGAGGTGAACCGGAAGTTCGAGGGGCCCTCGAATTAAATTCGGGAGCCGGCGGTGCCCTGAGCACCGCATCGCGGCGCGGGCGCCCCTGATTGTGTCTACCAGGCGCCGCGTGGGGGTGAGGGTTCAGTGGAGACCGCGCACACCGTGCGCCAGGTCTCAGCCGCTGCGTGAACCGGGGATGAGGGCAGCCAGGGGCCGCGCACAGACTTCCCGTCGCTTACGCCCTCGCGCGTGGTTTGCCCCGCCTTCGGAATCCCATGTCGACTGGGCCGCGGCCATTTCTCTGTGTCCGGTGGCGCGGCGTATACCCGCGCGGAGTACTTCGTGGACCGTCAAGTACGGCCTGTCCGGAGCCGGTGGCGTCAATCTGCCTATGGCGGCATGGTTGTCGACAACTTGCGCTTCGATGATGTGCGTCATGACCGTCCCTTTGTCTTGCCCGCGAAAGCGAGCTGCTGGTTGTCGCGCTTCTTACGAAAATAGGGCGATTTACAAAAATAGGGCGATCGAGAACGGCGTGGAGGTGACCCTAGTGGCGGATCGTCGCGCTGTTGCGCCGGCGGCTACTCATGGGGTCGCGCGCTGACTTCTGGTGTTCAAGTTGCCGGATCAGCTCACGCTTTGCTTCGCAGATAGCGCGGGTGATGTCCGGGTTCTCAGCGACTGCCACCAGTGGCGCACGGCCGGGCAGGCTCGTGCGCAAAGTGACGCGCTGCTCGTTGCCGCCACGATCCTGCAACGAGACTTCCACATCGATGTCCCGCGGATTCCATCGTCCCAGCAGGTGCGGACCGAGCGTCGACAACGTCTCCAGTACGTGCTGACGCTCCTTTTCTTTGAAGCCCGCACCGACGTGAAGCACGTGCTCGCCGAACGCATCTCGTTGTTCGTTGTCCGGTTTCATCATGGTCGTTCTCCTTAGACTGCGGGCTACGCGCAGGCGCTGGCGTCTTTCTCGACGCATGTCGTGGTCGTGCGATGTTCGAACCGATTTACCGGGAACAGACGGAAACACGTTGATCCTTCGGCGAACTCCAGATGAGCTCCGGCGATAGCTGGTTTCCGGTATGTCTCAATTAGACGCCCTTCACCGCCATATGTCAACAGCGTTGACACACTGCGTAGGCGTGCAGGTGTCCTTTGAAATATCTTGGGCCTCAGCGGCTCAGAACTCTAAGGAGTTCGGGGGACAGATCCGTCGTCGTCGATGAAACGAACGAAGCGTGCATCCTCCATGCCGCCCTGCTCTGCGCCCATCGAGGGCCACAAGATGCGCTCGGAAAGTGTTGTACGGTGGGCGAACTCGACGGCATACGTCCGTTCGGCGATGCTGCGGAATGCGGAAATCGTCTCCTCGGCGTGTGCGCGGTGGCGACGACCGGCCGCCCGCTGCGATTGCGTCGACCAGAACACCGGAAGTGACCTGATCCGTGGAGTCGTAGGGCAGGAGACCAAGGCCGAGGACCGAACCAGCGCAGTCAGCGACGACACGTTGCGGTAGTGGGCGTCGAAGCACACCGAGTCCGCTACGCCGGTGCGCCGCGCCTGTTCGGCACGGGGCCTCGCGGTATGCTTCACCGTCGACGGCCAAACCTTTGGGTGCGTGCGGCCGGCAACCAGGTAACGCGGTCGGCCATGGAGCTCGCGCAGCGATCCCATCGCCTCGATGACCCGCTCGATGCCCTTCCCCGGCCCCAGCAGGCCCCAGGTCAACAGAGTCGTTCTGCCCGAACGCATTTCCGACGTTGAAGCCGAGGCACAGGCGTTGCCTGGCCGCCTCCGACATAACAACCACCCGAGCCGCTGTCGCCGCGATCGCCTCAAGCACAAAACGCTGATGCGGGGTCGGGTCTTGAGGACCGTGTGGGCGACCACGATCGACGGGATGCGCAGCCCCCCGATGATGTCCACCACCTCGTCTCCGTCGACACCGCCGTAGATGCCGTACTCATGCTGCACGATCGCGATATCGCTCTCGTTCAGCAATTCGGAGGCTGCTGCCACGGATGTCGCGGAACCGTTGACAGCTCTCCGATCACCCGAGCATCAGGGGATGACGACCCGTCGGCAATTCGCACGACGCCGACGTCAGAACCATTCGCGCACAACCCTTCCGACAAGGCTGCACTGAACGTCGCCGACCCGCACGGTGTCGGTGGATACGTACTCAGGATGCCGAAACTCATGGAGCCGCAACGACCTCGCCCAACAAGGGGGGCATTCGATGTTTCACGGGTGTCTAAAGCGCTCAAGGTGATCCCGACGGACGGTTGTCACCGGTGTGTCCGGCGTGAGCGGCTGCTCTGCGAGATCAGCGGCGGACGGCTGACTTCATCACGGACTTGCTGGGTTCCCAACCTCTCAACGGCTACACCCAATGAGCGGTTACCGCGCATTGAGCCCCGCCAGGATGCGCAGGCCGACGGCGTGCCGACTGAGACCGGCGGCGGCACCTTCAGCCGTGAGGTGCCGCTCGGCTTGCTCGGGCGTGTAGCCCTGGCCGATGAGGGCCCCGATCGCCTGGTTGATGACCGAATCCTCGAAAGGGTTTGTTGCAGAACACTGTTCGGCAGGTGCCAGCAGGTGCTGATCGAGGACGAAGTCACTCAGCGGCCGGGCGGTGAGCCACGCGAGGTCCGCGGCCAGATCGACAAAGGTTCCCGGCGACCCCGCGTACAAGACGAGGACCACAGCCGGGAGAAGACCGACGTCACCGACACCTGACAGCGCCAGCCTCAGCGAGGTGCGGACATCACCCGTCCCTGCACCCTCGACGAATGCGGTGAGGGTGAATGGCGGGTCACTGCCGGCGACGGCCACGCTCAGACCCAGAAAGGTGGGTACTGCTGCGGTGGCATCGGCTGCGAGCTGGCGCAGACTGTGGGCGACATCGACGCCGGGCTTATCCAAAGCCGCGGTGAGAATGCCCAGGTCTGCGGCAAGGGCCGCGGTGAGGTTCACGAGAGGACTGCTCCGCTGCACGCTCCCGAGCGTGATCGAGCTTGCCGGCGCCACGCATGGCTAGTCGCTGTGCGCGGTGAGGACCCCCGAGACGCGAGTCAGGACCGGTCTCGTGACTAGTTCCTCGCTTGTTACGGTACGCCGGCTGGGCTGTCCGGCTCAGGTCGGGCGCGGGCGCGGGCGCGGCGCACCGCTTCATCGACCAGGTGTTGCGCCACATCAGCCAACTTGCGGTGCTCAGATTGGCTCATCGCCCGCAGCTGGGTGAACGCGTCCTCGGCGCTGCGCCCGGTACGTCCGCGGATGAGGCCAATCGCTTGATCGATCACCGGGCGGGTGGACAACGCCGTCTGCAACTGGACAGTTAGAGCAAGCGCGTCCGCGAGGATCTGCGCGTTGTATACAGCGACAGCAGCTGGTTTGGCGAACAACTCCCCGAATTCGGCGGCATGCTCATCGAAAACGTCTTTGGCGTAGGCATATACGTTGATCGCCCCGACCACCCGATCAGGCAGCAACAGCGGTAGCGACAGTGCACTGTGCACCCCCAACCTGCCTACGCGTGGACCGAAGCGCGGCCACATCCTCTCCCCACCCAACGACCCTGAGCGCACCGTGCGACGTTCGAGCGCCGCGGTGATGCAGGGCCCCTCGTTGAGGGTGACGTACTGAATTTCGTCAATCTCGGCAACAAAGGGAGCGCTGGCCGCCAACGCCGCGACCATGTCGTCCACCCGGTCGACATTCAGCAACGTAACTCCAGCACCGTCGGCTCCCGGTATCGCGCGGACTGCGAATGTCGCTACCTCCGCCAGCAACTCAGGCAACCGCCGATGACCGGCGACCAAACCCGCGAGATTGCTAATCGCCGCCTGTAAATCGGCGTCATCGCTACTGAGCTGCTCCGATGTCCGCGGCGCCAGCGGCGGCCCATCGGTGTCCTTGGTGTACTCCACCATCGCCGGTACCTGTTTCATAATCCTGCTGGAGCCCGACATCACTGGCGACCAGCCGTATACCCGGTACACAGCCGCCGCGAGATGACTCCATCCTACGGCGAAAGTTGGCCGGCCGGTCCATCGCGACGTTGGCCGGCCACTTCCTGCTTTGGGCATGCGGGCCGGACAGCTGTGCGTAACCCCCAACCGGTGTAGTGTCGTAGCTGCTGAGAATCTCAGCTGGTCCCGGAAGGGTTTTCGCCGCACGCCGCTGAACTCTAGGAGCGTCAGCTCCGAGCCTGACACGCCGGTGATCGTCCGCACGACTGGATCACCATGACCGACACATTATTGCGCGCTTCGGCCCTCCCGGGCGACGCCGTTTTCGGCACGCCGGGCAAGGGTCCATTAGCAAGATTGGATGCCCACTGGATGAAGTCGTCGGTAGCCGTTGTCAGCGTGCACGGCGAGATCGACCAGACGAATGCACGCACCCTCACCGAGTATTCAGTCGCTAACCTGGTGCGTTGCCGCGGGCTGATTCTTGACCTGACTCGTCTGGAATTGTTTGGTGCCGCGGGCTTCTCAGTGCTCCACCAAATCTCGGTGAGCTGCGCGCGCGCTGGACTGGACTGGGCGTCGGTACCCGGTGCTGCGGTATCGGTACTGCTAAGAATCTGCGACCCGGATGCTGCCAGCCGTGGATATCGTCAGTGCGGCACTGACCCGCCTGCAGGGTTCGGTCTCCGATGCGGGCCGGCCCGAAAAGCCGTGTGGTATCGGTGACATGGGGTAGCGACCTGATTGCCGGTCCCGCGAACCGGGTGATCGCGACCGTGCAGAACGGTATCGAGGTGCTGCGGTTCGGGGGCCTTCAGACCGGATCGCGTCCGTCGCCGTTCCACATCGTGGAACTGTGCGACATGTATCGGCTACGACGGTACTTCCCCGACGACGCGAATGATCCGTCACGGCCGCCGGTAATACTTGTGCCACCGATGATGATGTCGGCCAACGTGTTTGACGTCACCAGAGACCAGGGCGCGGTCGGAGTCCTGCATGATCTCGGCGTGGACCCGTGGGTGGTGGACTTCGGCTCACCGGACCGGCAAACCGGTGGGCTCGAACGCACTTTGAGCGACCATGTCGTCGCGCTGAGCCGGGTCATCGACTCGGTACACGCACACACCGGGCGCAAGGTCCATCTGGCGGGCTACTCGCAGGGCGGCATGTTCTGCTATGAAACCGCGGCCTACCGACGATCCGAGGGCCTGGCCAGCGTCATCACATTCGGTGCCGCCGTCGATTCGCTAAGCGGTCTGCCGTTCGGGATTCCCGCGGCCCTGGCGGGCCGCGGCGCCCAGCTGATCGCCGACCACGTCTTCAACCGTCTCTCGGTGTCCGGATGGATGGCCCGTACCGGGTTTCAACTTCTGGACCCGATCAAGACGGTCCAGGCGAGGTGGGACTTTCTACGGCAACTCCATGACCGAGAGGCGTTGCTGCCCAGGGAACAGCAACGCCGCTTCCTCGAGGTGGAGGGCTGGGTGGCATGGTCGGGTCCCGCGGTCGCCGAACTGTTACGGCAGTTCGTGGTCCACAACCGCATGATGGCCGGCGGCGCCGTGATCGATGGCACGTTGATCACGCTCGCGGAAATCACCTGTCCGGTCCTTGCGTTCATTGGCGAGATCGATGACATCGGCCAACCCGCGTCCGTACGAGGAATCCGGCGGGCCGCCCCCCGCGCCGAGGTGTCCGAGGTGTTATTGCGGGCAGGTCACTTCGGGCTCGTTGTCGGATCGACCGCCGCCACGCACACGTGGCCCACCGTCGGTAAATGGGTGTTGTGGCAAGACGGTCGAGGGCCCAGGCCCGACGGCGTACATGCGATGGAGGCCGACCCTGGCGTGGGGATCGATGGCGCTGTCGGGCTGTCGTCGCGCATCGGTCACTCGGCGGGTGTGCTGGCCGACCTGGGCATCGGCGTGAGCCTGGGGTTGGCCGACGCCGCAGTGGGGGCAGTGCGCAGCGGCAGGGAGATCGCCGGGGAGGCCGTGCATAACCTGCCCCGGCTCGCCCGCCTCGGGCGACTGCAGCCCCATACCCGGGTGTCGTTGGGCCGGTTGATAGCCGAACAGGCGAACAGAGCGCCCAACGAGGAATGCTTCCTCTTCGAGGATCGGGTCCACACCAACGCGGCGGTTGATCACAGCATCGATGATGCGGTGCGCCGCCTCATCGCCGTCGGTATCCGTCAGGGAGCCCACATCGGTGTGTTGCTGGACACCAGCCCCAGCGCCGTGACCGCGATCGCGGCACTGTCGCGGCTCGGCGCGGTGGCGGTCCTGCTACCCCCAGACGACGACCTCGTCGCCGCCGCCCAGCTGTGCGAGGTGGCCGACATCGTGACCGACCCACACCATCTGGCGGCGGCCACCGCGACCGGCGCCAGGGTGCTCGTCCTCGGTCACGGCCGCACCGCGGACTTCTGCCCAACAGAGTCGGACCGGATCGTAGAGCTGGACCGCCTCGACCTGTCCGGTGAGCGGTTGCCGCAGTGGTATCGGCCGAACCCGGGCCGCGCAGGTGATCTCGCCTTCGTGTTCTTCAGCACGACGGGCGGACGCCGGGTGATCAAAGAGGTCACCAATCATCGGTGGGCACTGTCGGCCTACGGCACGGCCACCGCCGCCGCGCTCGGCCGCGGTGACACGATCTATTGCCTGACCCCGCTGCACCATCCGTCGGGTCTGATGGTCGGCCTCGGCGGCGCGATCGCCGGCGGGTCGCGCATCGCTTTGACCCGGGGCGTCGACCCAACGCGGTTCGCCGACGAGGTCCACCGGTACGGGGTGACGGTGGTGACCTACACCTGGGCCATGCTGCTCGAACTGGTACAGGCGACGTCGCCCGAGCTTGCCGAACATCATCCGATCCGCCTGTTCATCGGAGCCGGCATGCCAATCGGGCTGTGGCACAAGGTCGCCGACCGCTTCGCCCCGGCTCGAGTGCTGGAATTCTATGCCTCCACCGAGGGGGACGCGGTGCTGGCCAATGTCGCCGGCACGAAGACCGGGGCCAAGGGTCGGCCGCTGCCGGGCAGCACCGAGATTCGGCTCGGTGGCTACGACGCCGCGACGGGCCGCTTCATCGAGGATGACCACGGCTTCGTGTGCCCCTGCGCAGACGACGAGGTGGGCGTGCTGCTAGCGAAGCCGCGCTCCGGACTCGATGCCGCACGCGTGTCGATGCGCGGGGTATTCGCCGAGGGAGACACGTGGATCACCACGGACCACCTGTTTCGCCGCGACGGCGACGGCGACTACTGGTTCGTCGACAACAGGAACACGGTGATCCAGTCGAGCCGCGGACCGGTCTTCTGCCAGCCGATCTGCGACGCCCTCGGCGACATCGCCGTGATCGATCTGGCCGTGGTCTATCCGGTTGCGACCGACACGCACGACGTCGCGGTCGCCGCCGTGATGCTTGGCAAAGACGGCGTCCTCACAGGGGAAGCCCTGACCACCGCGTTGGGCGGCCTCCCCCGCGACCAGCGTCCCGTCATCGTCCACATTGTCGACCGCATCCCGCTCACACCCTCCTACCGCCCGCTGTCGACCGCACTGCGGGAGGCGGGGCTGCCGGCGCCCGGGGAAACGACCTGGTACCACGACCTCACTGACGGCCACTATCGACAATCGGCCACCATCGGTGGCAAGCCACGACGTCTAGCCGCAGGAACCGCGAAGAGCGAGTAGGTGGCCACTCCAGCGGTCAGCCCGAGTGGTCTGCGGGCCATCGCGGCGCTCCGCACCGTGGGTTGGCCGGCCAGGTTTGTGGTCCACGGTCATCACCACCACCATCACTAGACGCTCCTGGTAACGAAGCACCCCCGGTCGATTGGCCGGGGTGCTTTCGCTCGTCAGGGGTTGACGCGCCGCCGCACTCGGGTGCAACGTGATACACGTCATATGACCACTGGTCACACCGGGCAGGAAGGCGGCCGCACATGACCACGAGGGACAAGTACACCGAAGTGCCCGCGCCCTACTCCTGGGAAGTCCCCAGTGCCGGTGACGCGCGCTTCACCTGGGAGTACGACGACGGGCGCGCCCGGCTGCTTTCCCTCTACCAAAAGGGGAAGGACAAGCAGTGGGATGCCCAGTCGCGCATCGACTGGGCGCAAGACGTCGACCCGATGAACCCGGTCGGGCTGCCTGACGAGTTCCATCCGCTGTTCGGCAGTCCGATGTGGGACTCCGCAGACGACGCACGTCGCGCCGAGATGCGCCAGCACTTCCAGGCCTGGCAGTTCTCGCAGTTCCTGCATGGGGAGCAGGGTGCGATGGTGTGCGCGGCCAAGATCGTCGAGGTCGTCCCGGACCTGGACGCGAAGTTCTACGCGGCCACCCAGACCATGGACGAGGCCCGGCACGTCGAGGCGTTCTCGCGATTCCTGCAGGACAAGGTCGACGTGGTCTACCCGATCAACAAGCACCTGACCGCACTCCTCGACGACACACTGCGCGACTCGCGCTGGGACATGCCCTACCTGGGCATGCAGGTCCTCATCGAAGGGCTCGCGCTCGCCGCCTTCGGGGTGCTGCGTGACATGTCGGCGCCGGGCTCACTGGCCAAGTCCGTGCTGGCCTATGTCATGCAGGACGAGGCCAGGCATGTCGCGTTCGGCCGAATCTCGCTGAAGGACTACTACTGCGCACTGACCGAGGCGGAGCGGGACGAGCGTGAAGAGTTCGTCGTGGACGCCTGTTACCTGATGCGCGACCGGTTCCGCGGCGAGGAGGTGTTCGAGACCCTGGGCATGGACGTCAAAGCGTGTGCCGAGTGGGTCGATACGTCGCCGCTGATGATCCAGTTCCGCTCGCACCTGTTCAGCCGGATCGTGCCGATCGTCAAGGACATCGGGTTGTGGGGCGACAAGGTGCAGGGGGCCTTCAGGGACATGGGTGTGCTCGACATGGCCGGCTCCGACATCGAGGCGTTGATGAAGGCCGACGAGGATCAGGCCGCCGCGCTGGACCAGGCACACGCCGAGATGGCCGCCCGGGCCGTCGAGGTGGACGAGGTGATCGCCGCGGGCGCGAGCTGATCCACTAAAACACCCTTGCGGATCGGGGGTGTTTTCGTTTCAGGGCCGTGACGTCGCGACGGCGCGGACGAACGCATCGGCGAAAACGTCTGTGACGGTGTCGATTTCGGGCAGTGGCCACGCGATGACGTTCGGCAAAACCGGTCGGGTCAGCAGGTGGATCATGATGGGTCCCAGGAATAGCTGGGCCAGTAGCGGCATGGGCAACTCGCGGATGCGTCCGGCACGGATCTCGGCTTCGAACCAGCGACCGAGCACGCCGAGCATGCGCGGGGCGCCGTAGGCCGCCAGCGATTGCACGGCAGGACTTGTCGGCCGCGCGAAGGCCTCGGCGAATATCGCTGGGGCGACGCGGGGTTCGCGGCTCAGCGCGTTCGCCACGGTCCGGTAGAACCCCCGCACCGTTTCGGGCAACTCACCGTCGGCGCGGGCGAGGTATTCCTCGATGTCGCGGATCGGGCTGTGCTGCTCGAAAACCACCCGCATCAACTCGTCGCGCCCGCCGAACACCGCGTGCAGGCTGTAGACCGAGCAATGTGCCCGAGCGGCAACGGCTTCCAATGTTGCTGCGGCAAGGCCGGATTCGCCGATCAACGACGCGGCGGCGGCCACGGCACGGGTGCGGACGGGGGGTAGGCCGCCGGGGTCGACTCCGGCGGCGCGGATGGCGTCGTTCAGGGCGGTGCGTGAGCCGCCGAAGCGGCGCAACAGGGTGCTTCGCGAGATCCCGGCCTCGGTGGCGATCCTGGCGACGGAAACGTCAGCCACGTCCTTGCCTAGCTTTTCCGCGGCGCGCAGTGCGGCCTCCACCACCTGTGGCGTCGACACCTGCCGAGCCATACCGCCCCCTCCACCGCGGTGATACATTACTTGATGTATCCTGCAATTGTATTCCATACTCCATGAGGAGTCGCGACCATGACGCAAGTGATGGAGACCCAGGTGTGCGTTGCCGGCGGCGGGCCGGCCGGCATGGTGCACGCCCTCCTGCTCGCCCGGGCCGGAATCCGGGTCGTCGTCCTGGAAAAGCACAACGACTTCCTGCGCGACTTCCGCGGTGACACCGTGCACCCGACCACCCTGCGGATCATGGACGAGCTGGGGTTCATCGACGAGTTCCTGCGGTTGCCGCACACCAAGATCGACCGCGTCGCCTTCGACACCGACGGCTCGATTCGGACCTTCGGCAACTTCACGGTGCTCAAATGGCTCGGCTTCTCCCAGCCGTATATCGCGATGATGCCGCAGTGGGACTTTCTCGACTTCCTCGCTGAAAAGGCCTCCGCCTACCCGGAATTCACCCTGGTGCGCAACGCCGAAGTCACCGGGCTTCTCTTCGATGGCGATCGCGTGGCCGGGGTGCGCACCCCGGATCTGGAGGTGCGCGCCGAGCTGGTGGTAGCCGCCGACGGGCGCAAGTCCGCGGTGCGCGCGGCGGCGGGGCTGCAGATCGCCGCGGCGCACTCGCCGATGGACGTGCTGTGGTTTCGGCTGAAATGGCGCCCCGGCGACCCCCAGGAACTGTTCGGGGTGCTGCGCAAGGGCCTGATGATGGCCATGATCTATCGGGGCGATTACTGGCAGATCGCCTATCTGATGCCGAAGGGATCAAACCCCCGCGACGGATCGCTGGAGGAGTTCAAGGCGCGAATCGTCGCCGCGCAGCCGCGGCTGCGCGAGCACGTCGATGACCTGAGCTCGTGGGACGACACCAGCCAACTCGACGTGCGGGTGGACCGGCTCGAGACGTGGTGGCGTACGGGCCTGCTGTGCATAGGCGATGCCGCGCATGCCATGTCACCGGCGGGCGGGGTCGGCATCAACCTCGCCGTCGCCGATGCGGTGGCCGCGGCCAACATCCTGTGCGCCCCGCTGCGCGACGGCCGCCTGACCAATAAGGATCTCGTGAAGGTGCAGCGGCGGCGCGAGCTGCCCACCCGGATCGTCCAGGCGTTTCAAGTGTTGATGCAGGACAGGGCGATCGCGCCCAATCTGAGCGGTGACCTGTCCCCGATCCGCGTCCCCAAGATCGTGGGATGGGGCCCGCTGCAGGCGATTCCGCCGATCTTCGTCGGCCGCGGTTTCCGTCCGGAGCATGTCCGTACGCCCGACGTGCACACCATCTAGTGGGGTGTCATAGCCCGATGATCACGATGACCACGCCGGCGATTGACGCCACCGCGAGCGACAACAACAGAAAGCTGACGATCCACTCCCTTGGCGCTGAGGCCTCGTGGTCGCCCGCCGCGATCGGCGCGAGTTTGCGGCCGGCGCCCCATGCCGCCGCGAGCAGGGTTGCCAGCCAGTTCGTGTAGGCGGCGTACACGATCAGCACCGCCGCCGTGACTGCCCACGCGTGGGGCAGGTGGATGTGCGGCCAGAGCAGGCCGAGCAGCACGAGGAACATGCCGTTGAGGACGGCTTCGAGGTGACTCGACAGCCCCATGCGCGGGTTCTTGAGCGCGGCGACGGCGAACCCGGTGAGCAGTCCGAGCAAGAACAGGACCAGCCCGAGCGTGAACAGCAGTGTCTGCATGCCAGCACCTTAATGGCCTCTGGCCGCGCGCGCGTTTGATTGCCGGCGACGAAGATGGCACACATGGGTACGCCGATATTCTCTGTTACTCCCGGCTATGGCGACCATCAGCTGCGGAAGTTCCACTATTCACAAGTCGTGAGGTACGGGGACCGGGTAGAGACTGCCGGTCAAGGCGGTTGGGACGAGCACTGGCGCTACAGCAAGTCAGTTCGCGACCAAGTCGTTCAGGCCTTCGACAATGTCGAACGGACATTGGCGACAGCCGGAGCCTCCTGGCGCGACGTAGTGCACGTGCACTCCTACCACCTGCCGGCCGCGGACGGCCAGATCGGGCGCGAGCACCTGGACACCATGGTCGAACAGTTCCGCCGGCGCATGGGCGACCGCGCGCCCTTGTGGACATGCATCGGCGTCGCCGCTTTGGCGAGTCCGGAGATGCGCGTCGAGATTCAAGCCACCGCCATCCTTGCGGACCAAGGCTGAGCGGAGTGGTCGACGCGAAACACCCCCGTTCCCTTGCGGATCGGGGGTGTTCCCTTTCATGGTGGCTTGAGCGTCAGCGCCCGGGCGGATAGTAGGTTGGCGTCGTCACGGTCGTGGTCGGCATCGACGTGGTCAGGCTCGGGGTGCTGGTGACGGTGACGGTGCTGGTGCTGGTGCTGGTGGACGCCGGCGGCACCACGGTGGTGGTGGTACTCGTCGTGACGCTGGTGGTCGACGAGGTCGTCGTCGCCGACGATGCGGCGATCACGCCGCAGGCCAGCCGCTTGCCCGATTCACCCGTGGGGGCGGTGGTGCCCAGGTTGTCCGCGGTCTGGTGGATGATCAGCGCGGTGCCCGAGCTGTTCCTCAGGTCGGCGGAGGTGAATCCATTGCTGGTGGTGACGAGTTTGGCCGAGCCGTCGGAGCGCACCTGCAAAGCCGTCAGGTCGCCGCTGGCCGGGTAGCTGGTGTGATCGGCCGCCTGGTAGACGCTGCCGGCGGAGTCGAAGTCCCCGGTCGAGCCCCCGCTCGGCGCAGCCGAATTGGCCTCGCACTTGCCCACCGCGTGGATTTGCAGCCCGTGGAAGCCGGGGCTGAGCACCTGGTTGGGGCCGGCCTCCACCGTCACCGTCGCATAACCGTTAGCGAATTCGAAGGTCGCATTGGCGACCGGGCTGCCGTCGGCGGTCTTCAGCTGGGTGGTCAGCCGCTCCGCGCCGGGAGTCGAGCTGGTCAGCGGCGAGGTGTTGGGCTGGCTGCTTTGCTGATTCGAGCATGCGGCTAGCGGGGCGACGGCCGCGGTAAGCGCCGCGACCACAAAGCATGCGGCCTTGTTCATTTGCGGTGCCTACCCACATTGGCCCGCGCCGAAACTGTTGTGGGCAGCGGCTAATGTCCTACGGCCGTCGGACCGTAAGTGCTCAGGCCGAGCGGCGGATGGTGCGTCCGCGGCCGATGTCGCCCTTGAGCAAGAGGTCGCGCTCGGACTCCGACAGACCGCCCCAAACCCCGTACGGCTCACCGACTTCGAGGGCGTGCGAGCGGCACTCCTGGATCACCGGGCACTGCCGGCACATCTCTTTCGCGCGCTGCTCGCGTTGCATGCGGGCCCGGCCACGCTCACCGTCGGGGTGGAAGAACATCGATGAGTCAACGCCGCGGCACAAGCCCTGCAATTGCCAATTCCAGATGTCGGCGTTGGGTCCAGGTAGCTGCTCCGGCTGTGGCATTGGTTCGTTCCCTCTCTGCACCGCCCGCTCGAGGTCAGGTTCGTAAAAGCGATTGGGTGCAACTTAAATTAAGTGGAGTGGAGTCACCGATGACTACCCGTCATGCGTAGACGTTAGGGGCGGCGGTGAATTTCCGTCAATAGCCAGTTAGCCCGACAAAGTATGTTCTCGTCTGAGCAAAATTAACTTTGCGTTCATCTCGATTGAAATTGCGAAACCTATGGCGTGCTACCAGGGAGTTGACCGAAACGAGATTTCCCAGCTCAGCGCGTGGGTGAGGGATAAGGGGATTTTATCCATGGGCTATAGTGATTAACGGTTCGGTAACATGAAGACCACAAACTGTTTACTACATCATTGTGATTGAAACTCGTCACACTTCCTTGATTGAGCGGCGCCTGGCCGCCGCGGCCTTCGGTGACCGGCCCGGCAGCTGGCCACTGCCCGCGGCGACGACGCCGGACGAGCTGTGGCTGCGCGCCGTCGCGGCCGGGGGACAGGGGCGCTACGGCGCCGCCTACCGCGACCTCGCGGTGTTGCGACGCAGCGCTCCGGCCGGGCGACTGGTGTCGTTGAGCATGAGCACGCTGGGGTCATTCCTGCGCCAACTCGGTTGGCACACCGTGGCCCGAGGCTGGGATGGGCGCGCCCTGGCGCTGGCCGGCGGCGACCCGGAAGCCAGCGCCGACGCCCTCATCGGGCTGGCGGCCGACGCGTTGGGCGTCGGGCGATTCGCGGCCGCGGCGACGTTGCTGGCCCGCGCCGACGCGCTGCTGGCGTCGCCGAACTCCGAAGCCCCGCTGCCCGACCGGTTGCCGGTGCGCCGGCGCTGGGTGGCCGCCGAGCTCGCGATGGCCCGCGGCGAGGGCGACCTCGCCGTCCGTCATGCCGGCGACGCGGTGGAACTGGCGGCGGCCATGGCCGTCTCGTCGCCGCGGCACCGGGTCAAAAGCGAGGTGGTGCTGGCCGCCGCGCTGTGCAGCGCGGGCAATCTCGACCGCGCCCGCGCGGTCGCGGACGCCGCGTTGCAGACCACCGGCAAACTGGGGCTGCTTCCACTGCGGTGGGCGCTGGCCTGCTTGCTGATTGATATCGAAAGCGTCTCATTCCCAACACATCAGCTGCACGAAATCCGAGATGTCTGCGCAGGCCAGGTGCGGCGCGCCGGTGGAACGTGGCGTTCCGCTTGAAACGGCCCTCCGCCCGTTATTGTCATTTCGTAAGTTAGCCCGGTTGGCCCGCGATGTGTCCGCTTCGTAACGTTGGAGATATCACCGTCGATGACAATTCCAGCAGGGGAACGTCTCGACGCTGTGGTCGCCAAGGCCGTGACCGGAGACCACAACGCATTGAGGGAGGTGCTGGAGACCATCCGTCCGATCGTTGTGCGATATTGCCGAGCGCGTGTCGGCACGGTCGATCGCGGTGGCCTGTCAGCGGATGACGTGGCACAGGAGGTGTGCTTGGCGACTATCACGGCGCTGCCGCGTTATCGCGATCGCGGACGTCCCTTCCTGGCCTTCCTGTACGGCATCGCGGCCCACAAGGTCGCCGATGCGCACCGGGCCGCCGGACGCGATCTCGCCTACCCGACCGAAACGATTCCCGACCGTTGGTCGAACGACGCGGGACCCGAACAGCTTGCAATCGAAGCGGATTCGGTGAGCCGGATGAGCGAATTGCTCGAGATCCTGCCGGCCAAGCAACGCGAGATCCTGATCCTGCGTGTCGTCGTCGGATTGTCCGCCGAGGAGACCGCGGTCGCGGTCGGCAGTACCACCGGGGCGGTCCGAGTTGCCCAGCACCGCGCACTGTCGCGGTTGAAGTCCGAGATGATCGCGGCAGGTGACTGTGCCTGAATCCCTGGATGAATTCGCCCGCACCGACCTGCTGCTCGACGCGCTCGCCCAGCGCCGGCCGGTCGAGGTCGAGGATCCCGACGCCGACGTGCTCACCATCCTGCTGGAGGACTGGCGCGACAACCTGCGGTGGCCGCCGGCCAGCGCGCTGGTGACGCCCGAAGAGGCCGTCAACGCGTTGCGCACCGGATTGGCCGAGCGCCGGCGCGGCCATCGTGGCCTGACCGTCGTCGGATCTGTCGCCGCGGCGCTGTTGGTGACCAGTGGTTTCGGCGCCATGGTGGTCGAGGCCCGGCCCGGAGGCACCCTGTACGGGTTGCACGCGATGTTCTTCGACCAGCCCCAGGTCCATGAGAAGCAGGAAATGCTGGCGGCCAAGGCCGACCTGGCGAAGGTGCAGGAATCGATCGACCGGGGTCAGTGGGACCAGGCCAAGAATCAGCTGACCGAGGTGAGCAGCCTGGTGCAGTCGATTGACGACCCGGCCAGCAAACAAGACCTGATGAAGCAGCTGAAGCTGTTGAACGCCAAGGTCGATGCGCACGACCCGAACGCGACGCTGCCGGTCGCGTCGCCGCCGGCGGCGCCACCCGGGCCGGCCACCGCGATTCCTGCGGAGCCACCCGCCGCCTCGGTCGCACCGACGAAGGCGGCGACGACCGCGCCGCTCAGCCCGGCGGCGAGCGCGTCGCCGAGTCCCTCAGCAGGCAAGCATCACCATCATCACGGTCAGACACCACCCCCGGTGGTGCCGCTGACTCCGAATCAGTAAGCGATCAGTGCCGGCGGTGGAAACCGTCGGCGTCCGACGTCGCTTCGTTGAGCGAGGCGTCGGCGTAGCCCCGGCAGTAATCCCACGTGACGTAGGCATCCGGCTCGGGGTCGTAGGCGGGCTCGTGCGGACGCACCGTGCCGTCGATCAGCAGCTGCAGCAGGTTGGCCCGCAGCATGTCCCAGTCGTGGTAGTGATCCTGCTGACATTCGTCGCAGCACACCACCAATCCGCGAATACCCTTGTGCGCCAAAAGCGCTTCGTACACGGCCAGATCGGCAAGGTCGGCCTCGACGGCCATCCGCTCCTGCTGATCCAGGGGCTGGCCCGGCTCGACGGCTTCCAGTGCCGCCGACGGATCACAGGGGTCGTCGGCGAAAGGGTCGGGCGGCAAACCCGGTGGGAGGTGGTCGCGCACGCCTCTAGCCTACGCAGCCCGCCCGGGATAACGCCAGCAGGGCGATGCGCGTCGGGTTTCTCCTCGCGCCGCCACGGCGCGCATCGTCACCGGGCGAAACCGAGCCGATAGGATGGGACTCTCACCCCACATCGTATGGAGGGCCCCACTGATGACCCGTGGCACGTCCCACCTGGAAGACAGCTCCGACCTCGTCGGCAGTGCATATGTGCGGGTGGGTGGCCTGGTGGATGACCCGGTGCCCACCGGAGGCGACAACCCGCACAAGATCGCCATGCTCGGCCTGACGTTCGACGACGTGCTGCTGCTGCCGGCGGCCTCCGACGTCGTTCCCGCCACCGCGGACACCTCCGGCCAGCTCACCAGGAAGATCAGGCTCAAAGTGCCCCTGGTGAGTTCGGCGATGGACACGGTCACCGAATCGCGGATGGCCATCGCGATGGCCCGGGCCGGCGGCATGGGTGTGCTGCACCGCAACCTGCCGGTCGCCGAGCAGGCCGGTCAGGTCGAGATGGTCAAACGCTCGGAGGCCGGCATGGTCACCGACCCGGTTACCTGCCGCCCGGACAACACCCTGGCCCAGGTCGACGCGATGTGCGCGCGGTTCCGGATCTCCGGGCTGCCGGTGGTCGACGAGTCGGGCGCGCTGGTCGGCATCATCACCAACCGCGACATGCGGTTCGAGGTCGACCAGACCAAGAAGGTCGCCGAGGTGATGACCAAGGCCCCGCTGATCACCGCGCAGGAGGGTGTGTCCGCCGACGCGGCGCTGGGACTGTTGCGGCGCCACAAGATCGAGAAGCTGCCAATCGTCGACGGCCACGGCCGGCTGACCGGGCTGATCACCGTCAAGGACTTCGTCAAGACCGAACAACACCCGCTGGCCACCAAGGACAGCGACGGCAGGCTGCTGGTCGGCGCCGCCGTCGGCGTCGGGGGCGACGCCTGGGTCCGGGCGATGATGCTGGTCGACGCCGGGGTGGACGTGCTGATCGTGGACACCGCGCACGCGCACAACCGGTTGGTGCTCGACATGGTCGGCAAGCTCAAGGCCGAGGTGGGCGAGAAGGTCGAGGTGATCGGCGGCAACGTCGCCACCCGCTCGGCGGCCGCGGCCCTGGTCGCCGCCGGTGCCGACGCGGTGAAAGTGGGCGTGGGGCCGGGCTCGATCTGCACCACCCGGGTGGTGGCCGGCGTCGGCGCACCACAGATCACGGCGATCCTGGAGGCGGTCGCGGCCTGTGGTCCGGCGGGCGTCCCGGTGATCGCCGACGGCGGATTGCAGTATTCCGGCGACATCGCCAAGGCGCTGGCGGCCGGCGCGTCGACGGCCATGCTCGGCTCGCTGCTGGCCGGCACCGCCGAGGCCCCCGGCGAACTGATCTTCGTCAACGGCAAGCAGTTCAAGAGCTACCGCGGCATGGGATCGCTGGGAGCCATGGCCGGCCGGGGTTCCGGCGGCGGCGGCAAGTCGTACTCCAAGGACCGCTACTTCGCCGACGACGCGCTCTCCGAGGACAAGTTGGTGCCGGAGGGCATCGAGGGCCGGGTGCCCTTCCGCGGGCCGCTCTCCTCGGTGATCCACCAGCTGACCGGCGGTCTGCGCGCCGCGATGGGCTACACCGGCTCGCCGACCATCGAGGCGCTGCACCAGGCGCAGTTCGTCCGGATCACCGCGGCCGGGCTTCGGGAAAGCCACCCGCACGACGTCGCCATGACGGTCGAAGCCCCCAACTACTACGCACGCTGAGGCCCAGATGGTCGAGATCGGGATGGGCCGCGTCGCCCGTCGCAGCTATGAACTGAGCGAAGTCAGCATCGTGGCCTCCCGGCGTACCCGCTCGTCGCAGGACGTGTCGACCGCCTGGCAGCTGGACGCCTACCGGTTCGAGATCCCGGTGCTGGCCCATCCCACCGATGCGCTGGTGTCCCCGGAGTTCGCGATCGAGCTCGGCAAGCTCGGCGGCCTGGGGGTGCTCAACGGTGAGGGGCTGATCGGGCGGCACGCCGATGTCGAGGCCAAGATCGCGCAGCTCGTCGAGGCGGCCAGCAAGGAGCCCGAACCCTCGGCGGCGATCCGGCTGCTGCAGGAATTTCACGCGGCGCCGCTGAACCCCGACCTGCTGGGCTCCGCGGTCGCCCGGATCCGGGAGGCCGGGGTCACCACCGCGGTGCGGGTCAGCCCGCAGAACGCCCAGGCGTTGACGCCGGTGCTGGTGCAGGCCGGCATCGACTTGCTGGTCATCCAGGGCACCATCGTCTCGGCCGAGCGGGTGGCCAGCGACGGTGAACCGCTGAACCTCAAGACCTTCATCTCCGAGCTCGACGTGCCGGTGGTCGCCGGCGGCGTGCAAGACCACCGCACCGCGCTGCACCTGATGCGCACCGGCGCCGCCGGCGTCATCGTCGGTTACGGCGCGACCCGCGGGGTGACCACCAGCGACGAGGTCCTGGGTATCAGCGTGCCGATGGCCACCGCGATCGCCGACGCCGCCGCCGCGCGGCGCGAGTACCTCGACGAGACCGGCGGCCGCTACGTGCACGTGCTGGCCGACGGCGACGTCCACACCTCCGGCGAGCTGGCGAAGGCGATCGCCTGCGGCGCCGACGCGGTGGTGCTGGGCACGCCGCTCGCCGAGTCCGCCGAGGCCCTGGGCGAGGGATGGTTTTGGCCGGCCGCCGCGGCGCACCCGTCGCTGCCGCGCGGTGCGCTGCTGCAGATCGCCGTCGGTGAGCGCCCGCCGCTGCAGCAGGTGCTCAACGGGCCGTCCGATGACCCGTTCGGCAGCCTCAACCTGGTCGGTGGGCTGCGCCGGTCGATGGCCAAGGCCGGCTATTGCGACCTCAAGGAGTTCCAGAAGGTCGGCCTCACCGTCGGGAGCTGATTTCTCGCTGCCGAGTTGGGGGCACCGCCCGCTTGCGGGCGTCACGCCAGAGTGGCGGTCGGCAAGGCAGTGGAAGCTAGCCAGCCCGGCGGGAGGGCTGTTGGTTCACTACCCGCCGGTAAGGCCATACTGGTGCGATGAAGCCGGATTACGACGTACTGATCATCGGTTCGGGTTTCGGGGGCAGCGTCAGCGCGTTGCGACTGACCGAAAAGGGCTACCGCGTCGGCGTATTGGAGGCCGGCCAGCGGTTCGCCGACGAGGATTTCGCCGAGACGTCCTGGGATCTGCGTAAGTTTTTGTGGGCGCCGCGGTTGGGGTGCTACGGGATCCAGCGCATCCACCCGCTGAAGAACGTGATGATCCTGGCCGGCGCCGGGGTGGGCGGCGGCTCGCTGAACTACGCCAACACGCTGTATGTGCCGCCGGAGCCGTTCTTCAAAGACCAGCAGTGGGCGCACATCACCGACTGGCGCGACGAACTCATGCCGCACTACGACCAGGCCCAGCGAATGCTGGGGGTGGTGACGAACCCGACCTTCACCGACGCCGACCGCATCCTCAAGGAGGTTGCCGACGAAATGGGTTGCGGCGACACCTTCGTGCCGACCCCGGTCGGGGTGTTCTTCGGGCCGGACGGCACCAAGGCTCCGGGCAAGACCGTGCCGGACCCGTATTTCGGGGGCGTGGGACCGGAGCGCACCGGCTGCCTGGAGTGTGGCTGCTGCATGACCGGCTGCCGCTACGGCGCCAAGAACACGCTGCTGAAGAACTACCTTGGACTCGCGGAATCGGCTGGCGCACAGGTGATTCCGATGACGACGGTGAAGCGTTTCGAGCACCGTCCCGACGGGCTGTGGGAGGTGCGTACCGTGCGCACCGGCAGCTGGCTACGCCGCGACCGGCGCACCTACACCGCCCGGCACGTCATCCTGGCGGCGGGCACCTGGGGCACCCAGCACCTGCTGTTCAAGATGCGTGACCAGGGCCGGCTGCCGCGCCTCTCGCAGCGGCTGGGCGTGCTGACCCGCACCAACTCCGAGTCCATCGTCGGCGCCGGGCGGCTCGAGGTGTCCCCGGATCTGGACCTGACGCACGGGGTGGCGATCACGTCGTCGATCCACCCGACCGCGGACACCCACGTCGAGCCCTGCCGCTACGGCAAGGGCTCCAACGCGATGGGGCTGCTGCAAACCCTGATGACCGACGGGACCGGACCGGAGGGCACCGACGTGCCGCGCTGGAAGCAATTGCTGCAGCAGGCCCAAGACGACCCCCGGCGCACGGTGCGGCTGCTCAATCCGCGCCAATGGAGCGAACGCACCATGATCGCCCTGGTGATGCAGCACCTGGACAATTCGATCACCACCTACACCAAACGCGGCAAGCTGGGCATCCGCTGGTACACCAGCAAGCAGGGGCACGGGGAGCCGAACCCGTCCTGGAACCCGGTGGGCAACAAGGTGACCCGGCGCATCGCCGAGAAGATCGACGGCGTGGCCGGCGGCACCTGGGGCGAGCTGTTCAACATTCCGCTGACCGCCCACTTCCTCGGCGGTGCGGTGATCGGCGACAGCGCCGAGCACGGGGTCATCGACCCCTACCACCGGGTCTACGGCTACCCGACGCTGTTCGTGGTGGACGGCGCGGCCATCTCGGCGAACCTGGGCGTCAACCCCTCGCTGTCCATCACCGCCCAGGCCGAGCGGGCCGCCTCGTTGTGGCCGAACAACGGCGAGATCGACCAGCGCCCGGCGCAGGGCCAGCCGTATCGCAGGCTGGATCCGATAGCGCCGGCGCACCCGAGGGTGCCCGTCTCCGCCCCGGGTGCGCTGCGCTGGGCACCGGTCAATCCGGTCAGCTCGGCCGGCTAGCTTGCGTGACGATCGCGAGCGCGGCGTAGCCGGGCGCTGCGGGTCGTCACCATCAGCTTGCGAGCACCTGCAGCGGTGCGCCGCTGACCACCCGGCTGCGCTCGCCGCGCACGTTGACCGGCACGTCGCCCATCAGGGTGATGCGGTGCATCAGCCGCGGCTGGTCGTCGTAGTCGTCGATCGCGCGGTGCTGGGTCGCGCGGTTGTCCCACATCGCGACGTCGCCCTGTGCCCAGTTCCAGCGAATGGTGTTCTCCGGCATCGTGATTCGGCGCTGCAGCAGTTCCAGCAGCACGCTCGACTCGTGACTGTCCAGACCGACGAAGGCGCGGACGAAATCACCGGCCAGCAGGGTGCGTTCCCCGGTCTCCGGGTGCACCCGCACCACGGGATGCTCGGTGCGGAAGTCCGGCTTTTCGAACGCCTGACGGAACGCCCGCTGGGTGTCGCTCATCGACAACGCCGCTTCGGTGGTCACGTAGTCGTAGCGGTTGGTGTGCAGTGCCCACAGATTTTCCACCAGGGCTTTGAGCGGCTCGGGCAGATGCTCGTAAGCCGCCGCGGTCGAGGCCCACAGCGTCGAGCCGCCATAGCTCGGCAGGGTGACCGCGCGCAGGATCGACGCCGCCGGATAGTTGGCGGCGAACGTCACGTCGGTGTGCCAGCGGTTCGCCTTGCCGTACTCGGAGTCGATCGGGGTGATCACCGGCATGTTCTTGGCCGCCAGGGCCGAGGCGGCCGGGTGGCCGACGGGCGTGCCCAACAGACGGGCGAACGCGAGCTGCTGCTCGTCGTCGAGGTGGTGCTGGTGACGGAAGAAGATCACCTTGTGGGTCAACAGCGCCCCGCGGATCTTCTCGACCGCGTCCTGGTCGAGGTCGCCGCCGAGGCGAACCCCGTCCACCCGGGCACCGATGCGGCTTGCCAGCTTGGTGACGGTTACCTGACCTGTCATTTTCGTCGTCCTTGAGTCAAAACCGGTGTAGTCAACTGACTACATTTGGTACTGTAGTCACGTGACTACAACTTCCGCAAGGGGCCGTGAGAAAATGCCGACCGGCCGCGCGGAAGTGGCCGCGGCGATCCTGGAGGCCGCCACCGACCTGTTCGCCGAGCGCGGGCCGGCCGCGACGTCCATCCGCGACATCGCCGCGCGATCCAACGTCAACCACGGCCTGGTGTTTCGGCACTTCGGCACCAAGGAGCAATTGGTCGGCGCCGTCCTCGATCACCTGGGCGCCAACCTCAGCGCCCTGCTGGGCACCGATACGCCCCCCGCCGTGCTGGAGAAATCCCTGGACCGGCAGATGCGGGTGATGGCCCGCACCGTCCTCGACGGCTATCCGGCGGGCCAGCTACAGAAGCGCTTTCCCAACATCGCGACGCTGCTCGACGGGGTACGGCCGCAGTACGACGACGACGTCAAGGCCCGGCTCGCGGTCGCCAATGCCCTTGCCCTGCAATTCGGTTGGCGGCTGTTCGCGCCAATCCTGCGCTCCGCCACGGGAATCGAAGAGCTGACGGATGCCGAAATACGCCAGGCCGCCGGCGCCGAGGTGCGGCGGATTCTCGGGCCCGCCGATACTCAGTGACCCCGGGACAGCACCCGCCGGTGCATGGGCTCACGGCCGGGCGGCTGGTGCGGCGGCGGCAGTAGTGGCTTGCGGGGACGCACCGCGACCGTCGTGGCGGCCTCGGTGCTCAGCTCGAACTCGTCTCCGGCGTGCCGAATGGTCAGCTCGCCGCCGGGCCCGTCGCGCAGTGTGTAGGTGACGTCGTCGTGGTTGACGTCGACGGTGACCCGGAAGTCTCGCCACCGCAGCCGGAACCGTAGCCGCGAAATGCCATCGGGCAGTTGAGGATCCAGCGACAGGATGCCCTCGTCGTCGCGCAGGCCGCCGAAGCCGGCCACCAGCGCGGTCCAGGCACCGGCGAGCGAGGCCATGTGCAGACCGTCGCGGGTGTTGTGGTGCAGATCGCGCAGATCGATCAGGGCGGCCTCGTACGCGTAGTCATGGGCCAGCTCCAAATGCCCGACCTCGGCGCACATCACCGCCTGGGTGCAGGCCGACAGCGACGAGTCGCGCACCATGCGCGGCTCGTAGTAGTCGACGTTGCGGGCCTTCTCCTCGGGCGTGAACGCGTGGCTCCGCCAGTGCATGGCCAGCACCAGGTCGGCCTGCTTGATCACCTGTGCGGGGTACAGCCGCACGTACGGGTCGTGCAGCAGCAACGGGTAAGCATGGTTCTCCCGGAAATCCCATTCCGCCAGGGTGGTGAACCCTTCGCACTGCTGATGGACGCCCAGGCCGTCGTCGTAGGGGATGTTGGCGGCGTCGGCCGCATCGCGCCAGCCCGCCGCCTCCTCGGTGGTGACCCCCAGCGCCTTGGCCACGTCGGGATGGCGGTTGCAGGCTTCGGCGGCGACGCGCAGATTGTGCGCGGCCATCAGGTTGGTGAAGACGTTGTCGCGTACGACCGCCGTGTACTCGTCGGGGCCGGTGACACCGTCGAGGTGCCAGACCCCGTGCCGGTCGTGATGGCCGAGGGAGACCCACAGCCGGGCGGTCTCGACCAGCACCTGCAGGCCGCACTCGGCTTCCAGGTCGTCGTCCCCGGTGACGATGCGGTAGCGCTCGAAAGCCATCGCGATGTCGGCGTTGATGTGCCAGGCCGCGGTGCCGGCGGGCCAGTACGCCGAGCACTCCTGCCCGCGGATGGTCCGCCACGGGAAGGCGGCGCCCCCCAGGCCCAGTTCGGCCGCCCGCTCCTTGGCCAGATCCAGGGTGGAGGCGCGCCAGCGCAGCGCGTCGGCGACCGTGTGCGGCGCGGTGTAGGTGAGCACCGGCAACACATAACCCTCGGTGTCCCAGAAGGCGTGGCCGTCGTAGCCGGTTCCGGTGAGCCCCTTGGCCGCGATCGCGCGGCGTTCGGCGCGGGCGCTGGCCTGCAGCAGGTGGAAGAGCCCGAATCGCACGGCCTGCTGGGATTCGGAGTCGCCCTCGACCTCGACGTCGGCGCAATCCCAGAAGCTGTCCAGATACTCGCGTTGCGAATCCAGCAGCCCCTGCCAGCCGGTGTAGCGGGCGCTGTGCAGCGCGGCGGCGACCTGATCGCGCAGCGCCGGACGCGAGCGCATGCTCGACCAGCCGTACGCCAGGTACTTGACGATGCGCAGCTTCTGTCCCTCGCGCAACCCGCAGATCACGGTGGTCCGTGCCAGATCGGCCCGCGCATCGGTGCCGACCTGGACGCGCCCGGGAACGTCCACCTCGTGGTCCATCCCGGCGGCCATCATCAGCGCGCTGCTGCGCGTCCGGTGCATGAGGACCGCGCCGGTGTCGGTGTATTCGTGAGCGACCTCTTCGAGCGGATTCTCCAGAATGGCCGACACTCGCGGGTCGCCGGAGGTCTGCGGCTGGTCCTCGTTGGTGACCAGCTCGGACTGCACCGTGACGCGGACGAAGTCACCGACCGCTTCGACGCAGTACTCGATGGCGGCGACGCCGCGCTGCGCCAGGGACACCAGCCGGGTCGACACCACCTTTACCTGTTTTCCCGCCGGTGAGCGCCAGTGCGCGCTGCGGGTCAGCGTTCCGGCGCGCAGGTCCATATCCCGCTCGTGGGAGATCAATTCGCCGTAGCGGACGTCGAACGGCTCGTCCTCGACCAGCAGCCGGATGATCTTGCCGTTGGTGACGTCGACCAGCGTCTGGCCCGCCTCCGGATAGCCGTAACCGGCCTCGGCGTAGGGCAGCGGCCGGATCTCGTAGAAGGAGTTCAGGTAGGTGCCCGGCAGGCCGTACGGCTCACCCTCGTCGAGGTTGCCGCGCAGCCCGATGTGCCCGTTGGACAGGGTGAACAGGGATTCGGACTGGGCCAGCAGATTGAGGTCGAGCTGGGTCTCGCGGACGTGCCATGGGTCAACGGGGAACGATTCGTCGGTGATCATGACTGCAGCAACTCGGCGAGGTCGGTGACCACCACGTCGGCGCCGTTGCGGCGTAAGTCCTCGGCTTGGCCCACCCGGTCGACACCTACCACGAACCCGAAGTTACCTGCCCGGCCGGCCTCCACCCCGGACAAGGCGTCCTCGAACACGGCGGCCGCGTCGGCGGGGACGTCGAGCAGCTGCGCCCCGCGCAGGTAGGAGTCGGGGGCCGGTTTGCCGGCGATGTGCTCGTCGCGCAGGGTGATGCCGTCCACCCGCTCCTGCACGAACCGTTCCAGGCCGGTGATCTTCAGGACGTCGCGGGTGTTGGCGCTCGACGACACCACCGCGATCCCCAGCCCCGCGGCCGACACCGCCTCGAGGTAGCGCAGCGACCCGTCGAACACCTCGACGCCGTCCTCCTTCAAAACCTTTTGGAACATGTCGTTCTTGCGGTTGCCCAGGCCGTAGATCGTCTCGGCGTCGTCGGGATCGTCGGGGCTGCCGTCGGGCAGGTGGATGTCGCGGCTTTCCAGGAACGAGCGGACCCCGTCCTCGCGCTTCTTGCCGTCGACGTATTCGCGATAGTCGGTGGCCGCGTCGAAGGGAACGAACTCGCCGCCGGTGCGCTTGGCCCGGTCGGACAGGTAGGCGTCGAACATGGCCTTCCAGGCTTTGGTGTGCACACTGGCGGTGTCGGTGAGCACTCCGTCGAGGTCGAACAGGCAGGCACGCACTTTCTCTGGCAGACCCAGGGATGAGCTCACCGCGGTCCTCGCTTCCTGGTGTCGGGGGCTGGTTGAACCGATACCCACTCCACCACGCCGCCATGTCTGTCGCCAAGCAACCGGGCATTGCTGACTCTCAAGGACCGTGTCAGCGACGTGGCCCGGTCCCCGAGCAGCAGCGCGAGGCGTCCCGGTCCGCGCAACCATGGTTTGGCGCCGAGTGCCGCGCCCATCGCCAGCGCGCTGTCCCGCGCGGTCACGGGTTGATCGTCAACGACGTTGTAGGTGCCGGCCTGGCAAGTGAGTGCGGCCACCACCGCGTTGGCGGCATCGGCAAGGTGGATCGACGACACATAGCTTTGGGGGCGGCCTGCTTGAAATGCCATGTGGCGCACGCCATCCCCATGATCTGCTCGCTGTGCGCCGCGCCGACTCCGTAAAAGACGCCGAATCGAAGAATCACGGCCATGCCATCAAGGTCGCCGAATCGGCGGGCGTTGGCCTCGGCGGCGTGATTACCAACGGCAACGGGGTAGTGGTCTGTCGGCCAGTTTTCGTCGATCCATCGGTCCGCGCCCTCGCGATAGATCATCGCCACTGATTCCTGCACCAAGCGGGGAACGTTGGCGGCAGCGGCTGCGTCGGCCACGGCCGCCGATCCCTTGCAGCGCACCAGTTCGCCGCCTTTCCACGCCGAACGGAAGATGAACTTGGTCGTGGAGGGCAGCGATCGGCCCGGCGAACCTAGATCCCGCGCGTCGGCCGGGGATCGGGCAGCCCGGACTTGTCGGTGGTGGCTGCAATGATGATGTGATGTCTTTGACCGCATCCGCTGGTGCTGTGGTGGTGAGTCCCAGCGAGCGTGTTGCGGTGTTGTTCGAGGAGCTGGCGGAGTTGACGGGTCAGCGCAACGCGATTGATGGGCGCATCGTTGAGATCGTCGCCGAGATCGATCGCGACCAATTGTGTGGCGTCACCGGCGCGCGGTCGGTGCCGGCGTTGGTGGCCTGGAAGACGGGCTGCTCGCCGGCGAACGCGCACACGATCAGCACCATCGCGAGCCGGCTCGAGGAGTTCCCACGCTGCGCTCAAGGCATGCGAGAGGGCCGGCTGTCGACCGATCAGGTCGGCGTCATCGCGGCGCGGGCCGGGGCGGGTTCTGATGAGCACTACGCGCAGCTGGCGCGCTGCGCCACGGTCAATCAGCTGCGCACCGCGGTCAAGCTGGAACCGCGACCCGAACCCGACCCCCGGCCCGGGCTCGAGCGCTGCTCGATCACGACGACCACCAACGAGCAGGGCAGCTGCTATCGGATCGCACTTGCCCACCAGGACGCCGCGAAGTTCGACGCCGCCTTGGCGTCTCACCGTGATGCGCTGATCGCCGAGTGGAAGCACGATCACGGTGAGGGCCGGGGCGCTTTAGATCAGCGGCCCCCGTTGCCGGGCACCGCCGAGGCGTTTATGCGCCTGGTTGAGGCCGGATGGGACGCCGAGGCGGCCCGCCGCCCGCACGGGCAGCACACCACCGTGGTGGTGCATGTCGACGTCGAGCAGCCCGCTGCGGCACTGCATCTGGGTCCGCTGCTCACCGACGCCGAACGCCGATACCTCACGTGTGATGGCACTGCCGAAGTCTGGTTCGAGCGTCACGGTGAGGTCATCGGTGCCGGGAGGGCGACCCGCCTGATCAACCGGCGGCTTCGCCGCGCGCTGGAGTACCGCGACCGCACGTGCGTGGTTCCGGGTTGCGGTGCCACCCGTGGTCTGCACGCCCATCACATCTGGCACTGGGAGGACGGCGGCCCCACGGAGTTGGCCAACCTGGTGCTGCTATGCCCTCATCATCACCGGTTGCACCATCGGGGCGTCATCACCATCACCGGACCCGCAGGCGCTCTCACCGTCACCGACGACGCCGGCCGGTTACTGAGCCCGGGATCTCTGGCACGCCCACCGACCCAACCCCCTCCCGCGGTGGCGCCCTGCCCGGGACCTACCGGCGAGCGCGCCGACTGGTGGTGGTATGAACCCTTCCAGCCCCAACCACCACCGACAAACAACTAGCCCCGGTTCCGGTCGTGAAGTAACGCAATCCCGAGCCGTCGGACCGCTGCAGGAACATGACCTCTCCGCGGCCGCCGCTCCACGTCATCGTGTAACGCTGTCCTGGAATCTAGTTGGGCCGCACTATATTCAGCCCGCACTCGCTGCGCACACGACCCCCTGGATCGCGCGCAGGCGTCCGTCGGCTAGCGCCTGGGTGAGGTTTTCGGCCTTGCGACGAAAGTCGGTGACAAACGCGTGCAGGCCCAGCGGTTGGGGCGGTTGTGCGAGCAACGCCTGCATGAGCGAGCTCGCGGTGTCGGTGAGATCGTTCCAGCGCTCGACGGTGAACCCCGCGGAAGCGACGAGGGATCGCAGCTCCTCGGGGGTCACCAGATGGCTGTTGGCGGGTGTGTTGGCCCAGGGCAGCGGGAAGTCGAGCGCGCGGCGGTCACCAATGGTCAAGTCCCACATGGCAAGCCGGCCACCGGCGGTGAGTACGCGGCGGGCTTCGCGGTACAGACCCGCCTTATCGGCCACGTTCATCTGAACGTGTTGACTGACGACGACGTCGAACGAGCCGGGCGGGAAGGGCAATGCGGTGACGTCGCCTTGGAAAACGGTGATCGAATCATCCAGCCCGACAAGCCGGTTGAGCCAGCGGTGTGTGTCACAGTATTCCTCGGTGAGGTCCACGGCGGTCACCGCGCAGCCACACCGGTCGGCGACGTAGCGGGCGGTGCCGCCGATCCCGCTGCCCGCGTCGAGCACCCGGCTTGCGCCGGTGATGGCCGCCAGGTCCACCAGTTGGCTGGTGGCGAAGCGACCCATGGTGTGAAAGTCCTCCAGCAGCCCCAGGTCCGCGGGTTCCAGGTGGTCGAGGTCCTTGCCGGCGGCGGCCAGGGCGTTCTCGATGTTGCGCCGCGACAGCCCGGTCGAGTATTGGACGGCGATCGTGTCGTTCATTTGTCCACCTTTGTCCATGCGGTGATCAGCGGAGGCATGGTGATGAGGGCGTTGACCGCGAGCGCCTCCTCGCGGAATCGCGGCACGAAGTCCTCGATGTCGGCGAGCTCGTCGATGGCGAAGCCGCCCTGTTCGGCGATGGGGGAGACCAACCGCCAGACTTCCGCGGCATAGGCCAGGATGTCGGCGTCGGCGGCGGTCCCGATGGGCGTGCCCTGCGTCAGGCTGGGCGCGCCCAGGCCGGCGTCGGCGAACACCCGGTGCAGGGTGGTGCCGAACTCGGCGCGCAGCCCCATGGCCTCGAAGGCACGGACGATCCCGCCCGTGACCCGCCCGAACAGCGGCAGGTCGGGGATGCTGCGCGTCGCGGTGATGTCGTTCTCGGAGAACGCGAGGACGCCGCCGGGGCGCACCTGCGTGCGCAGGTGCCGCAGCGTGGCGGCCGGGTCGGGCAGGTGCATCAGGATCAGCCGGCCGATGACCGCGTCCACCGGTTGGTCCAGCGCGAGCTCGTCGACGACAGCCTGGGTGAATTGTACTGTGCCCAAGCCTTGTTCGGCGGCGCGCATGCGGGCGAGGTCGACCATCGCGGGCGCGGCGTCCACCCCGAGGACACTTCCCGTCGGGCCGACCAGCCGGGCGGCGACGAACGACACGTCACCGGGCCCGCACCCGATATCGAGCACCAGCATGCCCGGGCGCAGCCCGGCGAGCCGCAGCGCGTGCTCGGTGTAGTGGTTGTACAGCCGTCCCTGCAGGAGGAGCCGCCGCACTTCCACGTCGGCGTGGCCGAGGACATAGGTGCTGTTGGTCATGAGACTTCCCTTTCGGTTTGACGCGCCGGCAGTAGCCAGCCGACGACGATTGCGGCCCCCAGCGCGATGCCCGCGCAGACCAGCGAGCTCACCTGCAGGCCGTCCAGGAACGCGCGATCGACGACGCCGCGGACGTAGCCGGCTTGCGGCGCGGGCAATTGCTGAATCACCCGGTGCGCCAATGCCATTGAGTGCCGCATGGGCTCGGCGGGCAATCCGGTCAACGCGGCCGCCCCGAGGTGTCCCGAATACACCGACGCGAAGATGCTGCCGGCGATGGCGACGCCCAGGGTGCCGCCGAGTTCACGCGTGGTGTCGTTGACGGCCGAGCCGACGCCGGCCTTGTCGACGGACAGCGATCCCATGATCGCCTCGGTGGCCGGCGAAACGGTCAGGCCGAGGCCGCCGCCGAGCAGCAGCATCTGGATGGCGATCTGGTCATAGGGTGTGGCGGCATCCGCCGTCGACGCCCACGCAAGACCGGCGGCGAACACGGTCAGACCGGCGGCGACGACGGCCGTGGTGCCGACCCGTTGCACCAGCCGGGGTCCCAGGATGCTGGCCAGCGCGATCGAGGCGGCGACCGGAAGCAGCCGTACGCCACTCTGAAAAGCGCTGTAGTCCTTGATGAATTGGAAATACTGGGTGATGACGAAGATGAACCCGAACAAGGTGAGGAAGCCGGCGGTCACCGCCAGGCTGCCGCCGGAGAACCGGCGGTCGAAGAACACCGACACGTCCAGCATCGGCTGGGCGGTATGCCGTTCCCAGAGCGCGAACCCGGCGAGAAGCCCTGTCGCCAAGGCGAATCCGGCCGCGGTCCGGCCGTCGGTCCATCCCCAGGTGGGCGCCTCGATGACCGTGTAGACCAGCGTTGTGACGCCGGCCGCCGACAGGACGAGGCCGGGGACGTCGATGCGCGGCGCGGCCGGGTCACGTGAGGTCGGGACGAAGAGGAGGCCGCCGATGATGGCCAGTGCGGCAATGGGAATGTTCACCATGAAGATCGAGCCCCACCAGAAGTGTTCGAGCAGCCAGCCGCCGCTGATCGGTCCCACGGCCACCCCGACGCCCACCATCGCCGCCCACAGCCCGATCGCCTTGGCGCGCGCCGCCGCGTCGGTGAAGATGTTGGTGATCAGTCCCAGTGTGGTCGGGAAGATCACCGCCGCGCCTATGCCCATGGCCGCGCGGGCCGCGATCAGCGCGTCGGCCGAATTAACTTGCGCCGCAACGGCGGAGGTGAGCGCGAACAGGGCCAGCCCGGAGTTGAGCCACCCCCTGCGGCCGTAACGGTCGGACAGGCTGCCGGCCGACAGCAGCAGGCCGGACATCACCAGGGTGTAGGCGTCGACGATCCATTGCAGCTGGGCGGTGTCGGCGCCGAGTTCGCGCGACAACGTGGGCAACGCGACGTTGACGATGGTGGCGTCGACGCTGATGACGAAGACGCCGAGGCAGATTACGGCGAGTGCGGGAACAGGATGACTGCGGACTATCGGTGCGAGAAGCATGAACAAGACAATAAATCTAATAGACAAATAATTCAAGTAATAAGTTGAAAAACACGTGTACCATGCGGTAGCCTGGCGGGGTGGCGTCCCGCAGGAACTACAACCAGAACTGTCCGATCGCGCGCGGGCTCGACGTCCTGGGCGAGCGGTGGACGTTGCTGATCCTGCGTGAGCTGGTCGGCGGACCGCGCCGCTACGGTGACCTGCGCGACGAGCTGCCGGGCATCGCAACGAATCTGCTGGCCGAGCGGCTAAGGGAACTACAGGAAGCCGGGCTCGTCGACCGTGCCGACCTGCCGGCGCCGATCGGGCGCACCGTCTACACCCTCAGCGACATGGGGTGGCAGCGGGTACTGCCCATCTTGCAAAGTGTCGCGTGGTTCGGGCTGGACCGGCTCGACCCGATCGGGGACGGCCCGGCGACGCCCCTCAACGGCTTCCTGGCCGGCCTCCTGCTGGGCTTCAACTCGGCGCGCGCGGCCGGGTTGGAGGTGACGTGCCGCGCCGAGATCGACGGCCGCAGATTCGAATTCGCGATAACGCAGGGGCGCCTGGCCGCCGCTCGCGGCGAGCCCTCGGTGACGCTCACCGCCGGCGCGACCGATCTGGTGAACGCGCGGCTGGGGTCAACCGAGGCCAAGCGTAAGGCGGCGCTGCGGCGAGTTCACTTCGAAGGTGACCTTCAGACCGTCAGTGCGGTGTGTCAAGCGTTTTCGCTGTAGGGGGTTCCCCGCGATCAATCCCGGATTCCGAGCAGCGCGTCGATGAGCGCTGGGCGAGGGTACGGCCGCACCCGGGCAGCCTCCGGTAGCCACTAAGCTGGCTGCCGTGGAAACCCCCTCGCAGCGGCCCGTGTTGGTCGTCGATTTCGGCGCACAGTATGCGCAGCTGATCGCCCGTCGCGTCCGCGAGGCCCGGGTGTTCTCCGAGGTCATCCCGCACACCACCACGGTCGAGGAGATCAAGGCCCGCGACCCACTGGCGCTGGTGCTCTCCGGCGGACCGTCCAGCGTGTACGAGCCGGGCGCGCCGCAGCTCGATCCGGCGGTGTTCGATCTCGGGGTGCCGGTGTTCGGCATCTGCTACGGGTTTCAGGCCATGGCGCAGGCCCTCGGCGGCACCGTCGCCCATACCGGAACCAGTGAATACGGTCGTACCGAGCTGAAAGTTCTTGGCGGCGAACTGCATTCGGGGCTACCGAGTTCGCAACCGGTATGGATGAGCCATGGTGACGCGGTCACGGCCGCGCCGGACGGGTTCGAGGTGGTGGCCAGCAGCTCCGGTGCCTCGGTGGCCGGCTTCGAGAACCGCCAGCGGGGCCTGGCCGGCGTGCAGTACCACCCGGAGGTCATGCACACCCCGCACGGACAGCAGGTGCTCAGCCGCTTCCTGCACGACTTCGCCGGGCTGGGCGCGGACTGGACGACGGCCAACATCGCCAGCGCGCTGGTGGAGCAGGTGCGCGAACAGATCGGCGACGGCCACGCCATCTGCGGGCTGTCCGGCGGCGTGGACTCCGCGGTGGCCGCCGCGCTGGTGCAGCGCGCCATCGGTGACCGGTTGACCTGTGTTTTCGTTGACCACGGGCTGTTGCGCGCCGGCGAACGCGCGCAGGTGCAGCGCGATTTCGTCGCCGCCACCGGAGCCAACCTGGTCACCGTCGACGCTGCCGACACCTTCCTGCAGGCGCTGTCGGGAGTGACCAACCCCGAGGGCAAGCGCAAGATCATCGGTCGCCAGTTCATCCGCGCCTTCGAGGGCGCGGTGCGGGAGATCTTGAGCGACACCGGGTCTGAGGTTGATTTCCTGGTGCAGGGCACGCTGTACCCGGACGTGGTGGAATCCGGTGGGGGCAGCGGGACCGCCAACATCAAAAGCCACCACAACGTCGGTGGCCTGCCCGACGACCTGAAGTTCAAGCTCGTCGAGCCGCTGCGGCTGCTGTTCAAGGACGAGGTGCGCGCCGTCGGACGTGAGCTTGGCCTGCCGGAGGAAATCGTTGCGCGCCAACCCTTTCCGGGCCCCGGTCTGGGCATCCGGATCGTCGGCGAGGTCACCGCGCAGCGGTTGGAGACGCTGCGCCGCGCCGACTTGATCGCGCGTGAGGAACTCACCGCCGCCGGCCTGGACAACCTGATCTGGCAGTGCCCGGTGGTGCTGCTGGGCGAGGTCCGCTCGGTCGGTGTGCAGGGCGACAACCGCACCTACGGGCACCCGATCGTGCTGCGGCCGGTGTCCAGCGAGGACGCCATGACCGCCGACTGGACCCGGGTCCCCTACGAGGTGCTCGAGCGCATCTCGACCCGCATCACCAACGAGGTGGCCGAGGTCAACCGGGTGGTGCTGGACATCACCAGCAAACCCCCCGGCACCATCGAGTGGGAGTAGCTGGCCCGGCCTGATTTCCGCGAGAATGCGGCCACATGGCACCCATCAGCCCCACCAGTATCGATCGCATAACGCTGTCCCTCGCGTCGCTTGACGGTTGTCGGAGGGCGGGTGTTTACTGCGAAATGCATCGAACATACATTCGAATACACTCCCCGGAAGCTCCCGGAAAGCGGGTGATAGGAGGCTGTCATGACCGCGGCTTTTGCCTCCAGTCACCGCCAGGAAACCCGTGCTGAACAGCTAGAATCGCTTCGCCGACGGATGGCGAGCATCTCCGGGAAGAGGGGGCCGGCCGCCGCCGTGCCCGCCGAGGACCTGCTGCCGGACGCGGAGTCCCAGCTGGCGCTCCCGGCGTGGCTGGCCGAGCTGCTGCCCGCGCCGGTGCCGCGGGGGACGGTCGCGGTGCTCTCGGGTGCCCGGTCGCTGTTGTTGAGCATGGTGGCCGCGGTCACGGCGGCCGGTGGCAACGCCGCAATCGTCGGTCAGCCGGACATCGGGCTGCTGGCCGCCGCGGAGATGGGGGCGGACCTGAGCCGGCTCGCGGTGATCCCGGATCCCGGAACCGATCCGGTGGAGGTGGCCGCGGTGCTCGTCGACGGCATGGATCTGGTGGTGCTGGGGCTGGGCGGGCGCCGGGTGCCGCCTACCCGGGCGCGGGCGGTGGTGGCCCGCGCCCGGAACAGGGGCTGCACCCTGTTGGTCACCGGCGGCGATTGGCAGGGGGCGCCGACGCGCCTTGCCGCCCGGGTCTGCGGTTATGACATCACTCCGGGTGATCGGGTGCCGCCCGTCCCTGGATTCGGCCGGATCGCTGCGGTGCGGCTGCAGGTCAGCGGGATGTGTGCGGGACGACGGGTGATGACCCGAGCGCGAGCGGGATAAAGCGTGGTATCCCCTTCTGGTTCAAGGGTGTTGGCGATCTGGTGCATGGATTGGCCCGCGGTCGCGGCGGCGGCGGCCGCGGGCCTGTCCGCCTCCACCCCGATCGCTGTCACGTTGGCCAACCGGGTGATCGCCTGCTCGTCGGCCGCACGCGCGGCGGGAGTGCGGCGGGGGCTGCGACGCCGGGAGGCGGCGGCCCGGTGCCCGCAACTGCACGTCACCGCCGCCGACGCGGACCGCGACGCCCGCTTCTTCGAAGCGGTGATCGCGGCGGTGGACGACCTGGTGCCTCGCGCCGAGGTGCTGCGGCCCGGCCTGCTGGTGTTGCCGGTGCGCGGGGCGGCCCGCTATTTCGGGTCCGAGGCCACCGCCGCCGAACGGCTGATCGATGCGGTGGCGGTGGCCGGCGCCGAGTGTCAGGCCGGGATCGCCGACCAGTTGTCCACCGCGGTCTTCGCGGCGCGGGCGGGCCGTGTCGTCGAGCCGGGGGGCGACGCGAGGTTTTTGTCGGTGCTGTCCATCCGCCAACTCGCCACCGAGCCGAGCCTGTCCGGTGCGGGCCGCGAAGAACTGACGGACCTGTTGTGGCGGATGGGGATTCGCACCATCGGGCAGTTCGCCGCGCTGGCGCGCAGCGACGTGGCTTCCAGGTTCGGCGCCGACGGCGTGGCCGCACACCGGTTGGCGCGCGGCGAACCCGAACGACCACCGTCGGGCCGGGAACCACCGGCCGAGCTCGAGGCCGTGCTGGACTGCGATCCGCCGATCGACCGGGTTGATGCCGCGGCGTTCGCCGGGCGCTCACTGGCCGGCAGGTTGCATCAGACGCTGATGGCCGCCGGCGTGGGATGCACCCGGCTGGCCATCCACGCCGTCACCCCCAACGGCGAAGAACTGCACCGGGTGTGGCGGTGCGCCGAGCCGTTGACCGAGGACGCCACCGCCGACCGGGTGCGCTGGCAGCTCGACGGCTGGTTGAGCAGCCGCACCGCGCGCAATCCGCGTCCCACCGCCGCGGTGACGCGGTTGCGGCTGCAGGCGGTCGAGGCGGTATCCGCCGAGGCGCTGCAGTTGCCGCTCTGGGGCGGCCTGGGCGAGGAGGACAGGCTGCGGGCCCGCCGCGCCCTGGTGCGGGTGCAGGGTCTGCTCGGTCCGGAGGCGGTGCGAGTGCCGGTGCTGTCCGGCGGGCGGGGCCCGGCCGGGCGCATCACGCTGATCCCGCTCGGCGATGAGCCGGTACCGCGCGCCGATCCCGAGCTGCCGTGGCCCGGCCGGCTGCCCGAGCCGTCACCGGCGGTGCTGCTCGACGACCCGGTGGAACTGCTTGACGCCCAAGGAAACCCGATACGGGTGACCATCCGGGGGCTGTTCTCCGCCGACCCCGCGCGCATGGTTGCCCACGGCCGAGACGAACGGCTGTGCTGGTGGTCGGGGCCCTGGCCGGTCGACGAGCGTTGGTGGGACCCCGACCTGGGCAAGGGCCGCACCGCCCGCGCCCAGGTGTTGCTGGAGAACGAGCGCGCGCTGCTGCTGTGCTATCGCCAGCGGCGCTGGTATGTGGAGGGCAGCTACGAATAATCTACGAAAATCGTTGTCATTGAGCGTATTCGACGCGCCGCAGCGCGTCGGGGGTCAGGTCCTTGAGCGAGGGATATCCGTCGACGGCCATGATCAAATCGGCCTCGGCCAGCAGCTAGCGCAGCACGTGCACGAGGCCGTCGACGCCACCGATGGCCAGCCCGTAGGCGTAGGGGCGGCCGATCCCCACGGCGGTCGCGCCCAGCGCGAGCGCTTTGATGATGTCGGCGCCGCCGCGGACACCCGAGTCGAACAGCACCGGCATCCCCTCGGCGGCCTCGATCACCCCGGGCAGGCAATCCAAGCAGGGCAGCCCGCCGTTGGCCTGCCGTCCGCCATGGTTGGAGCAGTAAATGCCGTCCACACCAATGTCTTTGGCGCGGCGAACATCGTCGGGATGGCAGATGCCCTTGACCATCAGCGGCAGGCTGGTCTCGGATCGCAGCCACTCCAGGTCGGACCAGCGGAACGGCCCACCGAAGATCGGCAGCTTGCGCACCGCCGCCTCGGTGGCGTCTTCGCCCCGGCTCAGGTTGGCGCGAAAGACCGGATCGCTGGTGTAGTTGGCCAGGCAGCCACTGGGCACCTGCGGGTAGTTCCCGCCGCTCAGGTCGCGGGGGCGCCAGCCGGTGACCCAGGTGTCGAGGGTGACGGCGATGCCCTTGAAGCCGGCCGCCTCGGCCCGGTGCACCAGGCTGGCGGCCATCTTGCGGTCCGGCGGCGTGTACAGCTGGAAAAACGCCGGCGTATCGCCCAGTTCGGCGGCGAGGTCTTCCATCGGGTCGGCCGATAGTGTTCCCGCGAAGAACGGCACGCCCGTGCGGACCGAGGCCCGCGCGCAGAGCATGTCCCCGTGGCCGTCTGGGTCGCACACCCCGATGACGCCGATGGGTGCCATGAATATCGGCGACGGAAACCTCATGCCGAACAACTCGACGGACATATCGCGCTGTTCGGGGGCGATCCCCATGCGCGGGTACAGCCCCCACCGCTTGAAGGCCGCGCAGTTGGCGCGCTGGGTGTGCTCGTCACCGGCGCCGCCCGCCACGTAGCCCAGCACCTTCGGCGTCATCGCCGCCGTCGCCGTCTTCTCCAGCTCCTCGAACCTGATCGGGTACTGCGGCTGATTGCCGTACAGCGACTGGTCGTACAGCTCGTTTTGATACTCGGCGAAAGCCATAGTCGCTGCTTTACCCCGTGGTTCACCCACCAAACGAGCGCGTCAGGATCCGGCCCCCGCTGATGCCGGCGTCAGTACCGCCCGAAGGCGATGGCCACGTTGTGTCCGCCGAATCCGAACGAGTTGTTGATCGCGTACTCGTAGTTGCCCGGCCGTGGCTTGCCTGCCACCACGTCCAGGTCGATCTCGGGGTCGAGGTTTTCCAGGTTGAGCGTGGGTGGGACCACCTGGTCGCGCAGCGCGAGCACGGTCAGGATGGATTCCACGGCGCCGACCGCACCCACCGAGTGGCCCAGGGCGGCTTTGGGGGCGTAGACCGCCGGCTTGTTGGCGCCCAGCGCGTTGTTGATGGCTCTGCCCTCGGCGACGTCACCGACCGAGGTGCCGGTGGCGTGGGCGTTGACGTGGTGGACGTCCGAGGGGCTGAGCCCGGCGAGCTGGATGGCGCGGCTCATCGCGTGCCCGGCGCGTTCGCCGTTGGGGTCCGGGGCGACCATGTGGTAGCCGTCGGAGGTGATGCTGGCGCCCATGATGCGGGCCAGGATGTTGGCGCCGCGGGCCTTGGCGTGTTCCTCGGTCTCGATGACCATCAGCGCGCCGGCCTCGCCGAACACGAACCCGGTGCGGTCGCGGTCGAACGGGCGGCACGCGCCCACCGGGTCGTCGTTCTTGGTCGACATCACGATGCGCATCTGGGCGAACGCCGCGATCGCGACCGCCTCGATCCTGACCTCCACGCCACCGCAGATGGCGATGTCGGCCTCGCCGAACACGATGTTGCGCCAGGCCTGCGCCACCCCCTCGGATCCCGACGCGCACGCCGACACCGGGGTGATCACCCCGGCCCTGGCGTGCCGCTCCAGTGCCACCGAGACGGCCGCCCCGTCGGGCATGTACTTCGACACCGCCAGTGGCGAGACCCCCTTGATGCCACGGGCCCGCAAATCGTCGTAACTGAACACGATCTGCTCGGCGGACCCCAGGCCCGTGCCGATGGACACCATCAGCCGGTCGCCGTCGACCTCGGGCGAACCCGCGTTCTCCCACACCCGCCGGCCCAACACCGTCGACATCTGCTGCAGGTAACCCATCCGGTGGCGTTCGGCGCGCGTCAGTCCGCCGTCGAACTCCTCCAGCAGGTGCCCGCCGATGCGCACCGGCAGATCGAACTCCTCGACGAACGAATCCTCGAGCTTACGGATACCACTTTGCTTGTCCAGCAACAGCTTCCAAGTGGTCTCGGCGTCAGTTGCCAGCGCGGTCGTCATGGCAACGCCAGTGACGACCACATTCGGCAGCGTTTTCCCGGTAACCAGCTCAGTCATGCCCCGCGAAACCTTCCACTTGATGCGAGCTGACCACCCTTGACGTCGAGCCCACTCCCAATCATCAAAACACAATCCACCATTGCCCCCGTTGCGCCCGACGCCTATCTCGGCGCCGATCGCCCTGCGCTATCGGCACGCACCGCCTGCGCTCGCGCCATCAGCCCGCGACCGCCTGGCAGGGCGCCGACGACCGCGCGGGCCAACCGGTCGCGGCCGCGGACACCCTGGGTGCGGGCTTTTCCGGCGCTCAGGTGGCGCCAGCCCAGCCCCGCCCAGGACGCGGCGACGGCCGCGTCGATCAGCCCGCCGCGGGCGCGGCGCCGGTCGACCACGGCCAGGCCGAGTGCGGTCGCCGAGTGCACGGTGTCGACCCAGACCCCGGCCGCCAGCACCTCCGGTCCGGGGTCGACTCCCGACAGCAGCGCCTGGGTCAGATGCCGCGCGCCCAGGATCCGGGTGACGACGAGCGCCTTGCGATCGACTTGCACCCCGTGCAGGTGGCCGAGCACCTCGGCGGGGGCGGCCAGCAGCACCGCGCCCCACCCCGCCCGGATCAGTTCGATCGCACGAATCCTCATCCCACACCCCCCAACCGACGGGCAAAGGGCCCCACCCGTTCGATGAACCGATCGAAGAATCCCGCCGCATCCACGTCAATCCCGATCAGTGCGTTGGGTTCTCGACGATCGGACCAGTCGGTCACCGTCATGGCGCGGGTCAGGGTTCCGGTCAGTTCGATGTCCACCGTGGCCGGACGCGTCGCGACGAGCCCGGGATCCAGCGCGACGGCGGCGGCCAACGGGTCGTGCATGTGTGCCTGATACCCGTGGCCGAGTTCGTGATAGGCCTCCAGGTAGAACCGCATCGCGTCCTCGATCACCCGGATCAGCGGGTTGGAAGCCGCCGACCGGGTTCCGCGCTCGTCGTGCTCGCTCAGCTGGGTCGTCGTCGACTCCGCGGCCGCCGCCAGCCGCGCGAGGTGATCCGGCGTCATCGCAACCTTGCGGGTCAGATCCAGGCCGCACAGGATTGGAAGCCGCTGTTGCCCAACGGTTTCCGGACACCAGGCCGCCAGCACCTCGGCCGCCGCCTCGGGATCCACGCTGATGTTCCACTCCGCCACCGCGGTGGTGTTACCCCGATGGTCGTAGGAGCCGCCCATGATCACCAACCGGCGCAGCAGGGTGGGCAGCTCGGGCTCGGCGCGCAGTGCCAGCGCCAGATTGGTCAACGGACCGGTCGCCACGCCGATGAGCTCACCGGGAAAGGCCCGCGCCGCGCGCACCCAGGCGCTCGCCGAGTCGTAATCGGCGAGCCCGCGCCCGCCGGGCGGCAGGTCGGCATAGCCCAACCCCCTGGGGCCGTGGACTTTCGACGGCAGCCGCATCGGCCCGCTCAGGGTCTGTCCGGAACCCTTGGACACCGGGATGTCGGTGCGTTCGCACAGCGCCAGCAACCCCAGATTGTTCTCGCAAACCTGCTCTACCCCAACGTTTCCCCCGGTCGAGGCGATACCGACCACTTCGGCGTCGTAGCTGGCGAGCAAATACATCAGCGCCAGCGCATCATCCACGCCGGTATCGACGTCGACGAACACGGGAGAATTCATTGTTTCCAACATACTCAGTTCGGCGACTAGGCTGGCACGATGCCAACGACGTCGGAGCCCCCCGAGGGTGCTGAGTTAACGCCGCACTTCGACGATGTGCAGGCCCACTACGACTTGTCGGACGAGTTCTTTCGGCTATTTCTCGACCCGACCCAGACGTACAGCTGCGCCTACTTCGAGCGCGACGACATGACGCTGGAAGAGGCGCAGATCGCCAAGATCGACCTCGCGCTCGGCAAGCTCGGGCTGCAACCCGGCATGACGTTACTCGACGTCGGCTGCGGTTGGGGCGCGACCATGATGCGCGCGATGGAAAAGTACGACGTCAACGTCGTCGGCCTCACCCTGAGCCGCAACCAGGCCGACCACGTCGAGGAGCTGATCGCGAAGTCCGGCAGCCCTCGTTCGGCGCGGATCCTGCTGGAGGGCTGGGAGAAGTTCGACGAGCCGGTCGACCGGATCGTCAGCATCGGCGCGTTCGAGCACTTCGGGCACGAGCGTTACGACGCGTTCTTCACCCTGGCGCACGACCTGCTGCCCGACGACGGGGTCATGCTGCTGCACACCATCACCGGGCTGCACCCGACCGAGATGGCCGAACGCGGCATGCCGATCTCGTTCACCTTCGCCCGGTTCATCAAATTCATTGTCACCGAGATCTTCCCGGGCGGGCGGCTGCCGTCGATACCGATGGTGGAAGAGCGCGCCACCGCCAACGGGTTCACCGTGACCCGCGTGCAGTCGCTGCAACCGCACTACGCGAAGACCCTCGACATCTGGGCCGCCGCGCTGCAGGCCCACAAGGACGAGGCCATCGCGGTGCAGTCCGAGGAAGTCTACGAGCGGTACATGAAATACCTGACCGGTTGTGCCGACGCGTTCCGGATCGGATACATCGACGTCAACCAGTTCACGCTGCAGAAGTGACTACCAGTGCACGCCGGGCACCAGGCGGACCAGCCGCTTGACGCCCCGGGGTGTCCGGATGCCCCGGGTGACGGCGCGCACGGGCCGGCTGGGCTTGCGGCGTGCCGTCCGCGGAGCCACCGCCGGCGGCGGTTCGGTGGTCTCCCCGCGCGCCGCGGCCGAATCGGGATAGCCGAGATAGAGCTGGTGCAGAACCCGCCGCGAAGTGCGCGGGGCGAAATAATTGCCGGCTTCGGCCAGCGTGCCCAGGGGCGTGTCGATGCGGGCCGGCTTCTCCACCAGGCCGCGCACCACCATCGCCGCCGCGCGTTCGGGGCTGATCGCCGGCACCGGGTTGAGCCGGTGCGACGGCACGATCATCGGGGTGCGCACCAGCGGCATATGGATGTTGGTGAAGGTGATGTGATCGGACAGCACCTCCGAACCCACCACGTCCGAGAACGCGTCCAGCGCGGCCTTGGTCGGCAGGTAGGAGCTGTACTTGGGATTGCGTGCCTGCACCCCGGCGCTCGACACGTTGACGACGTGACCGAATCGGCGCTCGCGCCAATGCGGTAGCAGCGCCAGCACCATCCGCACCGCACCGAAGTAGTTGACCGCCATCACCCGTTCGTAATCGTGCAGCCGGTCGGTGGAGTTGACCACCGAGCGGCGGATCGACCGGCCCGCGTTGTTCACCAGATAGTCGACGTGGTCGAAGCGTCCCAAAATGTCTTTGACGGTGTGTTCCACCGACGCGGAATCGGTCACATCGCAGGTAAAGGCATGGGCGGCACCGCCGTTGGCGCGGATCTCGGCCACCAGCGCATCCAGCGCCGCGCCGTTGCGCGCCAGCGCGAACACGGTGGCGCCCCGCTCGGCGATCGCGACGGCCGCCGCCCGCCCGATGCCGCTGGACGCGCCGGTGATGATGACGTGCCGGCCCTGCAGCGGTCCCTGCGGATCGTCGCGGCGCGCGCGATCCGGATCCAGGTGCTCCGCCCAGTACCGCCACAGCTTGGGTGCGTAGCCGGAAAACTCCGGAACGCGTATCCCGGTGCCCTGCAGGGCATCCCGAGTCTTCTCACTGACGAACGTGGGCGCCAGGTCGACGACGTCGAACACCTCGGCGGGGATGCCGAGCTGGGTGGCCGCCATGTTGCGCACCACCTTGGCGCGCCCGCGCACCTTGAGCACCGGGGCGGCCACCGAACGCGGCAGCGACCCGCGCAGCGGCGGCAGCCCGGCCGCCCTGGCCACGCCGCGGTAGATGCCGCGCAAGCCGATGGTTTTCTCGGCGGTCAGGTGGAACGTCTGCCCGTCGCGGCCCTCGGCGTGCATTAGCGCGACCAGCGCGTCGACGACGTAGTCGACCGGGACGATGTTGGTGCGACCGGTGTCCGGCAGCAGGATCGGGGTCAGCGACGGCAGCACCGCCAGCTTGGCCAGCACCCCGAAGAAGTAGTACGGCCCGTCCACCTTGTCCATCTCGCCGGTGCGGGAATCGCCCACCACCACCGCCGGGCGGTAGATGCGATGCCGCAGCCCGGTCGCCGCGCGCACCAGCAGCTCGGCCTCGAACTTGGTCTGGTGATACGGCGTCGGCAGCTGCTGGCCCACGTCGAAGTCGTCCTCGGTGTATTCGCCGGCGAAATCACCCGCCACGGCGATCGACGACACGTGGTGCAGCGTCGCGTCCAGCCGCTGCGCCAGCCCGATCACCGCGCGGGTGCCCTCGACGTTGCTGGCTCGCTGCTCGGCTTCGCCGGCGGTGATGTCGTAGATCGCCGCACAGTGCACCACGTGATCGATCTCGCCCAGCTCGGCGATGTCCGCGTCGCTCAGCTCCAGCTCCGGCAGCGCGGCGACCAGCGGCTTGACCCGCTCACCCCAGTGTTCGGCGAGCCGCTCGAAGCGGCCCAGCGACTGCCGTCGCACCAGCACCCACACCTGCGCATCGGGCCGGGATTCCAGAAGACGAGACACGACGCGGCGACCAATAAACCCGGTACCGCCGGTAACGACATACCGCATGGAGCAATGGTAGCCGCACCCGTCAAGCGCGACTGAGCAGGTCAGTTGCGGAAGTCGCGGATCCCGTCCCAGTCGACCAGCGTCCAGCCGGTCATCGGGTTACCGCTGATCACCACGCGACCCGTGTTGGGTATCGGGTGGGTGTTCATCAGGCTGTCCTTGGCGTTCCGGGCGTTCATCAGCGTCCACACCATGATCGAGTTCAGATGCGAGAACACCACCGGGTTACGGTGGCCGCTGTTGTAGACCTTGTTGACGGCCGCGGTGAACTGCTCGTTGAACTCTTTGCCGCTGATCGAGCCGGGGATACTGTCGGACACGTCGCCGTTGATCCAGTTCACCGGCGCCAACATGTACGTCGACTTCGCCATCGACTCCGGTTTGCCGTTGTACCAGCCGGCGTTGATCTCCTGGACGCCGGGCAACACCTCGACCTGCTTGCCGAGTTCGGCGGCCAGCGGGGCGGCGGTCTGCTGCGCCCGGGTCATGGTGGAGGCGTAGACGGCGTCGTAGTCCTTGCGGCCCAGTTGGTGCGCGATCTGTTCGGCCTGCCCTTTGCCCTCCGGGCTCAGACCCGGGCCCGGCACCTCGGTGTCGATGGTGCCGCTGGCGTTGGCCTCCGACTGGGCGTGCCGGATGAACGTCACCGTGATGGACCGCGCCTGGGGGGAGGAGCCGCCGCAGCCGGCGACCATCATCATGGCGGTGAGCGCGGCCAGCGCGACCGCGGCCTTTTTGATCATGCTGCGCTTGGGCATGGCGATTAGCCTGCCCTGCCGACGGCTCCGGTGGGAAGGGTTTGCGATGGTTACGTGCAGAAAATCCTCGAAAGGAGACTTCCATGGCGATTGATCCGAGTGCCGTCGGCGCGGTCACCGAACCAATGCAGTTCGAATGGAACGACCGGGACACGCTGCTCTACGCGCTCGGTGTCGGCGCCGGGATCGACGACCTGGCTTTCACCACCGAGAACAGCCACGACATCGACCAGCAGGTGCTGCCCACCTACGCGGTGATCTGCTGCCCGGCCTTCGGCGCGGGCGGCCTGGTCGGAAAGTTCAACTGGGCCATGCTGTTACACGGATCGCAGAGCATCCGCCTGCATGCACCGCTGCCGCCCGCGGGAAGGCTTTCGGTGGTTTCCGAGGTCGCCGACATCCAGGACAAGGGCGAGGGCAAGAACGCGATCCTGGTGTTGCGCGGCCGTGGCACCGAGCCGGAGTCCGGGCAGCTGATCGCCGAGACGCTCACCACCCTGGTCATCCGGGGCGAGGGCGGCTTCGGGGGCATGCCGGGTCAGCGGCCGGTCGCACCCGAATTCCCCGACCGCGAGCCCGACGCCCGCATCGCCCTGCCCACCCGCGAAGACCAGGCGCTGATCTACCGGCTCTCCGGTGACCGCAACCCGCTGCACAGCGACCCGTGGTTCGCCCGCGAGATGGCCGGTTTCCCCAAGCCGATCCTGCACGGACTGTGCAGCTACGGGGTTGCGGGTCGCGCGCTGGTGGCCGAGCTCGGCCAGGGCGTCGCGGCCAACGTCACCTCGATCGCCGCGCGGTTCACCTCGCCGGTGTTCCCGGGCGAGACGCTGACCACGCTGATCTGGCGCACCGAGCCGGGTAAGGCGGTGTTCCGCACCGAGGCTTCCGGTGCCGAAGGATCGGAGGCCGGTCGGGTGGTACTCGACGACGGCGCGGTGGAATACGCCTAGCCCTGATGGCGGCGGCCCGCTTGCGACCGCCGCTAGCCCTGATGGCGGCGGCCCGCTTGCGACCGCCGCTAGCGCGCCAGCTGATCGGCCAGCCGGTCGGTGAATTCGGCGGCTAGGGTGGGACTGTCCAGCGCGAACAGCGCCGCGGTGGCGCGGTCGCCGTCGTCGCTGTGCCGCACCAGGATCGGCACGCCATCGGCGCGCACGGCGTCGAACGCGTCCTCGTCGGTGATGTCGTCGCCGAGGTAGACCGGCGTCAGCGGACCCGACTCGGCCTCGTGCAGGTGGTCGATCACCCAGCGCAGCGTTTTCCCCTTGTCCCAGTCCAGGTCTGGGCGCAGCTCGATGACCTCGCGGCCGGTGGTCACCCGAAGCGCGTCGCGGCGGCCCGCGGCGCGCACCGCCGCCAGCACCTCGCCGACACGGTCACGCGCGGCATTGCGGTAGTGCACGGCGACCCCGAATCGCTTGTGCTCCACCACAACACCGGGGATCGCGCCCAGCCGGTCGCGCAGCTGCCCGGCCGCCTGTTCGAGCACCGGGATGGCGGCGGCCGCGTCGTCGTTCTGGTGGTGGCTGCCGTCGGGTGCGGTCAGCTCGAAACCGTGGCTACCCGCATACCAGATACCCGGTACGCCAACGCGTTTCGTCACGTCGGCCAAGTCGCGGCCGGACAGCACCGCGACCGGGCAGCGGGTGGCCAGCTTGCCCAGCGCCTCGGTGGCCCCGGCGACGGGCCGCGCCGCGTCCGGATCGTCGACGATGTCCGAGAGCGTGCCGTCGAAATCGAAGAACACGGCCGGTCGCCGGGTGGCCGGGCCATCGGCGGCGCCTGTCAGGGCCTGCAACGCATCGGGCAGCTGCGACATCCGGTGATCCCCGGTCCGTACGGTGATGTCGCCGAGGTCCCCGACCACCGCGTCGGCCCCGGCCTCACCCAGTGCGTCGCCCTGCCCGCCCGGGTCGACGCCGATCACCAACGCGAACCCCGCGGCGCGCGCGGCCTCGACACCCGCGGCGCCCCCGGCGACCACGACGCAGCGGCCGGGGCGCACCGTCAGCCGGTCGGCGGCCTGCACCGGGCCGTCGGCCGCGATGACGGCAGTGCCCAACCCGTTCTCCCGCAGTTGGGCCGCCAACGTCGAGCCGAGCGCGCCGTCGGCGTCGAAGAGCACCGCGTCATGGCGGCGCGGGTCGATGATAACCGGCCCCGACTTGCCCATGACCAACCTTCTCACGGTGGTTGGTCTTCCGGCGAACGGATCAGTGGCGCGCTTGCCCCGGCGCCGACGGATGCGTCGGCGGCACGGGCCGAACCACCGGGCGCGCGGGACGCTTGCGCCGGTTGAACAGCAGCACGGAGTCGTCGCCGAGCGCCACCAGTCGCGCCATGCCCAGCTCGATGCCGGCGGCCAGCTGCTTGACGTCGAACGCGTCGCCCTGTTCGGCGGTGATCCCGAAGACCAGTTCGTCGCCGTAGCTCAACACCGCGACGCCGGTGTGCAGCGCCGTGGCGGTCGGGGGGATCGGCAGCAGCCGTTCCAGCGTCTGGCCCATCACCTGAAGCCGACGGCGCGGCCCCGGCGCGTTGGTGGCCAACGTCACGATGGCGCGCTGCGGCAGGCGGGAGAGCAACTGTAAGACGTTGCTGCGCAACACGGTTGGCAGGAAGCCGATCGCCGACTCCACGATGCCGGCCGGTCGCGGCTGGGCGCTTTGCTTGGCCTGCCACCTGGTGTGCACCGTCTGCAAGCGCCGCACCGGGTCGTCGTGTTCGACGGGCAGGTGCGAGAGCATGGCCGAGCGGACCGGCATCGGAGCCAGGGTGCGCAGCGAGTCGGCCCGCGGCTCCTCGCCGCGGCCGAGCAGCGCGGTGCGGAACCCCTCGGTGATGGCGGCGAGCGCGACATCGTTGGCGCTGACTTTGAACTTGCGGCAGACGCTGTCGACGTCGGCGATCGGGACCCGCACCGTGCTGTAGCGCTGGGACGTGGTGGCCGCGTCGGTACGCACGGCCGGCCACATCGCACCGACCAGGGTGGCGGTGACGTTGCCGGCGACCGACGACGCCCGCCACAGCGCCTCCGCCCAGCCCGGTTTGTCCACCGGCGGTGGCGAAACCTGCTTGCCCGCAGCGTTGTTGGCAAAGGTATCGGCGTCGGCGTCGTCGCACAGCCGGCTGATCAGGCGCGCGGCCGAGTTGCCGTCGAGCAGGCCGTGATGGGTTTTCATCAGGATCGCCCAGCGGTTGCCCTTGAGGCCTTCGATGACCCAGCACTCCCACGGCGGCCGGTCCAGATCCAGGGGCCGTTCCAGGGCGTAGGCGATGGCCCGGGACAGCTCGGCCTCGTCACCGGGGTGGGGAATCGCCACCCGGCGCACATGGTGGGCCAGGTTGAAGTCCGGGCAGTCGACCCACGCCTGGCTCAGCGGATGCGCGCGGAGCAGCTGCGTGCAGCGCGCGATCGGCTGGATACGTTCCGCCAGAAGGCGTTTCAGCCGCTCGTAGTCGGGCGCGACGCCGCCGACGATGGCGACCGCCCCGATCGCCAGGCTCGCGTGCTGGTCCGGGTCATGGGCTTGAAGGAATGCCGTATCCAGTGTCTGTGCCATGCCCGGTCCCCGTTGTAGTCCGCTTCTTTGAACTTGTACCAGTATCTGTGCAGCGCGTGATCCGCGGTAGTACCCGCAGCGTTAAGACCTTGTTTAGGAGTTGAAGATCGGTTTAACAACGGTTGTACTGAGCCGGGGTTAATCGAACATCAGTTCGATATACTCGGGCGGGTGGGCTGGTTTAACGGGCCGCCGAGTTGGGCGGAAATGGAGCGGGTGCTCGACAGCAAGCCGCGCCATGCCGGCGTGCCGGTGGTGCCCGGGGAGGACGCCCCACTGTCGCCCAAGCGTGGAACCTACCGGCCTCCGGATGACGGGCGGGCGCCCCGCTCGTCCGTCGCTTATGCCGAACTGCACGCGCATTCGGCGTTCAGCTTTCTCGACGGGGCGAGCACGCCCGAGGAGCTGGCCGAGGAGGCGGCCCGGCTGGACCTGCGCGCCCTGGCGCTCACCGATCACGACGGCCTGTACGGGGCGGTGCGGTTCGCCGAAGCGGCGGCCGAACTCGACCTGCACACCGTGTTCGGCGCCGAACTGTCGCTTGGCCCCGGTGCCCGCACCGAGCAGCCCGATCCACCCGGCCCGCACCTGCTGGTGCTGGCCCGCGGGGCGGAGGGCTACCGGCGGTTGTCGCGGCAACTGGCCGCGGCGCATCTGGCCGGCGGTGAGAAGGGCAAGCCCCGTTACGATGTCGACGCGCTGACCGAGGCCGCCGGCGGGCACTGGCACATCCTGACCGGCTGTCGCAAAGGGCATGTGCGACAAGCGCTTTCCGAGGGCGGCCCACCGGCGGCCGAGCGGGCACTGGCCGACCTGGTGGACCGGTTCGGCGCTCACCGGGTCAGTATCGAGCTGACCCATCACGGTCAACCGCTCGACGACGAACGCAACGCCGCGCTGGCCGCGCTGGCCCCACGCTTCGGGGTCGGCGTCGTCGCCACCACCGGCGCGCATTTCGCGGCGCCGTCGCGGCGCCGGCTGGCGATGGCGATGGGCGCCATCCGGGCGCGGCAGTCCCTGGATTCGGCCGCCGGTTGGCTGGCCCCGCTGGGCGGTTCGCACCTGCGCTCCGGCGCGGAGATGGCCCGGCTGTTCGCCCAGCGGCCCGACGTGGTGGCCGCGGCCGCCGACCTGGGTGAGCAGTGCGCGTTCGGGCTGGCGCTCATCGCGCCGCAGCTGCCGCCGTTCGACGTGCCCGCCGGGCGCACCGAGGACAGCTGGCTGCGGCAGTTGACCATGGCCGGCGCGCGCGACCGCTACGGATCGGCCGAAAGTGCGCCACGCGCGTATTCCCAGATCGAACACGAGCTGAAAGTCATTGCCCAGCTGACATTTCCGGGATATTTCCTGGTGGTGCACGACATCGCCCGGTTCTGCCGGGACAACAACATTCTGTGCCAGGGCCGGGGATCGGCCGCCAACTCCGCGGTCTGTTACGCCCTCGGCGTCACGGCCGTCGACCCGGTGGCCAACGAGCTGCTGTTCGAGCGTTTTCTGTCGCCGGCCCGCGACGGGCCGCCCGACATCGACATGGACATCGAGTCCGATCAGCGCGAAAAGGTGATCCAGTACGTCTACGACAAATACGGCCGCGACTACGCCGCCCAGGTCGCCAACGTCATCACCTACCGGGGCAAGATCGCGGTGCGCGACATGGCCCGCGCCCTGGGCTTCTCGCAGGGCCAGCAGGACGCGTGGAGCAAGCAGATCAGCCACTGGAGCGGGCTGGCCGACTCACCCGATGTGGAGGGCATCCCCGAACCGGTGGTCGATTTGGCGAACCAGATCCGGAACCTGCCGCGGCACATGGGGATTCATTCCGGCGGCATGGTGATCTGCGACCGCCCGATCGCCGACGTGTGCCCGGTGGAGTGGGCGCGCATGGAGAATCGCAGCGTCCTGCAGTGGGACAAAGACGACTGTGCGGCAATCGGTTTGGTGAAGTTCGACCTGCTCGGGCTGGGGATGCTCTCGGCGCTGCACTATGCCATCGACCTGGTGGCCGAGCACAAGGGGATCGAGGTGGACCTGGCCCGCCTCGACCTCTCCGAGCCGGCGGTGTACGAGATGCTGGCCCGCGCCGATTCCGTCGGCGTGTTCCAGGTGGAGTCGCGCGCGCAGATGGCCACCCTGCCGCGGCTGAAGCCGCGGGTGTTCTACGACCTGGTGGTGGAGGTCGCGCTGATCCGCCCCGGCCCCATCCAGGGCGGCTCGGTGCACCCCTACATCCGGCGGCGCAACGGTCTCGACCCAGTCGTCTACGACCACCCGTCCATGGAGCCGGCGCTGCGAAAGACGCTGGGAGTGCCGCTCTTTCAGGAGCAGTTGATGCAGCTCGCGGTCGACTGCGCCGGATTCTCGGCCGCCGAGGCCGATCAGCTGCGCCGCGCCATGGGCTCCAAGCGGTCGACCGAACGCATGCGACGGCTGCGCGGCCGGTTCTACGAGGGCATGCGCGCACTGCACGGTGCCGACGACGAGGTGATCGACCGCACCTACGAAAAGCTGGAGGCCTTCGCCAATTTCGGCTTCCCGGAAAGCCATGCGCTGAGCTTCGCGTCGCTGGTGTTCTACTCGTCGTGGTTCAAGCTGCACCACCCGGCGGCGTTCTGTGCGGCGCTGCTGCGCGCCCAGCCGATGGGGTTCTACTCGCCGCAGTCGCTGGTGGCCGACGCGCGCCGGCACGGCGTGACGGTGCACGGCCCGGACGTCAACGCCAGCCTGGCGCACGCCACCCTCGAGAACGACGGGACGGAGGTCCGCCTCGGCCTGGGTGCGGTCCGCCACATCGGCGACGATCTGGCCGAACAACTCGTCGACGAGCGAAAAGTCAACGGCCCGTTCACCTCTCTGCTGGACCTGACGACCCGATTGCAGCTCTCGGTGCCGCAGACCGAGGCGCTGGCGACGGCGGGGGCGCTGGGCTGCTTCGACATGTCCCGGCGCGAGGCGTTGTGGGCGGCCGGGGCGGCGGCCACCCAGCGGCCGGGCCGGCTGCCCGGGGTGGGGTCGTCCTCGCACATCCCGGCGCTGCCCGGGATGAGCGAGCTGGAGCTGGCCGCCGCCGACGTGTGGGCCACCGGCGTCTCCCCGGACAGTTACCCGACGCAGTTCCTCCGGGCCGATCTGGACGCGATGGGGGTGGTGCCCGCCGAGAAACTGGGCTCGGTGCCCGACGGCGACCGGGTGCTGATCGCGGGCGCGGTCACCCACCGGCAGCGACCCGGAACGGCGCAGGGGGTCACGTTCATCAACCTCGAGGACGAGACCGGGATGGTCAACGTGCTCTGCGTGCCGGGGGTGTGGGCGCGGCACCGCAAGCTGGCGAACTCGGCCCCGGCGCTGCTGGTGCGCGGGCAGGTCCAAAACGCCAGCGGCGCGATCACCGTCGTCGCCGAGCGGATGGGCCGCATCACCCTGGCGGTCGGCTCGAAGTCGCGCGACTTCCGCTGAGGTCTTCGCGAGACTGCAGCTAGCGACGGATTCACTCGAGAAACGCGTCGTGGAATACAGTTTCGCGGCCGAATGTAGTCTCCACGGCATGACCCTCAACCTGTCCGTCGACGAAGTCCTCACCACCACCCGCTCGGTCCGCAAGCGCCTGGACTTCGACAGGCCGGTCGGGCGGGAGGTGCTGATGGAATGCCTCGAGCTGGCGCTGCAGGCGCCGACCGGTTCCAACTCGCAGGGCTGGCAATGGGTGTTCGTCGAGGACGCGGACAAGAAGAAGGCGATCGGGGACGTCTACCTGAAAAACGCCCGGGCCTACCTCAGCTCACCCGCTCCCGAGTACGGCGAGGGGGACACCCGGGGGCAGCGGATGGACAAGGTCCGGGACTCCGCGACCTACCTGGCCGAGCACATGCACGAGGCCCCGGTGCTGATGATCCCCTGCATCTTCGGCCGGGAGGAGAAGCAGCCGCTGGGCGGCGTCTCGTTCTGGGCCTCGCTGTTCCCGGCGGTCTGGAGCTTCTGCCTGGCGCTGCGCTCCCGGGGATTGGGGTCCTGCTGGACCACGCTGCACCTGCTCAATGGCGGTGAACAGCAGGTCGCGGACGTGCTCGGCATCCCGCACGACAAGTACAGCCAGGGCGGGCTGTTCCCCATCGCCTACACCAAGGGCACCGACTTCCGCCCGGCCAAGCGGCTGCCCGCCGAGCAGCTCACCCACTGGAACGCCTGGTAATCACAGCGCACCCGGGTAGCCGTGTTGCCGCCAGGCCTCGTAGACGGCGATCGCCGCGGCGTTGGACAGGTTCAGCGAACGCCGGCCCGCGAGCATCGGGATGCGCACCTGCGCGGTGATGTGCGGGTCGGCCAGCGTCGCGGCGTCCAGCCCGGTGGGTTCGGGGCCGAACATCAGCACGTCGCCGGCCCGGTAGCGCACGTCGGCGAACGAGGTGGGCGCGTGCGAGGTGAACGCGAACACCCGCTCCGGTGACAGCGCGGGCCAGGCCGCCGCCAGCGAGGCGTGCACGGTGACCGACGCGAGGTCGTGGTAGTCCAGCCCGGCACGGCGCAGCTTGGGTTCGGACAGGTCGAATCCCATCGGCTCGACCAGATGCAATTCGCAGCCCGTTGCCGCCACCGTGCGGATGGCGTTGCCCGTGTTGGGCGGGATCCGCGGGGACACGAACATCAGCTTGAACACAACGCCGATAATGGTCGCATGGTCGAGCAGAGCATCTGGATGCAGAAGGTCGCTGTCGATCCGGGGCATTCGCATTGGTATATCGAGCGTTTCCGCGCCATGGTCCGCGCCGGCGACGACCTGGCCGGCGAGGCCCGCTTCGTGGACGCCATGGCGCCGCGCGGCGCCCGGATCCTCGACGCCGGCTGCGGGCCCGGCCGGTTGGGCGGCTATCTGGCCACGGTGGGTCACCGGGTGGTCGGTGTGGACGTCGACCCGGCGCTGATCGCGGCGGCCGAGGAGGATTACCCCGGCCCGCGCTGGCTGGTCGGCGACCTCGCCGAGCTGGACCTGCCCGCGCGCGGCATCGCCGAACCCTTCGACGTCATCGTGTCCGCCGGCAACGTCATGACGTTCCTGGCCCCGAGCACCCGGATCCAGGTGCTGAGCCGGCTGCGTGCCCACGTCGCGGACGACGGCCGGGCCGCGATCGGCTTCGGCGCCGGCCGCGATTACGAGTTCGGCGAGTTCATCAACGACGCGGTCGACGCGGGCTTCGTGCCCGATCTGCTGCTGTCCACCTGGGATCTGCGGCCGTTCACCGACGACTCCGATTTCCTGGTCGCGCTCCTTCGTCCCGCCTAGGCGTTGCGCGCCCGCGGTGTTTGCCAGCGGTGTCCGCGCGGGTGCGGCGCCACCTTGGAGGGACCTGTCTACTCAGTAACGATTCTGGTGGCCTGCGCCGCGGGCTGTCATACTCGTCGGATTGCCACACCTACACGCACACGCCTATCTGGCGCGGGGCGGGTGAAATAAAGCAGGAAGTTTCATGAGCCTCTCGTTCTTCTCAGCGCTCAGCGTCAGCGCAGCGGCCCATCGCGCGGCCGCGATGACGTGACCATGTTCACCCGCCCGACCAACCCGGCCGAGGCGGATGTCGTAGAGCCCGCACCGACCGCCGGTGCCGACGCCGCGCCGGTCAAACGCCCGCCGACCTGGTCGCTGAGCAACTGGCCGGTCCGCTGGAAGGTGCTGGCGATTGTGCTGGTTCCGCTGGTATTGGCGACCGTCTTCGGGGCGCTGCGCATCCACGGCGCCATGGCCAACTCGGCCGGCCTGCGGCTGGCCGCCACCCGTGCCGATGTGGTCCCGGTGATCACCAAGTACATGTCGGCGCTGGATGTCGCGCTGCTGGCGGGCTCCACCGGACGCGACGTGGACGGCGCCAGGAAGAACTACGAGGCGCGCAAGGGCGAACTGACGGCCAGGCTGGATGACACCGACGTCAGCGACGACGTCCGTTCCGGGGTGAACAACCTGCTCGACGGCGGTCAGATGCTGGTGAACAAGGCGACCGACCCCGGCCTCGGTTTGCGGGAGCGGGTCACGCTCTACGCGCCGATCCTGCTGACGGCCGAAGACGTCATCAACGCCTCGGTGCGCGTCGACGACGAAAAGATCCGCGCCCAGGCGCAGGGCCTGAGCCGGGCGGTCGGCGCCCGCGGGCAGATGACGATGCAGAAGATTCTGGTCACCCGAGGAGCGGAACTTCCCGAGCCGCAGCTGCGGACCTCGATGGCCACCCTGGCGGGCACCGAACCGTCGACGCTGTTCGGCATGAGCGAAGTGCTCGGCGCCGGATCGTCCGAGGCCAGGACGCTGCAGCAGCAGATGGTGAGCCGGATGGCGATCATGTCCGATCCGGCCAGCGTGCTCGTCGACAACGCCGACCTGCTGCGTTCGATCCAGACCACCGACGACATCGCCGACCAGGTCATCAAGAACGCCACCACGGCGGTGACCAAGTCGGTGCACGCCCAGGCCGCCGAGCGCCGCTCGGCCGCGATCATGGACACCGTCCTGGTGCTGGCCGCCATCGTGATCGCGCTGGCGGTGGTGCTGCTGGTGGCGCGCGCCCTGGTGCGGCCGCTGCGCATCCTGCGCGACGGCGCGCTCAAAGTCGCCCATACCGATCTCGAAGAGGAGATCGCCCTGGTGAAAGCCGGTGGGGCCGAACCGATTCCGAGTCCAGTGCCGGTGTACACCACCGAGGAGATCGGTCAGGTCGCGCACGCCGTCGACGAGCTGCACACCCAGGCCCTGCTGATGGCCGGCGACGAGGCACGGCTGCGGCTGCTGGTCAACGACATGTTCGAGACCATGTCGCGGCGCAGCCGCTCGCTGGTGGACCAGCAGCTGGCGCTCATCGATCGGCTGGAGCGCAACGAGGAGAATCCCGAACGCCTCGACAGCCTGTTCCGGCTCGACCACCTGGCGGCGCGGCTGCGCCGCAACAGCGCCAACCTGCTGGTGCTGGCCGGCGCGCCGCTCGCCCGCGACCAGCGCGACCCGGTGCCGCTGGCCACGGTGATCAACGCCGCGGTGTCCGAGGTCGAGGACTACCGCCGCGTCGAACTCGCCGGGCTGCCCGAGTGCGATCTGATCGGCGCGGCCGCGGGTGGCGCCATCCATCTGTTCGCCGAGCTGATCGACAACGCGCTGCGCTACTCGCCGCCGACGACCTCCGCCCGCGTCTCGGCGTCACGCGGGACCGACGGGGGAGTCGTGGTGCGCATCGCCGACTCCGGTCTGGGGATGAACGACGCCGACCGGCGGATGGCCAACATGCGGCTGCAGGCCGGCGGGGACGTCAGCCCCGACAACGCCCGGCACATGGGTCTTTTCGTGGTCGGCCGGATCGCGGCCCGGCACGGCATCCGGGTGGGGCTGCGTGGGCCGGCGGCCAACGAATCGGGCTCGGGCACCACCGCCGAGATCTACCTGCCGCCGACGGTGCTCGACGGCATGACGGCTCCCATGTCGGCCCCCCGCCACATCCGCGCGGTCTCGTCGCCGAGCGCCAAGCTGGCCAGTGCGATCGCCGCGCCCGCCGCCGACGAGGCCAAGGACGCCGGCTCGCTCGAGCCGGCGGCGCGCACCGCCCCGGACGCGTCCGAGCCGTCGGTCACGCTGCTGCCGCGGCGCAACCCGGGATCGAGCGGCATCACCGAGGTTCCCGCCCCGCCCGCCGAACAGCAACCCCGCCGCCAGCGCCGCGAGCTGGCGACGCCCTGGTGGGAGAAGACGCCCAAGCCGGCGCCGGCTCCCGAGCCCCCAGCGGCTGCCGAACCGCCGACTGCTCCCGAACCGGCGCCGGTCCGGCCGGCCCGTGCGGCGTCGGACACCTCGGCCTTCTTCGCCGCCCGGTCCATCGACAGGCGCGCGGAGACCCCGAAGGCCTTGAAAACCCCGAAAACCCCGAAAACCCCGAAAACCCCGAAAACCCCGAAAGCCCCGGCCGCCCCGGCCGACGATGATGTCATCTACCGGCGGATGCTGTCGGAGATGCTGGGCGATCCGCACGACCTGGTCAACAGCCCGGACCTGGACTGGCAGTCGGTCTGGGACCGCGGCTGGACGCTGGCGGCTGCGGCCGAGGAGAAGCCCGTCGAGGAGCACACCACCGATCACGGCCTACCGGTGCGCACCCCCGGAGCCCGGCTGATCCCCGGCGGCGCCAACGGGACCGAACAGGACGAGCCGGCCGAGCCCGGCGAGGGGCTCAACGGCGGATCCGCGTCGCACCGGGAGCCGCAGCACGCGGCCGTCACCAGGGACCCCGAAGCGGTGCGCGCCTCGTTCAGTAAACATTTCGATGGCGTGCGCACCGGACGCTCGCACGCCCGTGACACCACCCAAGGACCCGACCAACAATGACGTCACCCGACAACTCCCTCGACTGGCTGGTGACCCGGTTCGCCCGCGAGGTCCCCGGCGTCGCGCACGCGCTGCTGGTGTCCGTCGACGGGCTGCCCATCGCCGCCAGCGAGCATCTGCCGCGGGAACGCGCCGACCAGCTGGCCGCCGTGGCCTCCGGGCTGGCCAGCCTGGCCACCGGCGCCGCGCAGCTGTTCGACGGCGGGCAGGTGCTGCAGTCGGTGGTCGAGATGCAGAACGGCTACCTGCTGCTGATGCGGGTCGGGGACGGCTCGCACCTGGCGACGCTCGCCATCACGTCGTGCGACATCGGCCAGATCGGCTACGAGATGGCCGTCCTCGTCGAACGGGTGGGCGGTGCGGTGGAGTCGACGCGCCGGTCGGCCGCGCAACAGCACTCGTGAGCCCCGATGGACACCCCCGAGACCTGGCCGGCGCACCGTAAGGGGAACCTGGTCCGCCCGTACACCCTGACGTCCGGGCGAACCGACACCAATGTCGACCTCCCCCTGGAGGCGCCGATTCAGACGCTGCAGGCCGGCCTGACCCACCAGTGGCCGCCCAACGATGCGCGGGGCAGGATCATCCAACTGTGCGTCGACAGCCCGTCGGTCGCCGAGATCTCGGCCCGGCTGGACGTTCCGCTCGGCGTCGCGCGCGTCCTGGTCGGGGATCTGGTGCTGTCCGGCTACCTTCGAGTGCACAAGACGTTGTCCGAGCGTTCGACCAGGGATGAACGCCACGAACTCATAGGAAGGACACTGCGTGGCTTACGCGCACTCTGAGGTGCAGCCCGACTCCGGCGCCCACGCGTCGACGAAGATCGTGATCGCCGGCGGCTTCGGGGCCGGCAAGACCACCTTCGTCGGGGCGGTGTCGGAGATCATGCCGCTGCGCACCGAGGCGATGCTCACCGACGCCTCGGCCGGTGTTGACGCGCTCGAGGCCACCCCGGACAAGCGGACCACCACCGTCGCAATGGATTTCGGCCGGATCACGCTGGCCGAGGACTTGGTGCTCTACCTGTTCGGCACGCCGGGGCAGCGCCGCTTCTGGTTCATGTGGGACGACCTGGTGCGCGGCGCGATCGGCGCGGTCGTGCTGGTCGACTGCCGGCGCCTGCAGGACAGCTTCGCCGCGGTCGACTTCTTCGAGCATCGGAACCTGCCGTTTCTCGTCGCGGTCAACGAGTTCGACGGCGCGCCGCGCTACCCGGTCGCCGAGGTGCGCGAGGCGCTGACCCTGCCGCCGCACATCCCGGTGATCACCGTCGACGCCCGGGATCGCCGGTCGGCGACCGACGCCCTGATCGCGGTCAGCGAATACGCCCTGGCCAGCCTGTCGGCCAATTGACCACGCAGTGGGCCGACCAGGAATTCGAGGGACACGACTTCACCGACGAAGACCTCAGCCGGCTGCAGACCGAGCGGGTCGTGTTCACCGAATGCGATTTCCGCGGCGCCAACCTGGCCGAATCGCAACACCGCGGGTCGGCGTTCCGCAACTGCACCTTCCGGCGGACGTCGTTGTGGCACAGCACCTTTACCCAGTGCACCATGCTGGGGTCGGTGTTCGAGCAGTGCCGGCTGCGGCCGATCACGTTCGACGAGGTGGATTTCACGCTGGCCGTGCTCGGCGCGATCGACCTTCGCGGCGTCGACCTGAGCGGCTGCCGGCTGCGGGAAACCAGCCTGGTCGAAGCCGACCTGCGCAAGGCCGTGCTGCGGGGCGCGGACCTGCGGGGCGCGCGGACAGCCGGCACCCGGCTGGACGGCGCCGATCTGCGCGGCACCATCGTGGACCCGACGTTGTGGACGACCGCCTCGCTGACCGGCGCCCGCGTCGACGTCGATCAGGCCGTGGCGTTCGCGCTCGCCCACGGGTTGCGGCTGGACGGGGACGGCTGACCGCTCAGCGGGTGAGCCGGATGCGCCACCGCACCAGCGCCGCGTAGACCACGGTGAGCACCGCGAGCATGCCCATGTCGAACAGCCACGCCACCGGCGTGTGCTCGAAGTGGCTGTCCCGCGGGCTCTGCGGGCCGGGTGACACCGTCCACAGATCGACGGTCGACCCCTGCGCCGCGTACCCCCACCGCGAGGGCACCAGCCAGGACAGCTGGTCGAGGAAGATCCGGTTCGTGACCGGCACCATGCCGCCGCAGAGCACCATCTGCATCATCAGCGACACCACCAGCAGCGGCATGATCTGCTCGTTGGAGCGGGCCAGCGCCGAGAGCAGCAGACCCAGCATCGCCGCCGCCACGCACGTCGCCGCGACCCCGACGAACAGCTCGAGCGTGGCGTTGCCGAGCAGCACCGCGGGCCGCGTCGGCGGCCCCTTGCCCACCACCACGATGGCCGTCGCGATGGCCGCCTGCACGACGGCGAACGTGCAGAACACCGCGACCTTGGCCAGCAGGTAGGCCGTGCTGGACAGGCCGACCGCCTGTTCTCGCCGGAAGATGGCGCGCTCGCCGATGAGGTCGCGGATGGTCAGCGCGGTACCCATGAACGCGGCGGCCATGGTGAGCAGCGTCAGGATCATCCCGGCCTCACCGGCCGACTCGCCGGCCGGATCGGCGTAGCCGAAACCGACGCTGCCGGGGACCGTCAGCGACAGCACGCCCATCACGAACGGCAGGATCGCCAGGAACAGAAAGTAGGCGTGGTCGGCGACCACCAGCCGGACCTGGCGGCGGGCGATCGTGGAGAACTGGTGGCGCTTACTGGTTTGCGCCGGGACGCCCAGCTCGGCGGGCGCCTCGGTCAAAGCCGGCGGCGGGGGCTTGTTCTGGGCCAAAAACCGGCGATTGGCCTCGTCGGGGTCCGCGCCGACCTTGGCGAAGATGTGCGCCCAGTTGGTGGTCCCCATCGCCGGGCCGATCTGGCCGGGCGGGCCGAGGAAGGCCGTCTTGCCGCCCGGCGCCATCAGCAGCACCTGGTCGCACACGTCGAGGTAGGTCAGCGAGTGGGTGACCACCAGCACGACGCGGCCGGCGTCGGCGAGCTGACGCAGCATGGTCATGACCTGAAGGTCCAGCGCCGGATCCAGGCCCGACGTCGGTTCGTCGAGGATCAGCAGCGACGGCCCGGTGAGCAATTCCAGGGCCACCGACGCGCGCTTGCGCTGACCCCCGGAGAGGTTGTCGACCCGGGTGTTCGCGTGCTCGGTCAGCCCCAGCTCGTCGAGGACCTGGGCGACGACCTGCTCGCGGTCGGCCTTGCTGGTGTCGGGCGGCAGGCGCAACTCGGCGGCGTAGCCGAGCGCCTGGCTCACCGTGAGCTGGCGGTGCACGACGTCGTCCTGCGGGACCATCCCGATCCTGGTGCGTAGCGACGCGTACTCGGAGTGGATGTCGTGCCCCTCGAACGTCACCGAGCCCGTCGACGGGGTGGCGTACCCGGCGATCAGCCGCGACAGCGTGGTCTTGCCGGCGCCGGACCCGCCGATCAGCGCGGTCAGGGTGCCCGGCCGGGCGACCAGCGAGATCCGTTCCAGCAGGTTCTTGCCGTCGATGGCGAAGTTGACCTCGCGCACCTCCAGGCCGCCGGCCCGGGTCGCCGCCTCCTGGCGGCGAACCAGCGTGCCGTCGTGGAACACCAGGTCGACGTTGCCGATCGTCACCACGTCGCCGTCGGACAGCGCCGCGGACCCGACCCTGACACCGTTGACGAACGTGCCGTTGCTGCTGTTCGCGTCGCGGATCTCGGCGCCCGTCGGGGTCGGGTTCAGGAAGGCGTGATGGCGTGAGGCCAGCACGTCGTGCACGACGATGTCGTTGTTGAGCGCCCGCCCGATCCAGGCGGTGCGCCCGGGCGCCGGCCCGCGGTCGGGTCCCTGTCCCGGGACGTCGACCCACGTGGTCGGGAAGTCCGCGCTGTCGGCGCTCCTGCCGCCCGCCGGTTGCGGCACGGCACGGGTCGCGGTGTCCGGCGGGACGACCGGAACGGCGGCGCTGCTCTGGGCATCCCGGCGGCGGAAGGGCCGCGATGGCGCCGGCGCGGGCCGGTGCGGGGCGGCCGCGGGACCCGGGCCGGTGGGTTGCGCCGGCGCCGACGCGCCGGGCGGCGCCGTGATGATGGGGATCGACTTCGTGGTCGGCGGGAGCAGGCCGACGCTGCCCTGATGCTGGCCCACTTCGAAGGTGATCCGCGGGCCGTCGGGCTTGCCGATGTTGATGCTCTGGCCATCGTGGATGTCGACGACCGGCACCCGCTGGCCGTCCAGGTAAACCCCGTTCAGCGAGTTGTTGTCGACCGCGAGCCAGCGACCCTGATCGAAGCGCAGCAGCACGTGCGCGCGGGCGATCAACGGGTGCGCCACGCGCAGGTCGGCGCGCAGGTCGCTGCCGACGACCACGTCGCGGCCGGCGGCGAAGCTGCCTTCGGATCGGTCGGAGCGAGCCGTCAGCACGGGCTGCGCAGATCGAGTCATCACACCCAGGTTAGAGATCGTTGCCTGTGAGCGGCCTCAGCGTTTCAGCCGGATATGCCAGCGCACGAACCCGGTGTAGCCGATCGACAACGCCGCCAGCATCAACATGTCGAAGACGAAGATGTGTTTCGAGTGCTGCCAGATCGGGTCGTTGGTCGGGATCTGCTTGACCTTGACCAGCGACGGGAAGTCGATCGAGGACGCGCCCGCGGCGTAGCCCCACCGGGCGGGCGTCAGCCACGCCATCTGTTCGAGACCGATGCGCTGATACACCGGGATCATGCCGCTGGAGAACACCAGCTGCGACATGATCGACACCACCAGCAGCGGCATGATCTGTTCGTTGGACTGCGCCAGGGCCGACAGCAGCAGCCCGAGCATGGCCGACGCCACACAGGTGCCCGCGACGGTGACGAACAGCGAGAAGGTCGAGTTGCCGAAGAACTGGGGATGCGCCGTCGGCGCGCCCTTACCCAGCCGCACGATGACGGTGGCGATCGCCGCCTGGCCCGTCGCGAAGACGCAGAACACCGCGATCTTGGCCAGCAGATAGGCGGTGGTGGACAGGCCGACCGCCTGTTCTCGCCGGAAGATGGCGCGCTCGCCGATCAGGTCGCGAATGGTCAGCGCGGTGCCCATGAAGACGGCACCGATGTTGAGCAGCACCATGATGTACTGCGGCTGCGTGGGGGCGGGACCCAGCGGGTCGGCCGGGCCGAGGCCGGGGTGGGGGCCCTTCACCGTCAGCGACAGCGCACCGATGAGGAACGGCAGGATCGCCAGGAAGATCGTGTAACCGCGGTCGGATACCACGAGGCGAACCTGGCGGCGCGCGATCGTGGACAGCTGCCGGAACAAGTCGGTCTGGGGTGGTTCGCCCAGATCCGCCGGGCTCTCCGGGGTCGGTGGCTGCGCCGACCGCTGATTGCGCTCCTTGAAGCGGCGGTTGGCCTCGTCCGGGTCGGCGCCCACCTTGGCGAAGATGTCGGCCCAGTTGCGGGTACCCATGGCGGACTCGACCTGGTCGGGCGGCCCGCAGAACGCGGTCTTGCCGCCGGGTGCGACCAGCAGGATCTGATCGCACACGTCCAGGTAGGACACCGAGTGGGTCACCACCAGCACCACGCGGCCCGCGTCGGCCAGCTGGCGCAGCATCAGCATTACCTGGCGGTCCAGCGCCGGGTCCAGACCCGACGTCGGCTCGTCCAGCAGCAGCAGCGACGGCTGGGTGAGCAGCTCCAGGGCGACTGAGGCGCGCTTGCGCTGGCCGCCCGAGAGCTTGTCCACCCGGGTGTCGGCGTGCTGGGTCATGTCGAGTTCCTCGAGCACCTGCGCGACGATGCGGGCCCGCTCCTCTTTGCTGGTGTCGGGCGGCAAGCGCAGCTCGGCGGCGTAGTTCAGTGCCTGGTTGACCGTCAACTGGCGGTGCACCACGTCGTCCTGCGGGACCATCCCGATCCTGCTTCGCATGGACGCGTACTCGGTGTGGATGTTGTGGCCCTCGAAGGTCACATTGCCCGAAGTCGGGCTGGTGTAGCCGACGATCAGGCGCGACAGCGTGGTCTTGCCGGCACCCGAGCCACCGATGATCGCGGTCAGCGTCCCGGGCCGAGCGGTCAGCGAGATGTGGTCGAGCAGCTGTTTGCCGTGGTCGACGCTGTAGCAGACGGAGTTGACCTCCAGCCCGCCGGTCCGCGACGCCGCCTCGGTCCGCCGCATCAGGCTGTCGCCGGTGAACACCAGGTCGACGTTGCCGATGGTGACCACGTCGCCGTCGGTCAGCACCGCCGAGCCGACCCGGACGCCGTTGACGAAGGTTCCGTTCACGCTGTGCGCGTCGCGGATCTCGGTGCCCAGCGGCGTCTGGAGCAGGAAGGCGTGATGGCGCGAGGCCAGGACGTCCTGGATCACGATGTCGTTGTCGGTCGCCCGGCCGATGGTTTGCGACCCGGCCGGCTTCTGAATCGAACCGGAGCGCGACGGCAACAACGCCTGGAACATCTTGGTCGCCAGGTTCGCCACCTCGGGAGGCTTGGCGGAGGTGGGGGCCATCCGGGTGTGCGGGCTCTCCGAGCCCACGGCCGGCATCTGCGCGGGGGGCGGGGCGCGGTGCGGCGGGGGTGGCGCGCCGGGCGGGAAGGCGGGTGGGCGCCCAGCACCGCCCCCGTACATGGTTTGTCCCGGCGGGCCTTGCCGCGGCACGGGCGCGGGCTGCGGTCGCCGGGGTGGGGCCGCCCAGTTCGGCGTGCGGCCGGGCGGGGGAGGGGGCGGAGCGAGCGGGGCGGGCTGCGCCGACCACGCCGCGGCCTGCGGCGGAGCCGCCACCGGGATGCCCATCGATTCGGTTCGGGGCGGACGCCCGGCCAGACCCTGGTGGCGACCGACGTCGAACGTCAGCAGCGGTCCGTCCGGGTTTCCGATGTTGAGGGCCTGCCCGTCGTGGATCTCGACCACCGGCACGCGCCGGCCGTTGACGAAGGTTCCGTTGAGCGAACCGTTGTCGATCGCCAGCCACTTGCCCTGATCGAAACGCAGCAGCAGGTGGGCGCGCGAGATCAGCGGGTGGGTGATGCGCATGTCCGCTCGCAGATCGCGCCCGACGACGACGTCGTGGCCCGCTGCGAAGGTACGTTCCGATCCTTCGTGATGGACGGTTAGCGCTGGCGGGGCTGGTGCTGACATCGCCACAACTGTAGCTTGCAGCCCTGTGGTTTAGCTCTGAGCGTCGGGCGCGCCCGTGACCACGCAGTGTGTTCGGGTGTAGATCGTGGGCATGCACCGATTGCAGTGCGTGCACGCCGAATGCACCTGGTGCCGGGCGCCATCAGCGGCGATTCGGTTGATCAGGTCCGGCTCGGCCAGCAGCGCCCGGGCCATCGCGACGAAGTCGAATCCCTCCGCCATCGCCAGGTCCATCGTCTCCCGGTTGGTGATGCCGCCGAGCAGAATCAACGGCATCTTCAGCTCGTTGCGGAACAGCTTGGCGTCGCGCAATAGATAGGCCTCGCGGTAGGGGTACTCGCGCAGGAACTTCTTGCCCGTCATGCGCATGCCCCAGCTCAGCGGCGGCTTGAACGCCCCGGCGAACTCCTTGAGCGGGGCGTCGCCGCGGAACAGGTACATCGGGTTGACCAGCGAGCTGCCCGCGGTGAGTTCGATCGCGTCCAGCCCGCCGTCTTCCTCCAGCCACTTGGCGGTGGTCAGCGACTCCTCGGTGTTGATGCCGCCGCGGACGCCGTCGGCCATGTTCAGCTTGGCGGTCACCGCGATGGGCGTGCCTTCCTTTTCCACCGCGCGGCGAACGGCCATCACCACGCCGCGGGCGACCTTGGCCCGGTTCTGCAGCGATCCACCGAACTCGTCGTCGCGGCGGTTGATCAGTGGGGACAGAAACGAGCTCGCCAAATAGTTGTGCCCCAGATGGATTTCGACGGCGTCGAAGCCGGCTTCGATGGCCAGCCGCGCGGCGTTGGCGTGCCCGGCGATCACCTCGTCGATGTCCTCGCGTGTCGCCTTCTTGGCGAACCGCATGCCGATCGGATTGAAGAACCGGACCGGCGCCAGGGCCTTCGCCTTGTTGGACTTGGCGTTTGCCACCGGGCCGGCGTGGCCGATCTGCGCGCTGACCGCCGCGCCCTCGGCATGGATCGCGTCGGTGAGCCGGCGGAACCCGGGCACGGCCTCCGGTCGCATCCAGATTCCGTTGCCCTCGGTGCGGCCGCCGGGGGAGACGGCGCAGTAGGCGACGGTCGTCATGCCGACCCCACCGGCGGCCGGCAGCCGGTGGTATTCGATGAGGTCGTCGGTCACCAGCGCCTCGGGGGTGCGCGCCTCGAAGGTGGCGGACTTGATGGTGCGGTTGCGCAGCGTTATCGGACCGAGCTTCGCGGGGCTGAACACGTCCGGAGGGGTTGACATATCGGGAGCCTAATGGCGATCGCAAGCGCGGCGAAGCCGGGCGTGGCGGGTCGCCATTATTGGGCACCGTGGCGATCGCAAGCGCGGCGAAGCCGGGCGTGGCGGGTCGCCATTATCGATGTCTGCCAGACTGTCAGCGTGGGAGCAATCACGCTGGACGGCAAGGCCACCCGCGACGAGATCTTCGTCGACCTCAAACAGCGGGTTACCGCGTTGACCGCGTCGGGCCGCACTCCCGGCTTGGGTACCATCCTGGTCGGCGATGACCCCGGCTCCCAGGCGTACGTGCGGGGCAAGCACGCCGACTGCGCCAGGGTCGGCATCACCTCGATCCGTCGCGACCTGCCCGCCGACATCAGCACCGCCGCGCTCAACGAGACCATCGACGAACTCAACGCCAACCCGGACTGCACCGGTTACATCGTGCAGTTGCCGCTGCCCAAGCAGCTGGACGAGAACGCGGCGCTGGAGCGGGTCGACCCGAACAAGGACGCCGATGGCCTGCACCCGACCAACCTGGGCCGGCTGGTGCTCAATAACCCGGCCCCGCTGCCCTGCACGCCGCGCGGCATCGTGCACCTGTTGCGCCGCTACGACATCGAGATCGCCGGGGCGCACGTGGTCGTCATCGGCCGCGGCGTCACGGTCGGCCGCCCGCTGGGGCTGCTGCTGACCCGCCGCTCCGAGAACGCCACGGTGACGTTGTGCCACACCGGGACTCGCGACCTGCCGGCGCTGACCAGGCAGGCCGACATCATCGTCGCGGCCGTCGGGGTGCCGCACATGCTCACCGCCGACATGGTGCGGCCCGGCGCCGCGGTGCTCGACGTCGGCGTCAGCCGGGTGGATGGCAAGCTCGCCGGCGACGTGCACCCCGACGTATGGGACGTGGCCGGTCACGTGTCGCCCAACCCTGGCGGCGTCGGACCGCTGACCCGAGCCTTCCTGCTGACCAACGTCGTCGAGCTGGCCGAGCGGAAATGACCGCACGCATCGTGCTGCGGGCCCAATGGCCAATTCTGGTGGTGGGCTTGATCTTTGCGACGGCGCTGGCGTTGGTCGGGGCCAACTTCTGGCGTCGCGGTTCGCTGTTGATCGGTATCGGTGTCGGCGTGGCGGCGCTGCTGCGCTTGCTGTTGTCCGAGGACCGGGCTGGCCTTTTGGTGGTGCGCGGCAAGGGAATCGACTTCGTGACCACCGCGACGGTCGGGGCGGCGATGTTCTACATCGCGTGGACCATCGACCCGCTGGGCACCCGCTAGGCGCTCAGACCCTCGGCAGGGCAGGCACCTGGCCCCCCATCGCGGGGAGTTGCCCGGCCATGCCGGGGACCTGGCCGGTCATCGCGGGCAGTTGGCCCGGCACGCCGGGGATTTGGCCCGGCACGCCCGGGATTTGTCCCGTCATGCCCGGCATCTGCCCGGCCATTCCCGGAACCTGCGGCATGGCGCCGGACAGGTTGCCGCTGGCGATGTTTGCCATCTCCTCGGGGCAGTACGTCTGAATCGCGATCGTGGTGAACATGCGGGCCATCGTGGGTGACATGCCCCGGCCGGAGACCGTGGACGCGACCGCGGCGAAGTTGCCGCCGGGTTGCGACAGCATCGGGCACACCGACTCACCGACGGCCATCGCGTTGCCGGGCTCGCCGAAGTCGATTCCGGCGTGGTTGAGCGCGTCGATGAATTCGTCGCCGTTTCCGTCCGCTCCGGCCGGCGCCGCGAACGCCGAGGCCACGGTCAGCAGGCCGGCGGCCGCGGCCAGCAGGCGAATGGTGAAGGGTTGATGACGAAAGATCCAGATCCATTGATGAGTTCGTGCAACTGCCTTCACGCCAGCCTCCCCGTCCGCCTTGGAGTGCGTCTGAGACACTCGGTTCACGCCTACGAACTCTGAACCATGACTGTCACGTTTGCGACACGGTGGGGTAAAGGTTCGCGCAATAAGCGTTTCGTGAGGCCACGGTGTCCGCGACGTCGGTTATTACGCGACCCGATTGCGCAAGCCCGGTGGGCAGATCGACGCCACACTGTGATGTGAACACGGGCGACGGCGCCGGATTTCCCGGCGCGGAATGAACCAGAATCCGCCCCATGACCAGCCGCCCACTCAACCACGAGATCTCGCGTCAAACGTTTCTTCGCGGCGCCGTCGGAATGTTGGCTACGGGAGCGGTGTTCGGGACCGCACCGGCGGTCGCGGACCCCGGCGCCGGTTGGGGCAGCCTGGCCTCGTCGATCGGCGGAAGTGTGTTGCTGCCGGCCAACGGCGCCCAATTCGCGAGCGCCAAACAGGTTTTCAACTCCTTCTACAACAATTCCAATCCCGCGGCGGTAGTCCGGGTTTCGTCGCAGGCCGACGTGCAGAAGGCGGTCGCGTTCGCAAAAGCCAACAACCTCAAGATCGCCCCGCGCGGCGGTGGGCATTCGTATGTCGGAGCGTCCGGCGCCAACGGCACCATGGTGCTCGACCTGCGCGGGCTTCCCGGCGGGGCGAACTTCGACGGCAACAACGTCACGGTGACCCCGGCGACGAATGTGTATGCGGTACACCAGGCCTTGGCCGGTGCGGGCCGCGCCGTTCCCACCGGCACCTGCCCCACCGTCGGCATGGCGGGGCTTGCGCTGGGCGGCGGGGTGGGGGCCGACACTCGGCGTGCCGGGCTCACCTGCGACGCGCTGCAGTCCGCGACGGTGGTGTTGCCCAGCGGCGACGTGGTCACCGCGTCGGCCAACGACAACCCGGATCTGTTCTGGGCGTTGCGCGGTGGCGGCGGTGGCAATTTCGGGGTGACGACCTCGATGACGTTCGCGACCTTCGCCACCGCCGACAGCGATCTGGTCCGGCTGGACTTTCCGCCGTCGTCGGCGGTGCAGGTGCTCACCGGCTGGCAGTCCTGGCTGGCGGGCGCCGACCGGAACACGTGGGGCATGGTCGACCTGTCGGTCGGTTCGGCGCAGGCGAATTGCCATGTGCTGGCGACATCCCCTGCCGGCACCGGCTCCGGTGTGGTCGACGCCCTCAAATCGGCGGTAGGGCTGGCGCCCAGCGCCGTGACCAACAAGAAGCTCAGCCACCTGGAGCTGGTCACCTATCTGGCCGGCGGCAGCGGGACCAGTCCGGCGCGCGGTTTCGTGGCCGGCTGCGATGTGATCGGACCGATGACTTCCGATGCGGCGCACGCCATTGCGACCGCGGCCGGGCAGTGGCCCGCCTCCGGGGCGGGTCAGGCTTCGGTGCTGATCGATCCGCTGGGTGGCGCGGTGGCCGACGTGGCCCCGGGTGACACCGCGTTTCCGTGGCGCACGCAGTCCGCCGTGGTGCAGTGGTACGTCGAACCGGCCGCCAGCCAGGTGGGTGCGGCGACCACTTGGCTGGGCACCGCGCACCAGGCGGTGCAACAGTTCTCGGTCGGCGGCTACGTCAACTACCTGGAGGCCAACGCGGCGCCGGCGCGCTACTACGGCCCGAACCTGCCGCGGCTGACCACCGTACGGCAGAAGTACGACCCCAACCGGATGATGTTCTCGGGGCTGGATTTCTAACCGCGCACGGCTACTGCGTGGTCCAGAACGACCCGCCGGGAGAGGGCCAACTCCGAATCGCCTGGATATGATGAAATCAATTGCGCGAGTGTGAATCTATGGCGGTTGGCAAGCCGATTTTTGTCGGTGGGTCGGGCTAGTTTGGCGGTGTGAGTCCAACTGGTGCCCAGGAAGTCGACGCGGTGTTCGACGCGCTCGATGCCGACTTGGACCGTGCCTGCGCGTTGACATTCGATGCGTTGACCTCGCGGCAACAATTGGCGGTCTTGGAGCGCTGCGAGAAGGTGCGCCGGCGCATCCCGGCCATCGAACACCCGGTGATCAATTCCCTTGCCCGCCAGGCCCCGTCCGAGGAACTCGGCGGCACGCTGGCTCATGCGCTCACCGAATCGACGCTGATCAGCCGCGGCGAAGCCTCCCGGCGCATCAAGGAAGCGCGGGATCTGGGCCCGCGGCACGGCCTGACCGGTGAACCCGTCGCACCGGTGCTGGCCGCCACCGCGGCCGCCCAACGCGACGGCACACTAGGGGCCGGCCAAGTCGCGGTGATCCGCACGTTCTACCACCAACTGCCCGGCTGGATAGATGCGGCCACCCGCGAGCAGGCCGAGGCCAAGCTCGCCTGGGAAGGAACCCGGTATCGGCCCGAGCAACTCGGCAAGCTGGCCGACATCCTGGCCGATTGTCTCAACCCCGACGGCACCTTCACCGACGAGGACCGGGCCCGGCAGCGCGGCCTGACGCTGGGCAACCAGCAACCCGACGGCATGTCGGCGCTGCGCGGCTGGCTCACCCCCGAGGCGCGCGCCACCCTCGAGGCGGTGCTGGCCAAACTCGCCGCCCCCGGCATGTGCAACCCCCTCGACGAGACCCCGTGCGTGGACGGGGCACCCAGCCAAGAAGCCATCGAGCACGACCCGCGCTCGGCCAGCCAACGCAACCACGACGGCCTGCTGGCCGCCCTGCGCGGCATCTTGGCCTCCGGCAACCTGGGCCAACACAACGGCCTACCCGCATCCATCGTCGTCACCACCACCCTGCAAGAGCTCGAAGCCGCCGCCGGACGCGGCCTGACCGGCGGCGGCACCATCTTGCCGATGAGGGACGTCATCCGCCTGGCCCGCCACGCCCACCACTATCTCGCCGTCTTCGACAAAGGCACGGCGCTGGCGCTGTATCACACCAAACGCCTGGCCTCACCCGGCCAGCGAATCATGTTGTACGCCAAGGACCGCGGCTGCTCGGCACCCGGATGCACCGTGCCCGGCTACTACTGCGAAGTCCACCACGTCACCGACTGGTCAAAATGCCACACCACCGACACCGACCAACTCACCTTCGCCTGCGGCCCCCACCACCGCCTACTCAAACCCCGCGGCTGGGCGACCCGCAAGAACACCAAAGGCGACACCGAATGGATCCCACCACCACACCTCGACCGGGGTCAACCCCGCACCAACACCTTCCACCACCCCGAAAAGCTGCTACGTGAGGACGACGACGATAAGTGGTAGCTCGCGTGCTTGAACTACGGTGATTAGACATCCGAGAAGTCGGGCACGGTGATCGCGCCGTCTTCGGCTAGCGGGAACCCTGGGTTGTGGGCCACCTCCCACGCGTGACCATCGAGATCGCGGAATGCGCCCGCATACCCGCCATAGAACGTCTCGGTGGCAGTGCGGGTAATGGTCGCTCCGGCATCCTCTGCCGTGGCGAGGATCTGGTCTACTTCGGCGCGCGTGCGCATGTTGTGAGCCAACGCGACGCCGCCGAAGCCGTCATCACCTTGGTCGGTGATGCCGAGATCGGCCGAAAGCTTCTCGCGTACCCACAGACTGACCGCGAGACCGCCAGCCTGGAAGAAGACCGTTTCCTGCACCCGTTGACCGCGCCAGCCGAGGCATTCATAGAAATCGTGGGTGCGATCCAGATCGGCAACGCCCAGGGTAATCAAACTTAGTCGTTGCTCCATGCGACGAGACACTACGCGTAGTGAGGATGGGCCCCAGGGATATTCGCCACCGTATCAAGGCGACTGCCGCTAACCGGCCAGCGTCGCCCGGGTGCACATGGTGACATAGGGCAGCGCCAGGCCCGTCGAATTCGCCAGCGCCGGATGGGTGGCCAGCAATTCGCGCACCTGGTCAAGCGTCTGGGTGCGGACCTCGGTCGGCGAGGTGATGCAGTAGCTGCGGGATGCGACAAGGTCGATCAACGCCTGCGGCGTCAGGTAACTCGTCCACTCGACCCGATGATGCGCCAGATCGGCGAACGGCTCGGGCAGCGTCACCTGGGTGCGGCCGCCGTCGCCGTCGCTGCCGATGATCCGGCCCAGTTCGCGCACCCAGCCGAGCCGTTCGTCGCGGGTGTTCCACACCAAACCCAGCCGACCGCCGGGCCGCAGCACCCGGGCCACCTCCGGAATCGCACGCTCCGAATCCACCCAATGCCAGGCCTGCGCCACCAGCACCACGTCAACGCTGTTGTCCTCCAACGGAATCTCTTCCGCGGTGCCCAGCAGCGCCCGGGTCTCCGGCAGCGAGGTACGCAACACCTCCAGCATGTCCGGTATCGGGTCGACGGCAACCACGTCCAGTCCGCGTTCCACCAGCCGGGTCGTCAGCTTCCCGGTGCCGGCGCCGAGGTCGAGCACGTGGCGCGCCCCGACGGGCAGCAGCCAGTCGATCGCTTCCGGGGGATAGGAGGGGCGGCCACGCTCATACGCCGCGGCCGCCGAGCCGAACGAGAGGGAGCGGTCGTGCCGCGAGCGGGTCATGCGTTACGACGCGCCTTCCCTGTTGTCCGAGTCGGCCAACACTAGTGTCTTACGGATCATTTCGCCGACCGCGTCGGATTCCACCAGGAAGCCGTCGTGCCCGCAGACGGAGTCCACGACCTGAAGGTCGGCGCAGCCGGGCAGGTGCTCGGCCAGCTCCTGCTGCAGGCGCAGCGGGTACAGCCGGTCGGAGGTGATGCCGCCGACCACGACCGGAACCGGGCAGTGACGCAACGCTTTATGCACCCCACCGCGACCCCGGCCGACATCGTGACTGTTCAGCGCCTCGGTCAACACCACGTAGCTGCCCGCGTCGAAGCGCTCGAGCAGCTTGTCGCCCTGGTATTCGAGATAGCTTTGCACCGCGTAGCGGCCGCCGTTGTTCGGATCCTCGTCGTTCTGCCCGTCGTTGCCGAACCGGGTGTCGAGCTCGACTTCACCGCGATAGGTCAGATGCGCGAAGCGGCGGGCGATGGTCAGCCCGGTATCCGGCGCGAGCCCGGTGTCGTGGTAGTCGCCGCCCTGCCAGTTCGGGTCGGCCTTGATCGCCGCGATCTGCGTGGACTGGGTGCCGATCTGATCGGCGGTGGCGCGCGCGCCCACCGCCAGCAGCAGCCCGGCACGGACCCGGTTCGGGTGGCCGACGATCCACTCCAAAGCTCTTGCGCCACCCATGGATCCACCGACCACGGCGGCGACCCGCTCGATCCCCAGGGCGGTCAGCGCGGCGATGTCGGCCTCCACCTGATCGCGGATCGAGATCCGGGGGAACCTTGAGCCCCAAGGCTTTCCGTCCCGGGTCCGCGAGCTGGGGCCGGTGGAGCCGCGGCAACCGCCCAGCACATTGGTGGCCAGCGCGCACCAGCGGTTAGTGTCGATCGGCGCATCCGGCCCGACCATTTCGTCCCACCAGCCGGCGGTGGGGTGTCCGGGTCCGGCGGACCCGGTGACGTGCGAGTCGCCGGTAAGCGCGTGCAGCACCACCACCACGTTGTCCCGCGTCGGCGATAACTCGCCCCAGCGCTGGATGGCGATGTGCGCGTCGTCGATGACCGCGCCGCTTTCGGTGGTCAGCGAACCGATGGGGACGAAGCCGATTTCGCCTTCGTCGGGCAGTGTTTGGGTCGGGACGTCGGAGATCGTCATGGCCGGGCTCCTTAGAACGCCGCCACGGCTTGCGGATCGGTGCCGGATGCGCCCGCGGTCGCGCCGAATTTGCTTGCCGCGGCGAATCCGAGCTCCAGGTCGGCCAGGATGTCGTCGATGCCCTCGATGCCGACGGCCAGGCGCACCAGCCCGGGGCTGACCCCGGTGCTCAGTTGCTCCTGCGCGGACAGCTGCGCGTGCGTCGTGGACGCCGGGTGGATCACCAGGGAGCGCACATCGCCGATGTTGGCGACGTGGCTGTGCAGCTTCAACGCGTTCACGAACGCCTTGCCGGCCTCGACGCCGCCGGCCAGCTCGAACGCCAACACCGCGCCGGTTCCCTTGGGCGCCAGCTTCTTTGCGCGCTCATGCCAGGGCGAGCCGGGCAGGCCTGCGTAGTTGACCGACAACACGCCATCATGGTCGGCCAGGTACTCGGCCACGCGTCGCGCGTTGGTGACATGGCGCTCCATGCGCAGGCTCAGCGTCTCGATGCCCTGGGCGACCAAAAACGCGTTGAACGGCGACGCGGCCGACCCGAGATCGCGCAGCAGCTGCACGCGCGCCTTGAGCGCGTAGGCCGGCGGACCGAGTTCGGCGAACACCACGCCGTGGTAGCTCGGGTCGGGTGTGGTGAATCCCGGGAAGCGACCCTGCGTCCAGTCGAAGGTGCCGCCGTCGACGATGACCCCGGCGATCGCCGAGCCGTGCCCGCCGAGGTATTTGGTGGCCGAGTGCACGACGATGTCCGCGCCGTGTTTGAACGGCTGGATCAGATACGGCGTCGCGATGGTGTTGTCGACGATCAGCGGTATGCCGTTGGCATGCGCCACCCCGGCGACTCCCGGGATGTCCAGGATGTCGATCTGCGGGTTGGAGATCGTCTCGCCGAAGAAGGCTTTGGTGTTCGGCCGCACCGCCGCCTGCCACGAATCCAGGTCGTCGGGATCCGCCACGAAGGTGACCTCGATGCCGAGCTTGGCCAGCGAATAGTGGAACAGGTTGTACGTCCCGCCGTAGAGCCGCGGGCTCGAGACGATGTGATCTCCGGCACAAGCCAGGTTCAATATGGCGAAAGTCTCAGCGGCCTGTCCGGAGCTCAGGAACAGCGCCGCCACCCCGCCCTCGAGTGCGGCGACGCGCTGCTCGACGACATCGGTGGTCGGGTTGCCGATCCGGGTGTAGATGTTGCCCGGCACTTCCAGCCCGAACAGGGCGGCGGCGTGCGTGGTGTCGTCGAAGGTGTACGACGTGGTCTGGTAGATCGGCAGGGCGCGGGCGTTGGTGGCCGGGTCCGGCCGCTGACCGGCGTGCACCTGCTTGGTCTCGAATGTCCAGTTTGCTGTCGGATCGGTGTCGTGGGCGGCTTCGTGATCGGCGTTGTCGGAGGTCACGGGGTTGCTTTCTGCTGGTAGGGGTCTGCTAACGGATGGCCGGGACGCCGAAAGGGGGCGTCAACCGGGGGCGCGGATTAGCAGCGACACACGATGAGGCGCGGATGGGCCGAGCGAATGCACATCACGTTTCCCTGTCTACTCAGGGGCCCGTCATGGCGGACCCGCGCTTGCCGGATAGCCGGTTTGTGTGGCTACTCAACCTGGTCATCACCCGGGGCACCCCACCGCGGTTGGAGGGTTGCCGGCCAGCAAGCCGGGGCTTGATGCTGGCGCTCATGACCAATACAAAGACTATCTTACTGTGCCGACCCGGTGCCAACCCTCGCGGTACACGTGCAGGTCGACACCTGTCCAAACACCCTTGATAACGTGGCAGTCAGAACGCTGAGCCCCCAAAATTCGAACCCATCATTGACGCCGGGAGAGGGACCGTGAGCGCCGAACAACCGACCGTCATCTACACACTGACCGATGAAGCGCCGCTGCTGGCGACTTACGCGTTCCTGCCGATCGTGCGCGCCTTCGCCGAGCCGGCAGGCATCGAGATCAAGACCAGCGACATCTCCGTCGCGGCCCGGATCCTGGCCGAGTTCCCCGAACACCTGACCGAAGAACAGCGGGTGCCGGACAACCTGGGTGAACTGGGCCGGCTGACGGAGCTCCCCGATACCAACATCATCAAGCTGCCGAACATCAGCGCCTCGGTTCCCCAGCTGATCGCCGCCATCAAGGAGCTGCAGGGCAAGGGATTCAAGATCCCGGACTTTCCGCACAATCCGAAGACGGACGAGGACAAGGAAATCCGTGCGCGCTACGCCAAATGCCTTGGCAGCGCGGTCAACCCGGTACTGCGCCAAGGCAACTCGGACCGGCGCGCGCCCAAGGCCGTCAAGGAGTACGCCCGCAAGCACCCGCACAGCATGGGCGACTGGTCGCCGGCCTCGCGCACGCACGTCGCGACTATGAAGCAAGGCGACTTCTACCACGGCGAGAAGTCGATGACGCTGGACCGCGCGCGCAACGTGAAGATGGTGCTGGAGACCGAGAGCGGGCAGACCCTCGAGCTCAAGCCCAAGGTCGAGTTGCGCGAGGGCGACGTCATCGACTCCATGTTCATGAGCAAAAAGGCCCTCGTGGAGTTTTACGAGGAGCAGATGCAGGACGCCTATGAGACCGGCGTGATGTTCTCGCTGCACGTCAAGGCGACCATGATGAAGGTCTCGCACCCCATCGTCTTCGGCCACGCCGTCAGGGTCTTCTACAAGGACGCCTTCGCCAAGCACGGGGCGCTCTTCGACGAATTGGGTGTGGACGTCAACAACGGATTGGTCGACCTCTACAACAAGATCGAGTCGCTGCCCGCGTCGCTGCACGAGGAGATCATCCGCGACCTGCACGCCTGCCACGAACACCGCCCCGAACTGGCCATGGTCGATTCGGCCAAGGGCATCACCAACTTTCATTCGCCCAGCGACGTGATCGTGGACGCGTCGATGCCGGCGATGATCCGCGCCGGCGGCAAGATGTGGGGCGCCGACGGACGGCAGAAGGACACCAAGGCCGTCAACCCGGAGTCGACGTTCTCCCGCATCTACCAAGAGATCATCAACTTCTGTAAGACCCACGGGCAGTTCGATCCGCGGACGATGGGCACGGTTCCCAACGTCGGGCTGATGGCGCAGCAGGCCGAAGAGTACGGCTCGCACGACAAGACGTTCGAGATCCCCGAGGACGGCGTCGCCAACATCGTCGACCTGGACTCCGGGGAAGTCCTGCTGACCCAGAACGTGGAATCCGGCGACATCTGGCGGATGCCCATCGTCACTGACGCGGCGATCCGCGACTGGGTCAAGCTGGCCGTCACCCGGGCGCGCAATTCGGGCATGACGGTGGTGTTCTGGTTGGACACCGAACGGCCGCACGAGGTCGAGCTGCGCAAGAAGGTCAAGAAGTACCTGAAGGACTACGACACCGAGGGCCTGGAGATCCAGATCATGCCGCAGGTGTGGGCCATGAGGTACACGCTGGAGCGCGCGATGCGCGGACAGGACACCATCGCCGCGACAGGAAACATCCTGCGCGACTACCTCACCGACCTGTTCCCGATCCTGGAACTGGGCACCAGCGCCAAGATGCTGTCCATCGTGCCGTTGATGGCCGGCGGCGGAATGTATGAGACCGGGGCGGGTGGTTCGGCGCCCAAGCACGTGCACCAGCTGGTCGAGGAGAACCACCTGCGCTGGGATTCCTTGGGTGAATTCCTGGCTCTGGGAGCGTGTTTCGAAGACATCGGCATCAAGACCGACAACGAGCGCGCCAAGGTGCTGGGCAAGACGCTGGACGCCGCGATCGGCAAGCTGCTGGAGAACAACAAGAGCCCATCGCGCAAGACAGGTGAGCTCGACAACCGCGGCAGCCAGTTCTACCTGGCGCTGTACTGGGCGCAGGAACTCGCGCAATCCGACGACGAGGAGCTGCGCAAGCACTTCGCCGCGCTGGCCGAGTCGTTGGGTGAAAACGAGGACAGCGTCGTGTCCGAACTGGCCGAGGCGCAGGGCGAGGCGGTCGACATCGGCGGCTACTACCAGCCGGACACCGAGAAGACGACGGCGATCATGCGGCCGAGCAAGACATTCAACGAGGCGCTGGCGGCTTCGACAGGCTAGGGCCGCAAGCAGGAAGCCGGACTCGACATGGCAGGCGAAGCCAAGATCAAGGTCAAAGGCCGCGTGGTCGAGCTCGATGGTGACGAGATGACCCGCGTCATCTGGAAATTCATCAAAGACCTGCTGATCCTGCCGCACCTCGACATCAACCTGGACTACTACGACCTGGGCATCGAGAACCGCGACCGCACCAACGACCAGGTGACCATCGACGCCGCGTACGCCATCAAGAAGCACGGCGTGGGCGTCAAATGCGCGACCATCACCCCCGACGAGGCCCGGGTTTCCGAGTTCAACCTGAAGAAGATGTGGCTGTCGCCCAACGGCACGATCCGAAACATCTTGGGCGGCACCATCTTCCGCGAGCCGATCGTGATCTCGAACGTGCCGCGCCTGGTGCCGGGCTGGACCAAGCCGATCGTCATCGGCCGTCACGCCTTCGGCGACCAGTACCGGGCGACGAACTTCAAGGTCGACAAACCCGGAACCGTCGCAATCACTTTCACCCCCGCCGACGGCAGCGAGCCGATAGTGCACAAGGTGGTGTCCATTCCCCCCGACGGCGGCGTGGTGATGGGCATGTACAACTTCAAGGACTCCATCCGGGACTTCGCGCGCGCCTCGCTGAAGTACGGGCTGGACGCCAAATGGCCGGTGTACCTGTCCACCAAGAACACCATCCTCAAGGCCTACGACGGCATGTTCAAAGACGAGTTCCAGCGCGTCTACGACGAGGAGTTCAAGGACAAGTTCGAGGCCGAGGGACTGACCTACGAGCACCGGTTGATCGACGACATGGTCGCGGCCTGCCTGAAGTGGGAGGGCGGCTACGTTTGGGCCTGCAAGAACTACGACGGCGACGTCCAGTCGGACCTCGTCGCGCAGGGCTACGGCTCACTGGGGCTGATGACGTCGGTGCTGATGACCGCCGACGGCAAGACGGTCGAGGCCGAGGCCGCGCACGGCACCGTCACCCGCCACTTCCGCCAGTATCAGGCCGGCAAGCCGACCTCGACCAACCCGATCGCGTCCATCTTCGCCTGGACGCGGGGACTGGCGCACCGCGGCAAGCTGGACAACACCCCCGAGGTGATCGAGTTCGCGCAGACCCTGGAGAACGTGGTGGTCTCCACCGTCGAGAGCGGGAAAATGACCAAGGACCTGGCCCTGCTGATCGGCCCCGACCAGAAGTGGCAGCAGAGCGAGCAATTCCTAAACTCGATCGCCGAGAACCTGGAAAAGAAGCTGGCTAACTAGCCGAGGGGTTGGCGCCCCGGTTCGCTTGGCTGCACTCCTCGAGGAAGTCGATGATCAGTTCGGTGACGCGCTCGGGCGCCTCGAACATCGGGATGTGCCCCACGCCATCGAGCTCGGTGACTTGGTGGTCGTCGGGCAAGTGAGTGGTGAAATGCCTGCTGAACCTGGGGGCGGGCACGATTCGGTCTTTTTCGCAGATCACCAGGTGCGCCGGGACGGCGTTCTCGGCCAGCTCCCGCAGCCCGTGCATTAGCAGCGACTTGACCAGCAACTGGAAATAGGCCGGGCAGTGCGCGACGTCGTCGATGCAGCCGAGCAGTTGGGCGTCGCTGACCCCGTCGGGCGTGGCGCTGATCGCGTAGGTGGCCAGCTGGCGGCTGAACGGCAGGCGCATCACCCTCGGGCCGAACAGCGCGGCCAGCACCAGCAGCGGGATGCCCAGAATGAACTTGGCGATCACCTCGAACTTGGCCGGGCTCCAGCGCGTCCATCCGCCGGCCGGGGCGATGCCCATGACGCTGCGCGCCCGTCCGCGCCGCTCGAGTTCGAACGCGACCCAGCCGCCCAGCGAGTTGCCCACGATGTGCGCGGTGTCCCAGCCCAGTTCGTCGAGTTGGCGCTCGACGTCGTCGGCCAGCACCGCCGAGGACAAGAACCAGGTCCCCGCGGGGGCGCCGCCGTTGTGGCCGGCCATCGTCGGGGCGAAAACCTCGTATCGGCCGGTGTCGGCCAACCGCTGGGCGACGTCCTCCCAGACCGCCTGGGACAGCAGGAACGGGTGCAGCAACAAGACCGGCTCCCCGGAACCGAGGTGGATTGGTGGCCGCGTCCCCGTGCTGCTGGTACTCCCCATAGTGCCGACATTAAAGGCGGTACCGCCGGTACCGCAAGCGAGCCGCCTCCGCGCGCACCCGTCTGTGCAGGCCCGGCGGCTTCGCGTGAAAAGATCGGTGCATCATGAGCACCGCTACCGGATCCCGCCGGATCTTCTCCGGCGTGCAGCCCACCTCCGATTCGCTTCACCTGGGGAACGCCTTGGGTGCCATCACTCAGTGGGTCGCGCTGCAGGACGATCACGAGCCCTTCTTTTGCGTGGTCGACCTGCACGCCATCACGATTCCCCAGGATCCCCACGCGCTGCGGCGCCGGACCCTGGCCACGGCCGCCCAATACCTGGCGCTCGGCATCGACCCCGCCCGCAGCACGATCTTCGTGCAGAGCCACGTGCCCGCGCACTCCCAGCTGGCCTGGGTGCTGGGCTGCTTCACCGGCTTCGGGCAGGCCTCGCGGATGACGCAGTTCAAAGACAAGTCGGCCCGCCAGGGCGGCGACTCCACCACCGTGGGCCTGTTCACCTATCCGGTGTTGCAGGCCGCCGACGTCCTGGCCTACGACGCCGAGCTGGTGCCGGTGGGCGAGGACCAGCGCCAGCATCTCGAGCTGGCGCGGGACGTGGCGCAGCGGTTCAACAGCCGGTTCCCCGACACGTTCGTGGTTCCCGACCTGCTGATCCCGAAGGCCACCGCCAAGATCTACGACCTGCAGGACCCGACGTCGAAGATGAGCAAGTCGGCGGCCACCGATGCCGGCTTGATCAACCTGCTCGACGATCCCGCCGCGTCCGCGAAGAAGATTCGCTCGGCGGTCACCGACAGCGAGCGGGAGATCCGCTTCGACACCGACGCCAAGCCGGGCGTGTCCAACCTGCTGACCATCCAGTCCGCGGTCACCGGAGTCGGCGTCGACAAGCTCGTGGACGGTTACGCCGGACGGGGTTACGGCGACCTGAAGAAGGAGACCGCCGAGGCGGTCGTCGAGTTCGTCGGCCCGATCAAGGCCCGCGTCGACGAATTGCTGGCCGACCCAGCCGAATTGGAGGGGATTTTGGCGGCCGGGGCCCAGCGGGCCGAGGATGTGGCCGGCGAAACCGTTCGGCGGGTCTACGATCGGTTAGGTTTCTTTCCGCAACGAGGATGAGTTCACCATGAGCGAGCCGGCCAAGGCGGGTGCCCTCGACCGGCTGCGGGCCCGGTACGGCTGGTTGGACCACGTCCTGCGCGGTTATAAGCGGTTCGACGAGCGCAACGGCGGGTTCTTCGCGGCCGGCCTCACGTACTACACGATCTTCGCGTTGTTCCCTTTGCTCATGGTCGGTTTCGCGGCCTTCGGGTTTGTGCTGGCCCGGCGGCCGCAGCTGCTGAGCACGATCGACGACCACATCCGCTCCCAGGTGACCGGCACACTGGGCAATCAGCTGCAGGAGCTGATGAACTCGGCCATCGACGCCCGGACTTCGGTCGGGGTCATCGGTTTGGCCACCGCGGTGTGGGCGGGCATGGGCTGGATATCGCACCTGCGCCAGGCGTTGACGGAGATGTGGTGGGACCAGCAGATCGAGTCACCGGGCTTCGTGCACAACAAGTTCTCCGATCTGCTGGCGATGGTCGGGACGTTCGCGGTGATCGTCGTCACCGTCGCGCTGACCACCGTCGGCCATGCCGCGCCCCTGGCCGCGCTGTTGAAATGGCTTGGCATACCGCAGTTTGTGGTGTTCGACTGGCTCTTCTGGCTGTTCTCGATTCTGATCGCGACGCTGGTGTCGTGGCTGCTGTTCACCTGGATGATCGCCCGGCTGCCCCGCGAAAAGGTCAGCCTGGTCGATTCGATGCGGGCCGGGCTGATCGCGGCGATCGGCTTCGAGGTGTTCAAGCAGGTGGCGTCCATCTATCTGAGGACGGTGCTGCGCAGCCCGGCGGGCGCGACGTTCGGCCCGGTGCTGGGGTTGATGGTGTTCGCTTACATCACCGCCTATCTCGTGCTGTTCTGCACCGCGTGGGCGGCGACAGCATCCACGGATCCGCGCAGTCAACCCGTTGCCCCTCCGGCGCCGGCGATCATCGCGCCGCGGGTGCACCTGGACGAGGGTCTGGGTTACCGCCAGACGCTGACCGCGATGGCGTTGGGAGCCGTTGGGGCGCTGACACTTTCCCGGATCGCCCGCTTGCTGCGTTAGCGCCAGGCGCCGCGCACCATGACCGCCGACACGCGCAGATCACCGTCCAGCACAACAAGGTCGGCGTCATAGCCGGCTTCGAGCACGCCCACTCGCTGTAGGCCGAGCGCTCGAGCCGGCGTCGCGGCGGTGGTCTGTACCGCGGCGACGAGTCCTGCGTCGGCGTGCACGGTGCCAAAGAGCCGGTCCATGGTGGCAGTGCTGCCCGCGATCGTCGACGTCCCGTGCACCCGTGCCACACCGGAGACGACATCGATGGGCACCCCGCCGAGCCGAAATGCGCCGTCGGCGCGGCCCGCCGCGGCGATCGCGTCGGTGATCGTGGCGACCCGTTCCGCGCCGGCAGCCGCGATGACCGCCCGCACCACGTCGGGGTGCAGGTGCACGCCGTCCGCGATGACCTCGACGGTCACCCGCGGGTCCCGCAGCAAGGCCAGTGCCGGGCCGGGTTCGCGATGGTGCAGCGGTGGCATCGCGTTGAACAAGTGCGTGCCGACCGTGGCGCCCGCGTCAATCGCCGCCTTGGTCTGCTCGTAGGTGGCGCCGGTATGCCCTACCGCCACAACGACTCCCGCGTCCACGAGACGGCGGATTGCCGCGTCGGCCCCGGCCAGCTCGGGCGCCAGCGTCACCATCTTGATCGCGCCGCCGCCCGCGGCCAGCAGCGCGTCGATCTCGTCCGCGTCCGGATCACGCATCCGGGTGCGGTCGTGGGCTCCGCAGTGCGCCCGGCTCAGCCACGGCCCCTCCAGGTGGATGCCCGCGACGGTGCCTGCCCGGGTGGCCTCGGCGAGCGCCCGCACCCCGCTGAGCAATTCGGATGGCGCGGCGGTCACCAGGCTGCCCAGCGTGGTGGTGGTGCCGTGCCGCAGGTGAAACGCGGCCGCGCCGGCGATGCCGTCGGCGTCGGTGTAGGAAGCGCCGCCGCCGCCGTGGACGTGCATGTCGATAAAGCCCGGCACCACAGTGCAATCGGGGAAGTTCCGGTCGGCCGGGCGGGGCGGCGCCCCGGGCGCGCAGGCCGCGATCCGTCCGCCGGTGGTTTCGAGCCAACCCGGGCGGCAGACCCGACCGTCGAGCACCATGGTGCCCGCGGCGATCACGGCCATCGGCCGCCGTTTTCCCAGAAGTGGCGGATGTCCTCGAGCTGGCGGCCCTTGGTCTCCGGCGCATAGCGGTAGACGAAGACGAACGCGACCGCGGCGAGCGACGCGAACAGCGCGAAAGTTCCTGCGCCGCCCAGGGAATGGAGCAGGCTCAGGAAGACGGCGGCGATGATGGCGTTAGCCACCAGGTTGGAGGTCAACATGGTGCTCGACCCGATCGAGCGTAGCCGGGACGGGAAGCTTTCGCTGGCGTACACCCAGCCCAGGGAGCCGAAGCCCATGGTGTAGCCCATGATGAACAGCAGGATGCCGGCCAACCCGGCGATCGGGGCGCCGAAGCCCCGGCCGAACACGGCCATCAGCACGACGTCGGCGACGATCATCATCGCGGTGCCGCACAACAGGATTGGCCGCCGCCCCACCCGATCGACCAGCAGCAGGGCCACGCCGACGGCCGCCAGCCCGGCGACCTGGAGCAACGCCGGCAGCCCCAGCAGCGCGAAGTTACCGGTGAAGCCCATGGCCTGGAAGATTCGGGGACTGTAATAGATGATCGCGTTGATCCCGGTGATCTGGATCAAAAAGCCGAGGACGACCACGAAGACGGTGGCCCGCAGGTACGGGGGCCGCAGCATCTCGGAGCCGGCGCCCTTGGTGCCGGGGGTGGCCTCGCTGAGTGCGCGGCCGATCTCGGCGAGCTCGTCGTCGGCCTGTGCGGTGGGTTCGACCCGCAGCAGCGCCCGGCGGGCGTCGTCCATCCGGCCCTTCAACACGTACCACCGGGCCGTGTCGGGCATCCGAATCACCAACGGCAGCAACAGCAATGCGGGCACGCAGGCCAGTCCCAGCATCCAGCGCCAGCTGTGCGTGCCGGCCAGCAGGTATCCGGTCAGGTAGCCGACGATGAGCCCGCTGACGATGGCCAGTTGATAGGCCGTCAGCAGCGAGCCGCGCACCGCCGTCGGGGCCGATTCCGCCACGTACACCGGGACGACCACCACCGTCACGCCGATGGTCAGACCCAGTAGCAGCCGCGCGGTCAGCAGCATCGGCAGCGACAGCGAGAATGCGGCCAGCAGCGCGAAAACCGTGTAGGCGAACAGGATCAGCACCACCGACCTTTTCCGCCCGATCACGTTGGCCAGCACGCCGGCGCCGAGCGCCCCGACGATCTGGCCGATCACCACCATCGTCGTGAGCAATTCCTGCTGGCGCGTGGACAATCCGAAGTCCTCGGTGATGAACAACTGCGCCCCGGCGATGATGGACAGGTCGTAGCCGTAGATGACGCCGACGCTGGCGGCGGTCAGCCCGACCAGCAGACCGCGCCGCGACACAGTGGGCACCGCTCAGCGGTGTTGCGGTCGGCGGTTCATCGAGCGCGCCATCATGATCAGCACGAACACCACGATCGTCCCGATCACCGCCACGCCGACCCGGATCGGCATGGCGTCCGCCGAACCGATGATGTCGCCCGCCGCAGCGTTGTTCGCGACCGGGTCGGCGGCGGTGTCGCGCTTGGCCGGCGCCAGGGATGGGTCGGGCGCGATCAGCGAGCCGACCTGGGTGCCCTGCGGGGTGGAGAAGCCGTAGTCCAGCAGGTGCGCGGCCTGTTCCCACGGGGCGATCGGCTGCCGCGTCCCGTGCAGCAGCACCGCCACCAACCGGCGCCCGTCGTGGTTGGCGGCGCCGACGAATGTCTGGCCGGCGTCGTCGGTGTAGCCGGTCTTGCCGCCCAGCGCGCCGGGATACTTGTAGAGCAGCTGGTTGTCGTTTTCCAGCTCGTAGCCCGGGTGATCGCCATGGCCGGGGAAGTCGAAGGTCCGCGTCGCGACGATGTCGGCGAACGTCGGGTTCTGCCAGGCATAGCGGTAGAACAGCCCGATGTCGTAGGCCGAGGTGCTCATGCCGGGCGCGTCCAGTCCCGACGGCGATGCCACCCGGGTGTCCTGACCGCCCAGCTTGACGGCCAGCACGTTGATCTTCTCCAGCGCCTGCTGCATGCCGCCCAGCTGCATCGCCAGCGCGTGGGCGGCGTCGTTGCCGGAGTGCATCAGCAGCCCGTGCAGCAGCTGGTTGACGGTGAAGACGCCGCCCTCCTCGACGCCGACCTTGGTGCCCTCGGCGGCGGCGTCGTCGGCGGTTCCCGGGACCGCCTTGTTCAGGTTGAGCGCGTTGATGGAGGCCATCGCGACGAGCACCTTGATGATGCTGGCCGGGCGGTGCCGCCCGTGCGGGTCCTTGGCCGCGATCACCGCGCCGCTGTCCAGGTCCGCCACCAGCCAGGCCTCGGCGGAGACGTCGTTGGGCAGGGCCGGCGTGTTTGGCGCGGCGACGATCCCGCAGCTGCTCAGCGCGTCGCCGCCGACCGGCTTGGCGGGCACCGCCAGCGGGATCGGCGGGTCGCCGGCGGTGGGGGCCTCCGACGAATCCACGGCCTTCGGGGTGTTCACCTTGTACGGGCAGTCCGGAGGCGCGGCATTGGGTCCGGGGGCTGGTTCGGCCGTGGCGAGCGGCATCCCGAGCGGCATCCCGAGCGGCATCCCGAGCGGCAATGTCGCCGGCGCTGCCAGCGTGACCGGGGCGGCCACCAGGAAAAGCGCCGCTGCCAGGCATGATGCGGAACGTAACGGGATCATCGTGGTTGCAGACTAGGCGATCGCGCGCCAGATTCGCGGGAGCCGCGCTGTGACTGATGGGGCACAAGTTACAAGCACGAGTTACCAGGCCGCCGGCGCGCGATGACCGCACCGAACGCCTACACTGACCGCTATTCCAAGGTTTCGGTTGTGGTCGACGGGTCCGCGGTCGCTGGACCAACTGCTCAGGCAGGCCGAGAAGGCGACCCAGGTGCAGCGCGCGGGGACCGAGCAGGTGCTGGCCGAACTCAGGCAGCTTCGCGAGTCCACATCGGATCCCGAGCTGCGGTCATCGCTCGCGTGGCTCTGTAACGCGTTGACGCGGCTGGCCAACGCCTCGTCGCCGGCCCATTCGCGTGAGGTACTGATGGCCGCCGACGCGGTGAAGCGGGCGGCCCGCTAGAGCTTGGTGGCCGCCAAGTCCACCTGCGCGAGGGTCGGGTAGCTGATCGTGCTCATCCAGAGCTTGCCGGCCGCCTCGACCAGACCGGTGACGGCGCCGAAGTCCGGATGCCGGGTGCGCAGGCCGGCGACGGCGCCGCCGCTGTCCGGATCGAACGCGACCGCCCAAATCTCCGGCTTGATCTTCGGTTGCACCCGCTCGGGCAGCCGCCACACCAGCTTGCGGATGATTGGGGCGCGCGGGAACAGCGATTCCAGCGCCGGGTTCGCCTCGGTGACCATCGCGGTCCAGATGCGGCCGTCGGCACCGGTGGATATGTTGTCGGGCATGCCGGGTAGGTGCACCGCCAACGGCGTCACCGATCCGGCCCGCGGCCCGGTCAACCAGTACTTGGACAGCCGGCGCCCCTGGGTCTCGGCGAAGACCAGCGCCGACCCGTCGGCCGTCGCCGTCAGCCCGTTGGCGAAGTACAGCCCGTCGAGCAGCGTGGTGACGGTGCCGTCCGTGCCGAAGCGGAACAAGCCGCCGGTTCCGCGCGCCTCCAGGATCGGGGCGCCGAAGTGCTCGAAATGAAAGTCTCTCGTGGACTCGGTGAAATAGATTGTGCCGTCGGCTGTTTCGGTGACGTTGGAGCAGAACTTGAGCCGCCTGCCGGCCACCGATTCGACCAGCACTTCAAGCGTGCCGCTGGCCGGGTCCAGCGTGAGCAATCCGCGATGGCTGTCACAGATCAGGATTCGGCCATCGCGGGCGACGTGCAGACCGAGCGGGCGCCCGCCGGTATCGGCGATAACGGTGGGGTTGTCGCCGTCGGCGTCAATCCGCACGATGCGCCCGTCGTCGAGGCCTGTCCACAACCGGCCGGCCGTGTCGACGACGACATCCTCGGGACCGTTGCCGGGCAACGGGACGACGGTGACGCCCGGCGCCGGCATGTCGGGCAACGGGTCGACCGGCGGCGGCTGCCACCGGACCGGGTGGATACGGGGTTTGCGCGCCATGCCCAGGACTTTAGAGCCGCGCGGACTCCCGCGTCAGCACCTCGCGCAGGATGGACTCGATGGTGTCGAACTCGGCCTGCCCGCTGATCAGCGGCGGCGCCAGCTGAATGACGGAGTCGCCGCGGTCGTCGGTGCGGCAATACAGCCCGGCCTCGAACAGCGCCGCGCCGACCCGGGCGAGCAGCGGGCGGCGTTCCTCGTCGCTGAATGTCTGCTTGGTCGCCTGGTCCTTGACCAGTTCGACGCCGTAGAAGAAACCCTCGCCGCGCACGTCGCCCACGATCGGGAGGTCGTAGAGCTTGTCCAGGGTGGCGCGCAGGGCGGGGGCGTGGGTTCGGACGTGGTCGTTGAGACCCTCACGCTCGAAGATGTCGAGGTTGGCCAGCCCGACGGCCGCCGAAACCGGATGGCCGCCAAAGGTATACCCGTGCGGGAACATGGTGGCGCCGTCGTTGAACGGTTCGAACAGCCTGTCGTCGGCGATCATGGCGCCGATGGGCGAGTAGCCCGACGTCATCCCCTTGGCGCAGGTGATCATGTCCGGCACGTAGCCGAAGTCTGAGCAGGCGAACATCGATCCGATCCGGCCGAACGCGCAGATCACCTCGTCGGAGACCAGCAGCACGTCGTATTCGTCGCAGATCTGGCGCACCCGCTCGAAATAGCCTGGTGGAGGCGGGATGCTGCCACCCGCGTTCTGCACCGGCTCCAGGAACACCGCGGCCACGGTGTCGGGGCCTTCGAACTCGATGGCCTCGGCGATCCGGTCGGCGGCCCACTGCCCGAAGGCCTTCGGGTCGGTTCCGAACGGCTCGGGCGCCCGGTAGAAATTGGTGTTGGGCACCCGGAAGCCGCCGGGCGTCACCGGCTCGAACGGCGCCTTGTACTTCGGCAGCCCGGTGATCGCCAGCGCGCCCTGAGTGGTGCCGTGGTAGGCGACCGATCGCGAAATCACCTTGTGCTTACCGGGTTTGCCGGTGAGCTTGAAGTACTGCTTGGCCAGCTTCCAGGCGGTCTCGACGGCCTCGGTGCCGCCGGTGGTGAAGAAGACCCGGTTCAGGTCGCCCGGGGCGTAGCCGGCGAGGCGTTGGGCGAGCTCGATCGCGGGTGGAGTCGCGTAGCCCCACAGCGGGAAGAACGCCAGCGTGCTCGCCTGCCGGGCGGCGACCTCGGCGAGTTCGGTGCGGCCGTGGCCGACCTGCACGGTGAACAGTCCGGACAGGCCGTCGAGGTAGGCCTTGCCGCGGTCGTCGAAGATGGTGACGCCCTCGCCGCGGGTGATGATCGGCGGCGTGATGTCCGGACCGTGCCGGGCGAAGTGCAGCCACAGGTTGTCAGTCATGTCGTGTGGAGCCTAACGCTAGGCTCGATGGCCCGGCTCCTCGCTCGCGCCGTTTCGGCGCTCGCCGTCGCCGGGCTAGGCTCGATGGCCCGGCTCCTCGCTCGCGCCGTTTCGGCGCTCGCCGTCGCCGGGCTAGGCTCGATCACATGACCTCAGCACAGCAGGTCAGCGAGTTCGAGTCGTTACGGCCCCACCTCATGTCGGTCGCCTACCGGCTCACCGGCACCGTGGCCGACGCCGAGGACATCGTCCAGGATGCGTGGCTGCGCTGGCACAAGCAGGACCCCGAAAACCGAACGGAGATCACCGACCTGCGGGCCTGGCTGACCACGGTGGTGAGCAGGCTGGGCCTGGACCGGTTGCGGTCGGCCGCGCATCGTCGCGAGACCTACACCGGCAACTGGCTGCCCGAGCCGGTGGTCACCGGCTTCTCGGACTCTCAAGCGGCCGACCCGCTGTCGGCGGTGGTGGCCGGCGAGGACGCGCGGTTCGCGGCCATGGTGGTGCTGGAGCGGTTGTCGCCCGATCAGCGGGTCGCCTTCGTGCTGCACGACGGGTTCGCCGTGCCGTTCGCGGAGGTGGCGCAGGTGCTGGGGACCAACGAGGCCGCCGCCCGGCAACTCGCGTCGCGGGCCCGCAAGGCCGTCTCGGCCGAGGCCGCGCCCGAGCCCGATCCGGCGCACGACGAGGTCGTCGGCAAGTTGCTGGCCGCCATGGCATCCGGCGATCTGGAGGCCGTGGTGGCGCTGCTGCACCCCGATGTGATCCTGACCGGCGACGCGAATGGCAAGGCGCCCACGGCAATCAACGTCATCCGCGGTGCGGACAAGGTCGCCCGATTCTTCTTCGGCCTCGCCCAGCGCTACGGCCCGGCGATGTTCAACTCGTACCAGCTGGGGCTGGTCAACGGCGAGCTGGGCGGTTACACACCCGGCTGCCCCGCCAGCGACGGGTACCGGGAGATGATGCCGCGGATCATGGCCGCGACGGTGCGCGACGGAAAGGTCTGCGCCCTATGGGATGTCGCCAACCCCGACAAATTCACCGGCTCTCCGCTGCGGACCCGTTGAGCTAGGTCGCCTCGGTCGCCCAGGGCACCCGGCAGGCGTCGCCGGAGTTGAAACCCTGCTCGGTGATGCCCAGCGCGGTGTTCATCCGCGCCCGCATGTTCTCCACACCGATCTGGTAGGTCAGCTCGATCACCCCGGCATCACCGAAGCGGGCCCGCAGGTCGGCGACCTGCTCGTCGGTCACGGTGTGCGGGTCGGTGGTCATCGCATCGGCATAGGCGATGGCGGCGCGCTCGTCGTCGGTGAATGCCGTTGAGGTGGCGTAATTGTCGATCTCCTTCAGGCGCGTGATGTCCAGGCCGTCCAGCCGCTGCAGCATGGACCCGAAGTCGACACACCACGAGCAGCCGACCGTGCGTGCGGTCCAGAGCACCGCGAGTTCGCGCACGCTGACCGGCAGGGTTTTCGACGCCCGGTCCAGCATGGTCTCGTGCAAGGCGCCGGCGATCATCAGCCCGCGATGGTGTGCGGCAACGGTGAACGGTTCGGGGACCTGGCCGTACCGCCGCTTGGCGATCCGGTACATGGCCCGGGCCAGCAATCCGGTGCGCTTGGGTGGCAGGGGCTCGATGCGGGTTTTCTGTGTCATATCCGTCAGACGAGGCAGGCCCGCGAAGTGTGACGGGCCTCGGGAACCAGCGCCTGCGCGTCACGCTGGTGTGACGCTCGGTGCTGAACGTCACCCTGGCGTGACGCTCGCGGCCGGAGGGGGCGCGCCTAGCGCGAGAACATGATCGCGCGCTTGACCTCTTGGATCGCCTTGGTGATCTGGATGCCGCGCGGACAGGCCTCGGTGCAGTTGAACGTGGTGCGGCAGCGCCACACGCCGTCGACCTCGTTGAGGATGTCCAGGCGCTCGGCGGCGGCCTCGTCGCGGCTGTCGAAGATGAAGCGATGCGCGTTGACGATCGCCGCCGGGCCGTAGTAACTGCCCTCGTGCCAGAAGATCGGGCAACTGGTGGTACACGCCGCGCACAGGATGCACTTGGTGGTGTCGTCGTAGCGGGCGCGGTCGGTCGGGCTCTGAATGCGTTCGCGGGTCGGCGGGTTGCCGGTGGTGATCAGGTACGGTTTCACCGCCCGGTAGGCGTCGAAGAACGGCTCCATGTCGACCACCAGGTCCTTCTCCACCGGCAGCCCACGGATCGGCTCGACCGTGATGGTCAGTGCCTTCCCCGGTTTCCCCTTCTTGCGCGCCGGCAGCAGGTCGCGCATCAGCACCTTGCACGCCAGCCGGTTGACGCCGTTGATGCGCATGGCGTCCGAGCCGCACACCCCGTGCGCGCAGGAGCGTCGGAAGGTCAGCGTCCCGTCCAGGTAGCTCTTGATGTAGATCAGCAGGTTGAGCATCCGGTCGCTGGGCAGACACGGCACCCGAAAGCTTTGCCAGCCACCGGTTTCCGCGTGGGCGTCGGGCTGGTCGGGATTGAACCGGGCGATCTTCACGGTCACCATGACCGCCTCGTCCGGAACCGGCGGCAGGGGTGGTTCCAGGCTGGTCTCGACGTCTGAATCGACAGCCATCAGTACTTGCGCTCCTTGGGTTCGTAGCGAGTCTGCACGACGGGCTTGAAGTCCAGCGTGATGTCGCTCAGCAGATCGGTGCCCTGCTTGTAGGCCATGGTGTGGCGCATGAAGTTGACGTCGTCGCGGTTGGGATAGTCCTCGCGGGCGTGGCCGCCGCGAGACTCCTTGCGATTCAACGCCCCGACGACGGTGACCTCGGCGAGCTCCAGCAGGAAGCCCAGTTCGATGGCCTCGAGCAGGTCGCTGTTGAACCGTTTCCCTTTGTCGTGCACGGTGATTCGGGCGTAGCGCTCCTTGAGCGCGTGGATGTCGGTGAGCGCCTGCTTGAGCGTCTCCTCGGTGCGGAACACGGCGGCATTGTTGTCCATCGACTGCTGCAACGCGTTGCGGATGTCGGCGACGCGCTCGTTGCCGTGCTCGCTCAAGATGTCGCCGACCCAGCCGACGACCATCGCCTCGGGCTGCGGCGGCATGTCCACGAAGTCGTGTCCCCGCGCGTAATTGGCCGCGGCGATGCCGGCGCGGCGGCCGAACACGTTGATGTCCAGCAGCGAATTGGTGCCCAGCCGGTTGGCCCCGTGCACCGACACGCATGCACACTCGCCGGCCGCATACAGCCCCGGCACTGTAGAAGTGTTGTCCCGCAACACCTGTCCGGTGACGGTGGTGGGGATGCCGCCCATCACGTAGTGGCAGGTCGGGTATACGGGGACCAGCTCGTGCACCGGGTCCACACCCAGATAGGTGCGGGCGAACTCGGTGATGTCGGGCAGCTTGGCCTCCAGCACGTCCTCGCCGAGGTGGCGGACGTCGATGTAGACGTAGTCCTTGTTGGGTCCGGCGCCGCGGCCCTCCAGGACCTCCAAAACCATGGAGCGGGCCACGATGTCGCGCGGTGCCAGGTCGACGATCGTCGGGGCATAACGCTCCATGAAGCGCTCGCCGTCGGCGTTGAGCAGCCGGCCGCCCTCACCGCGCACCGCCTCGGAGATCAGGATGCCCAGGCCAGCCAGGCCGGTGGGGTGGAACTGGTGAAACTCCATGTCCTCCAACGGAAGTCCCTTGCGGAAGACGATGCCGAGGCCGTCGCCGGTCAACGTGTGCGCGTTGGAGGTGGTCTTGTACATCCGGCCCGACCCGCCGGTGGCGAGCACGATCGCCTTGGCGTGGAAGACGTGGATGTCGCCGGTGGCCAGCTCGTAGGCGACCACGCCGGCGGCCACCGGCCCGCTGGGCGTCTGCGTCAAAACCAGGTCCAGCGCGTAGAACTCGTTGAAGAACTGCACGTCGTGCCGCACGCAGTTCTGGTACAGCGTCTGCAGGATCATGTGGCCGGTGCGGTCGGCGGCGTAGCAGGCCCGGCGCACCGGGGCCTTGCCGTGGTCGCGGGTGTGCCCGCCGAAGCGGCGCTGGTCGATGCGGCCCTCGGGGGTGCGGTTGAACGGCATCCCCATCTTCTCCAGGTCCAGCACCGCGTCGATGGCTTCCTTGCACATGATCTCCACGGCGTCCTGGTCGGCGAGGTAGTCGCCGCCCTTGACGGTGTCGAACGTGTGCCACTCCCAGTTGTCGTCCTCGACGTTGGCCAGCGCCGCGCACATGCCGCCCTGGGCGGCGCCGGTGTGGCTGCGGGTGGGGTAGAGCTTGGTCAGCACCGCCGTGCGAACCCGCGGCCCGGCCTCCACCGCGGCGCGCATGCCGGCCCCGCCGGCGCCGACGATCACCACGTCGTATCGGTGTTGGGAGATCACCTGCTCAGCCTCCGACGATGCAGAGCGAAGCGATGGGGAGGAGGTGGCGCAAACATGTCAGCCTCCGACGATGCAGAGCGAAGCGATGGGGAGGAGGTGGCGCAAACATGTCAGCCTCCGATATTCGGGTCGAATGTCAGCAGCACGTAGGTACCCAGCACCAGGGTGAACGCCATGGACAACAGCAGCAGGCTGTTGAGCCAGAACCGGGTGCTGTCCTTGCGGCTGTAGTCGTCGATGATGGTGCGCAGGCCGTTGCCGCCGTGCAGCTGCGCCAGCCACAGCAGCGCCAGGTCCCAGAACTGCCAGAACGGCGACGCCCAGCGCTGCGCCACGTAGTTGAAGTCGATGCGGTACACGCCGTCGTCCCACATCAGCATGATGAACAGGTGGCCGATCGCCAGCACGAACAACGCGATCCCGGAGAACCGCATGAACAGCCAGGCGAACTTCTCGAAGTTGGGGATGCCGGCCCGCCGCCGCGGCGAGCGGGGATTGTCCAGGCTGGCGGGCCGGTCGTGGCTGCGCTGCCGGACCGGCGCCACCTGGCCGCGTCCGAGCTGAAGGTCGGGACTGCTCATCGGAAGTGCCCCAGCATGTGGATGACCGTCACCACGCCGGCCGGGACCATCAGCAGCAGGAACACGACGCCGACGATCCAGAACATCAGCCGCTGGTGGCGCGGGCCCTCGGACCAGAAGTCGATCAGGATCACCCGGATCCCGTTCAGGCCGTGGAAGAGCACCGCGGCGACCAGGCCGTATTCCATCAGGCCGACGATCGGCATCTGGTAGTCGTGGATCACCGCGTTGTAGGTCTGCGGGCTGACCCGCAGCATCGCGGCGTCCAGGACGTGGACGAACAGGAAAAAGAAGATCGTCGCGCCGCTGATCCGGTGCAGCACCCACGACCACATGCCGGGGTCGCCCCGGTACAGCGTCCGTGGTGGCCTGCGTTTGCGCGATGGAGCCGATACCGGTGCCGCCGGATCCGCGGTCGTCGGTTGCGTCGTCACCCCAGTCCTCACCGCCTTCTTCCGACTTCAACGTCAGTCACGCCGGGCACTTGAGCTTATCTCGGTCGCGGCGCGGCCTGCGCCAATGTCCGTCAAGCGAAACGCCGTTTTGCGACTAGGGTGACTGTCGGAATCGGCCATGGGTGAGCGGGGTTTCGTTATGCCTGAGATCGACTGGAAAATGTTGCGGGACAAGGCAATCGAGGTGTCTGCGGGTGCCTATGCACCCTACTCGCGATTCCGGGTCGGGGCGGCCGCGCTGGTCGACGATCACCGCGTGGTCACCGGCTGCAATGTGGAGAACATCTCATATGGCCTTGGTCTCTGTGCCGAATGTGCGGTGGTGTGCGCCCTGCATTCCACCGGCGGCGGCCGCCTGGTGGCGCTGGCGTGCGTCGACGGGCGGGGCTCGGTGCTGATGCCGTGCGGGCGGTGCCGTCAGGTGCTGCTGGAACACGGCGGCCCGGAGCTGCTGATCGACCATCCGGGCGGGCCGCGCCGGCTCGGCGACCTGCTGCCGGACGCCTTCGGCCCCGACGATCTGGCCGCGGGGCGCGGCTGATGGCGCCCGCATTCGACGCGCCCACGGTGATCCGGACCAAGCGTGACGGCGGCCGGTTGTCCGACGCCGCCATCGACTGGATCGTCGGCGCCTACACCGACGGCCGGGTGGCCGAGGAACAGATGGCGGCGCTGCTGATGGCGATCCTGTTGCGCGGCATGGACCGCGGCGAGACCGCCCGGTGGACCGCGGCGATGCTGGCGTCGGGCGAGACGCTCGATTTCAGCGACCTGGGCGTGCCCACGGTGGACAAGCACTCCACCGGCGGGGTGGGCGACAAGATCACCCTGCCCCTGGTGCCGATCGTCGCGGCCTGCGGCGCGGCGGTGCCGCAGGCGTCGGGCCGCGGGCTCGGCCACACCGGCGGCACCCTGGACAAGTTGGAATCCATCGCCGGGTTCACCGCCGAGCTGTCCAGCCGGCGCGTGCGCGACCAGCTGCGCGAGGTCGGGGCGGCCATCTTCGCCGCCGGTGATCTGGCCCCGGCCGACGCCAAGCTGTATGCGCTGCGCGACATCACCGCCACCGTCGAGTCGCTGCCGCTGATCGCCAGCTCGGTGATGAGCAAGAAGCTGGCGGAGGGGGCCGGGGCGCTGGTGCTCGACGTGAAGGTGGGTTCCGGAGCGTTCATGGCCACGGAGGCGCAGAGCCGCGAACTGGCGCACACCATGGTCGAGCTGGGTGCGGCGCACGGGGTGCCCACCCGCGCGCTGTTGACGGACATGAACCGCCCGCTGGGCGCGACCGTCGGCAATGCGCTCGAGGTCGCAGAGTCGCTCGAGGTGCTGGCCGGCGGCGGGCCGCCCGACGTCGTCGAGCTGACGCTGCGGCTGGCCGAAGAGATGCTCGAGCTCGCCGGCGTCGACGACCGCGACCCCGCCGACACCTTGCGCGACGGCACCGCTATGGACCGGTTTCGCCGGCTCGTCGCGGCCCAGGGCGGTGATCTGTCGGTGCCGTTGCCGATCGCTGGGCATGCCGAGACCGTGAACGCGCCCCGGGGCGGCACAATGGGCGATATCGACGCGATGGCAGTGGGGCTGGGGGCATGGCGGCTCGGTGCGGGCAGGTCCCGTCCGGCCGAACGGGTGCAGTCGGGCGCCGGTATCCGGATCCACCGCCGCCCCGGCGAACCGGTCACGGCCGGTGAGCCGTTGTTCACCCTTTACACCGAAACCCCGGAGCGCTTCGGCGCTGCGCTCGCCGAGCTGGACGGCGGGTGGAGCGTCGACGACGAACCACCGGCTTCCCGGCCGCTGATCATCGATCGGATCGCGACATGACCGCACCGCTGGGGCTGGAGCAGATCAGAAAGGCCCCCAAGGCCCTGCTGCACGATCACCTCGACGGCGGCCTGCGCCCGTCGACCGTGCTGGACATCGCCGGGCAGATCGGCTACGACGGGCTGCCCGCCACCGACATCGACGAGCTGGCGACGTGGTTTCGCACCCGTTCGCACAGCGGCTCGCTGGAGCGCTACCTGGAGCCGTTCTCGCACACCGTGGCGGTGATGCAGACACCCGAGGCGCTGCACCGGGTCGCGTACGAGTGCGTGGAGGATCTGGCCGAGGACTCGGTGGTCTACGCCGAGATCCGGTTCGCTCCCGAGCTGCACATCGACCGGGGGCTGTCCTTCGATGCGATCGTCGACGCCGTGCTGGCCGGTTTCGCCGACGGCGAGAAGGCATGTGCGGCAGCGGGACGCCCGATCGTGGTGCGCCTGTTGGTGACCGCCATGCGGCACGCGGCGGTGTCCCGGGAGATCGCCGAGCTGGCAATCCGGTTCCGGGACAAGGGAGTTGTCGGATTCGATATCGCCGGCGCCGAGGCGGGCAACCCGCCGACCCGCCACCTGGATGCCTTCGAGTACATGCGAGACCACAACGCGCGCTTCACCATTCATGCCGGCGAGGCGTTCGGGCTGCCGTCTATCCATGAGGCGATCGCCTTCTGCGGCGCGGATCGGCTGGGCCACGGCGTGCGCATCGTCGACGACATCGACGTGCTGGTCGACGGACGGGTCCGGCTGGGCCAACAGGCATCGATCCTGCGGGACAAGCGGATTCCACTGGAACTGTGTCCCAGTTCCAACGTGCAGACCGGCGCGGTCAAGAGCATCGCCGAGCATCCGTTCGATCTGCTGGCCCGCACCCGCTTCCGGGTGACCGTCAACACCGACAACCGGCTGATGAGCGACACCTTCATGAGTCGCGAAATGCACCGATTGGTCGAGGCTTTCGGCTACGGGTGGAGTGACCTCGAGCGGTTCACCATCAACGCGATGAAGTCCGCGTTCATCCCGTTCGACGAGCGGCTGGCGATCATCGACGAGGTGATCAAGCCGCGCTATGCCGTGCTGATCGGCTAGGCCGGACGGCTCCTCGCTAGATGTGTCCCGGCATCCCGATGGAGGGGTCCGGCGGCGGTGCCATGGGCGGCGGCGGGGCGATCGGCGGTGCCGGTGGCGGCGGGGCGTCGCGGACTCCCGCATAGATCGTCCAGGCCATCGTGCCCCCTCATGTCCGGACCCGGCACGGCTTCCCCCGGGCTATCGATCAGTCTGCGCCATGAGCGCCAAATCCGGTAGCCCAGAACGGGTCCGGCTGCACGGAGAGTCCCATGGCCCGCACCGTGCTGGCCAGGTGGGTCTGCACCGCCCGCAGGACGCGCGGTAAGTCGCCGTCGCGCAACGCTTCCGCGATGCCCCGGTGTTCCGCCAGGATCGTCGCCACCCGATCGGGTTCGCGCAGCGCCGATTCCCCGATCATCCGCATCTGGCGGTCGCGCAACATCGAATAGAAACTCGCCAGGATGGCGTTGCCCGACTCCTCCAGCGTGATCGCGTGGAAGGCGCGGTCAGACTCCAAAAACTCCCGCCAGTCGGCGGCCGCCGCGGCGTCGCGCTGCCGCCGCAGTTCGTCCGATTGCCGTTCGAAGACCGCGGCACAGACGGCCGGGCCGCGGCCGACCACCTTGCCGGCCGCGAACTGCTCGAGGACCAGCCGTGCCTCCATCACCGCCCGCACCTCGTCGGGTGAGACCGGGACCACCAGGGCGCCGCGCTGCGGGTAGAGCCGCAGCAGCCCGTCGGCCTCCAGCCGCAGGAACGCTTCGCGCACCGGGGTGCGCGACATCCCCAGTGCGGCGGCGACGTCGCCCTCGCTGATCAGCTCGCCGCCGGGGAACTCGCCGGTGAGCACCTGGGTCTTGACGTAGTCCAGCGCGCGGTCCTTGGCCGTGCCCGGCCGGGGGTCCCTTGCTGCCATCGCACCTCGCTCTTGTAGCTAAGTCGTATCTCAAGCGTGGTGAAGACCGTACACCCTGGGTCCTACCTGCGGAGATTGACATTCCCGGCACTGAGATACAAGATAAATACTATTCAGATACGAGACACATCCGAGCGGCAGAGGGAGACCCGAGATGCCCACCACCCAGCAGCTGGTGACGCCCAACCTGGATCCGACGATCCCGGCACCGATGATCAATGTGGCCGAGTTCGGGTTCGAGGGCCGTTTCGAGGAGTGGGCGCAGCAGGCTGAGTACTTCGAGTACTCCAAGGCGGCCAACCCGATTGGGTCCGGGCACGTCCCGCCGGTTCCGGTGAAGCGATTCGATCCCGAGATCTACCTCGACGCGCCGACCGGCGTGATCCCGCTGGATCTGTCCGGGGAGCTCGGCATCGGCATCGGCACCGGCGCGGCGACCAGCCCGGCGCTGTTGGCCAACTTCATCAGCATCCGCGCCAAAGAGCAGGTCGACACCAGCCCCAACGCCACCTCGCAGCTGTACTACGTGCTTTACGGGCGCGGTTTCGCGGCGGTCAACGGCCGGCTGATCGAGTGGGAGAAGGGCGATTTCGTGACGCTGCCCGCCGGCAGCCATTCCGTGTTCTACGCCGCCACCGACACGGCCATTTACTGGGTGCACGACGAGCCGCTGATGCGCTACCTGGGCGCCGAGGCGACCCAGCCGCGCTTTGCGGCGACCAAGTTCCGCCGCGCCGACGCGGTGGCCAAGCTGGAGCAGATCGCGTCGCGCCCCGGCGCGAACGACAAGAGCCGGGTCAGCGTGCTGCTGGCCAATGCCAACCAGGAGCAGACGCTGACCATCACCCACGTGCTGTGGGCCATGTTCGGCGTGCTGCCGCCCAACCAGGTGCAGCGCCCGCACCGGCACCAGTCGGTCGCGCTGGATCTCATCCTGGATGCGCCGGAGTCCGGCTGCTACACGCTGCTGGGCACCCGACTCGACGAGCGCGGCGACATCATCGATCCCACCCGGGTGGACTGGCGGGCCGGTTGTGCGTTCACCACGCCGCCGGGCATGTGGCACGCCCACTACAACGAGACCGATCAGCCCGCCCACCTGATCCCCGTCCAGGACGCCGGGCTGCAGACGCACCTGCGCAGCCTGGACATCAAGTTCACCCAGCGTCGCGATCTCGTCGCCGGCTAATCCCCGGGCGGCGGCCCATGCACCGCCCCCGGTCGGCGCATAGTGTGGCTGGACATGAAGGTGCCCCTGCTGGGACCGGTGTCGCTCACGGGTTTCCAGAACGCCTGGTTCTTCCTGGTCCTGCTGATCGTGCTGCTGGTGATCGGCCTCTACGTGGTGCAGCAATTCGCCCGTCGTCGTCGCGTGCTGCGGTTCGCGAACATGGAGGTGCTCGAGCGCGTCGCGCCGCCGCGGCCCAGCAAGTGGCGGCACGTCCCGACCATCCTGCTCGCCACCTCGCTGGTGCTGCTGACCACCGCGATGGCCGGGCCGACGTCGGACGTGCGAATTCCGCTCAACCGCGCGGTCGTGATGTTGGTGATCGACGTGTCGGAGTCGATGGCCTCCAACGATGTGCCACCCAACCGCCTCGCCGCGGCCAAGGAGGCCGGCAAGCAATTCGCCGACCAGCTGACCCCGGCGATCAACCTGGGGCTGGTCGAGTTCGCGGCCAACGCCACGCTGCTGGTTCCACCGACGACCAACCGCGGCGCGGTGAAAGCGGGCATCGACAGCCTGCAGCCGGCCCCGAAAACCGCCACGGGAGAAGGCCTTTTCACCGCGCTGCAGGCGATCGCGACGGTCGGCTCGGTGATGGGTGGCGGCGACGGGCCGCCGCCGGCGCGGATCGTGCTGGAATCCGACGGTGCCGAGAACGTCCCGCTGGACCCCAACGCGCCGCAGGGGGCGTTCACCGCGGCCCGGGCCGCCAAGGCCGAGGGCGTGCAGATCTCGACGATCTCGTTCGGCACCCCGTACGGCACCGTCGACTACGAGGGCGCCACCATCCCGGTTCCGGTGGACGACCAGACGCTGCAGAAGATCTGCGAGATCACCGACGGCCAGGCGTTCCACGCGGACAGCCTGGAATCGCTGAAGGACGTGTACTCGACGCTGCAGCGCCAGATCGGCTACGAAACCGTGAAGGGCGACGCGAGTCTGGCCTGGATGCTGCTCGGCGCCTTCGCCATGGCCGGTGCCATCCTGGCCGGTCTGCTGCTGAACCGCAGGCTGCCCGCCTGAGTCCTCAGCTGGGCAGGCGCCGGTTGATCAGCAGTGCCAGCGCGGTCGCGATCAGGGCGGTCAGCACGCCGAGGCGCAGCCAGCCGGAGCTGCCCGGGCCCGGCACCGTGCGGTAGCCGATCTCGTTCTCGATGGCGTTATAGCTCTTCTCAAGCTCGCCGAGGTTGGTGGCGGTGTAGGACTGCCCGCCGGACAGCTTGGCGACCATCTTCATCTGGTCCGTCGACACCGGGACGGCGATGCGCTGCCCGTCCATCTCGATCTCGCCGCCCTTGGTGCCGAACGAGATCGTCGAGATGGGCACGCCCTCGTCCTTGGCCAGCCGCGCCGCGGTGTAGACGCCGTCGTGCGGATCGCTGGGATTGGAGGGCTTGTTCTCGCCGCCGTCGGACAGCAGCACGATGCGGGCCGGCGGGGGAGTGTCGCCGCCGGCGACCCCGGTGGCGCTGACCGCGTGCAGGGCGGTGAAGATCGCTTCGCCGGTGGCCGTGCTGTCGGCGAAATCCAGCTTCTTCAGCGCGTCGATGGTCGCCTGGTGTTGCGGGGTCGGCGGCACCAGCAGATAGGGCGTGCCGGCGAAGCCGACCAGCCCGAGGTTGATGCCGGGCGTGAGCTGGCCGGCGAACTGGGTGGCGGCCTGTTCGGCGGCCTTGAGCCGGTTGGGCTCGACGTCGGTCGCCCGCATGGACTGCGACATATCGATCACCAGCATGATGACGGCGCGGTTGCGCGGGATGCGCATGTCGTGGGTGGGGGTGGCCAGCGCAATGGTCAACAGCGCCAGGCAGAGCAGCGACACGGCGATCGGGAGGTGCCGCCACGGCGACTGCGCGACGGGAGTGTCGGTGTAGCGGTGCAGCCGTCGGCGGCGGCGCGCCTGGACCAGGACGTAGACGGCCAGCAGGGCCAGCGGCACCAGCCCGAACAACAGCAGGCCGGGACGCTGGAACCCGTACAGCGGTAACGGGCCGATACCGGGAAGCGACACGCCACCCAACCTATCCCGTTACACGCAGCTATTCGCGGCGGAGCCGTCCGTCGACGAAGTGCTCCAGTTTCTCCCACTCGCGAACCGCCGCGGCGTACGGCGGCGACGGCTTGGTCACCGAGTCGGGCTCGAGCACGGCGGCCACTAACTTGCCCAGCGGACGGCCGGTCTCGAGCGCCTTGTCGACGGTGCTCTCCTCGGAGTAGTCGCCGATGTCGCGAAGCACCTCGACGGCCAGCTCCAGCTGCTCGCGATCCACCGCGTCCGGCCCGTCGGCCAGGTCGTCGGCCAGCCCGCTGAGCACGTAGATGTTGTCGTCAGTGATTTCGACCGCCAGCGAGCCGTCGGTTGCCGCTGTGCGGATGTCGTCGTAGGTGCTCAGGTCGGCCAGGTCGTGGTCGTGCTCGTCGGCCAGGTAGCGGGCCAGCGCGCGCTCGGAGGTGAAGACGCTGATGCGGCCGTTGCGGCCCAGGAAGATCGGCTGGTCGTCCAGGTAGCAGCGCAGCGTGTAGAAGGTGCCGGAACTCGTGATGATCCGGATCGGGTCGATGCCCACCTGCAGCCAGAAGTCCTTGTCGCTGCCCAGCACCACGGTGTCCCCGGTCGCCCGGGCTGGGGCGTCGTCGGTGTCCTCGTCTTCGGTGTCCTCGGCGTCGGCATCCTCGTCGGCCTCGGCGTCGGCCTCGGTGGCCTCGGCGTCGGCCTCTGTGTCCTCGGCGGCGTCTGTGTCCTCGGCGGCGTCCTCGTCGGCCTCGTCTTCGGCGCGCTCCTCGGCCAGCTCGTCGGCGGCCTTGTCCGACAGCTTGGCGTCGACCTCGGGGATGGTGACGATGTCGTCGATCGCGCCCAGCACGTCGTCCCAGCTGCGCCCGATCACCTCGGCGATCGCGTTCCAGCGTTTGGCGCCGGCCTTGCCGGTGAAGTGCTCGATCCCGCCGGACACGGTGCCCAGGCTGGGGTTGCCGTTGAAGAACTTCGACACCGCGGCCAGCTCGCACACCGAGCCGATGGACGACACGATGGCCAGCGTGCCGGCCAGCGCGGACACCGACTCCTCGGTGGGCTTCTCCGCCACCAGCTCCTCGACGGCGACCAGGTCGTACTGCTTGTCCTCGGCGGGCTCGAAGGCGTGCGCGTGCGCCGCCCGCAGCTCCTTCCACGCCGGGTGGTCGACCAGGTCGTGGTCGTCGTCGGAACGCACGAACGCGACCAGATCGGCCACCGAGGCGAACGCGAACAGGTCCTCGTCCTTGCCCAGGAACGCCTCCCACTCGTCGCCGGAGTCGCGCCAGCGGGGTGCCCACACCGTGTAGCGGTCACCGTCGGACAGGCTCAGGCGGATGGGCACGAGGTCAGCAACCATGCGGCACACAATAGCGACGGCCGCGGCATGCGCCCGGAGTGGCTAGCCCCAGATATCGGTGATCGGCGGCGCGCTCGCCGCGTATCCGGTCTTGGGCAGCCCATACATCTGCTCCACCGTGGAAAGCAGGTTGTAGTGGTTGATCTGTTCGCTGTAGCTGCCGGGACGGACGTGGGCGCCGTAGAACACCGTGGGGATCTGGTTGCGGCTGCCTCCAACATTGGAATTGTCGTCCTCGTCGAACGTCACGATCAGCAGGCTGTTGTTGGCCACCGCCCAATTGGCGTATCCGGACATCTCGCGGTTCAGCCAGGCGTCGGCCTGCGCGATCGACCCGTCGTGCATGTTGTCGTCGTTGTTGGGGATGACGAACGACACGGTCGGCAGGCTGGCGTAGTTGCCCATCGGGAACGCCGAGAACGGCAGCGAGTTCGCGGCCGGCACGTTGGTGAAGTTGGCCCAGGGCACATGCTTGCGCGCGTATTTGCCCGCGCTGCAGACCGGTGAGCCGACCGCCGGCAGGCCCTCGGCGTAGCCGACGAATGTGTAGCCCGCGGCGAGCAATTCGGAACCGAGGTTCGGCGCGGCGCCGCCGTTGATCGGGCACAGGTCCTTGGTCACCCCGAATGTGTTGCCCGCGAACAGCGCCAGGTAATTCGGTTCGCTCGGATGGGTTTCGGCGAACGACTGGGTCATATTGGCGCCGCCCGCGGCCAGCGAGGTGATGAAGGGCGCCGACTTGTTGCCGATGATCCCGTTTTCCGAGCGGTTCTCCTCGACCACGATCACGATGTGCGCGGGTTGCGGAATGGCCGCTGCCGCAAAGCCTATGCGCGGGGTCAACGGGCTGGCCGCCAGCGCCACCAACGCGCACGCGCCCAGGGCCCGCAGGCTTCGATACGCCCCGCCGATCAGCCTTGGCCGAACTCGAAATTCGCGCAACACGCCCGGAGTATACGAACGGGCGTAGGGGTTTTCCGGGACGGACGCGAGCGTGTCAGAACGGCTTTGCCCGATCGTTATATACCCTCGACGCCATGGAAGTGAGCGTCCTCGACCACCCGTTTGCCGCGGCCCGGCTGACGGTGCTACGTGACGAACACACCGACACCGCCGGCTTTCGCGCCGCGCTGCGCGAGCTCACCCTGATGCTGGTCTACGAAGCCGGCCGCGACGCGCCGCGAAAGTCGGTGCGCATCCGCACCCCGGTCGCGGCGGCTGCCGGGACGCGCTTGGTCAAACCCCCGCTGCTGGTGCCGCTGCTGCGGGCCGGGCTGGGCATGGTCGACGCCGCGCACGCCGCGATACCGGAGGCGGAGGTGGGATTCGTCGGTGTCGCCCGCGACGAGGAAACCCACGCGCCGGTCCCGTATCTGGAGGCGCTGCCCGCCAGGCTGGCGGGCAGGCCGGTGATCATCCTCGACCCCATGCTGGCCACCGGCGGGTCGATGACGTACACCATCGGGCTGTTGCAGCGCCGCGGCGCAACCGATATCACCGTGCTCTGCGTGGTGGCCGCTCCGAAAGGCCTTGCGGCGGTGGAGAAAGCGGCACCGAACGCGCGGGTCTTCACCGCCGCGGTCGACAAGGGCCTGAACAAGTCGGCTTATATCGTGCCGGGCCTCGGCGACGCCGGTGACCGCCAATTCGGGCCCAACCTGTTCACCAGCTCCGCACCGCAGCCACCAGCTCCTCGCGCAGGGCGCGGGCGCGCCGCCGCGCCGCGCCCAGGTCGGCGTCGACCGCGCAGCGAATCTCCAAGTAGCACTTCAGCTTCGGCTCGGTCCCGGAAGGCCGCACCACCAGCCTGATCGACGTGTCGTCGTCGCCGGCGGTGAAGATCAGCGCGTCGGTGATATCGGTGAGTTTCGCGGTGTGGCCGGCCAGCGTTCTCGGTGGGGACGCCCGGAACCGCCGCATCAGTTCGACGGCCTCGCCGGTGTCGGCGACCCGGCGCGACACCGCGGCGACGTCGTGCACCCCGTACCGCCGGGCCAGTTCGTCGAGCAGGTCTGGGACCGAGCGACCTTGCTGTTTGGCCGCGGCCACCAGGTCGCACACCAGCACCGCGGCGCTGATGCCGTCCTTGTCGCGCACGGCCGCGGGGTCGACGCAGTGCCCGATCGCCTCCTCGTAGGCGTAGACCAGGGTGCCGCCGGGCACTTCCGCGTCGGCGCGGGCCAGCCATTTGAAGCCGGTGAGGGTTTCGACGTGGACGGCGCCGTAGCGCGCGGCGATGGCCGCCAGCATCCGCGACGACACCACCGTGCTGGCCACCACCGGGGTTTCGGTCCGGGTCGATGACAGTATGTAATCGCCCAGCAGCCAACCGGTTTCGTCACCCGACAGCATCCGCCATCGCGGCCCGTCCTTGACGCCGACGGCACATCGGTCGGCGTCGGGATCCAGCGCGATCGCCACGTCGGCGTCGGAGTCCGCGGCCAGGGCCAGCAGCGCGTCGGTGGCGCCGGGCTCCTCGGGGTTGGGGAACGCCACCGTGGGAAAGTCCGGGTCCGGTGCGAATTGGATTCCGACGGAATGCACTTCGGTGAACCCCGCCCGGTGCAATGTCTCGACGGCCACCGCGCCGCCCACCCCGTGCATCACGGTCAGCGCCACCCGCACCGAACCGGTACCGCGTCGCAACCCCGCCGCCCGCTCGATGTAGCGCTCGACCAGATCGGCCCCCGCGGGTTCCACCGGGGTTCTGCCGATCTGATCGGCCGGCGGTGCGGCGGCCATCGCGGCCTCGATCTCGCGGTCGGTGGGGGACACGATCTGGATGCCGCCGTCGAGGTACACCTTGTAGCCGTTGTCGGCGGGCGGGTTGTGCGATGCGGTGATCTGGATCCCGGCCGGTGCGCCAGTGTGCCGCACCGCGAACGCCACCACCGGAGTGGGCACCGGGCCCGGCAGGAGAGCCACGGAAAACCCTTGCGCGGCAATCACTTCGGCGGCGACCGTGGCGAACACCGCCGAGCCGTGCCGGGCGTCGCGTCCCACGATCACCGACGAGCCCTGCAGGCCGCGGCGGATCAGCACCTGTGCCAACGCCCAGGTGGCCCGCGACACCACCGCCACGTTCATGGCGTCGGGGCCGCCGCGCACCGGGCCGCGCAGTCCGGCCGTGCCGAACGTCAGGGGCCGGGCGAACCGCGCGGCGAGTTCCTCGGGGGCGCACGCGGCGAGCTCGGCGGCCGTCTTCGGGTCGGGATCGTGGGCGATCCACTCCTCGGGCGTCATGGCCCTAGAACCGGGGCAGCTGGGAAAGGATCAGGGCCAGCAGCGCGCCCATCCGGGTGGCCGCCGCGGCCCCGGCGGCCAGCACCTCGGCATGGCTCAGCGGTGCGCCGCCGATCCCGGCGGCCAGGTTGGTCACCAGCGACACCCCCAGCACCTCGGCGCCGGCCGCCCGGGCCGCGATGGTCTCGTGCACCGTCGACATGCCGACCAGATCGGCGCCCAGCGTGCGCAGCATCCGGATCTCGGCGGGCGTCTCGTAGTGCGGGCCGGGCAGGCCGGCGTAGACGCCCTCGGTCAGCGTGGGGTCGGCCCGGCGGGCGAGCTCGCGCAGCCGCGGGGAGTACGCGTCGGTCAGGTCCACGAATTGCGGGCCTACCAGGGGGGACCGGGCGGTCAGGTTCAGATGGTCGCTGATCAGCACGGGTTCACCGACGGTCAGGTCCGGACGCAGCCCGCCCGCCGCGTTGGTGAGCACGACTGCCCGCACGCCGGCCGCGCAGGCTGCCCGCACCGCGTGCACGACGTGACACAGGTCGTGGCCCTCGTAGGCGTGGATGCGCCCGACCAGCACCAGCACCCGGTGCGCGCCGATGCGCATCGACAGCAGCTCGCCGGTGTGCCCGACCGCGGTCGGCGGGCAGAACCCGGGCAGCTCCGCCTGCGGCAGCACCGCGGTGGGCGTACCGAGCGCGGCGACCGCCGGCGGCCAGCCCGATCCGAGCACGATGGCGACGTCATGCTCGGCGATTCCGGTGCGTTCGGCGATCACCTCCGCCGCCCGGCGTGCGAGGTCGCCTGGGTCGGACGGGGTTTCGGTCACAGTGCGGGAGCCTAGCCGCGCGACGGCGAGCGCCGGTAGCGGCGCGAGTGAGGAGCGGGGCCATCGAACCTAGCGCTGCGGTGCTTGTCCCCGGTATATGTCAGGATCTGCCGTATGAATCTTCGTAGGTGGCCGGGGGTTGGCCCGGTCATGGGAGTAGCCGCCGCCGTTGTGCTGTCGGTGGTTTCGATCACATTCGGCCCGGCTCCGTCGGCGAGAGCGGACTGCCCGGACGTACAACTCATCTTCGCTCGCGGCACCGCCGAGCCGCCCGGCCTGGGGGTCGTCGGCGACGCGCTGTTCGCCGCGCTGCAACCCGCGCTGGGGTCGCGCAGCGTCGACTCCTACGCGGTGAACTATCCGGCCAGCTACAACTTTTTGACCACCGCCGACGGCGCCAACGACGCGCGCGACCACATCGCGCAGATGGTCGACCAGTGCCCGTCGACGCGGCTGGTGCTGGGCGGCTTCTCGCAGGGCGCCGCCGCCGTGTCGATGCTCGCCGGGGTGCCGCCGGTCGGCCAACGCATCGGCAACCTCGGGTCGGCACCCGCGCTGGATCCCGCACTGGCCAACAAGATCAAGGCCGTCGCGGTGTTCGGCAACCCGGGCAACCGCTTCAACACGCCCCTGTCGTCGACGGGCGCGTTCAGCGGTCGCGCCATCGACCTGTGCAGCGAGGGCGACCCGGTCTGCGTCGTCGGCGGCCGCGACCGGGATGCGCACCACGACTACGCCGCGCCGCCCTATCCCGGCCAGGCGGCGGGATTCATCGCCGGGCTGGTGTAGCCAGCGGCGTTGGGTCCTGAAGGCATACTGCGACATACTGCGAGAGTGCCCACGACCCCGTTAGACAGCCCGTCCGACAGCGTTGAGGACGTCGTGCGGCGACGTGGTGCCGACCTTGTCGAGCTGTCCCACGCCATCCATGCCGAGCCCGAGCTGGCCTTCGCCGAGCACCGCAGCTGCGCCAAGGCACAGGCACTGGTCGCCGAGCGCGGCTTCGAGATCACCGCGGCCGCCGGCGGTCTGGACACCGCCTTTCGGGCCGACTTCGGCGGCGGGCCGCTGACCATCGGGATCTGCGCCGAATACGACGCGCTGCCCGAGATCGGCCACGCCTGCGGCCACAACATCATCGCGGCGGCGGCGGTGGGCACCGCGCTGGCCCTGGCCGAGGTGGCCGACGACCTGGGCCTGCGGGTGGCGCTGATCGGCACCCCAGCCGAGGAGATGGGCGGCGGCAAGGCGTTGTTGCTGAAGGCCGGGGTGTTCGACGACATCGCCGCGGCGGTGATGCTGCATCCCGGGCCCGCCGACATCGCCGCGGCCCGCTCGCTGGCACTGTCCGAGGCGACCGTGAGCTACCGCGGCAAGGAATCCCACGCCGCCGTCGCGCCGCACCTCGGCGTCAACGCCCTCGACGCGGTGACCGTGGCGCAGGTGGCCATCGGCTTGCTGCGCCAGCAACTGGCGCCCGGGCAGTTGGTGCACGGGATCGTCACCGACGGCGGACAGGCGGTCAACGTCATCCCCGGGCGCGCCGCGCTGCAGTACGCCATGCGGGCGGTCGAATCGGATTCGCTGCGCGAGCTGGAAGGCAGGATGTACGCCTGCTTCGCCGCGGGCGCGCTGGCCACCGGCTGCGAATACGACATCGCCAACCCCGCGCCCCCGTATGACGAACTGCGGCCCGACGAGTGGCTCGCCGACGTCTTCCGCGACGAGATGTGCCGGCTAGGCCGCGAGCCGGTGGCCCGCGAGGTCGAGGCGGTGCTGCCCATGGGCAGCACCGACATGGGCAACGTGACGCACGTGCTGCCGGGGATCCATCCGATCGTCGGGGTCGACGCCGGCGGCGCCACGGTGCACCAGCGCGCCTTCGCCGCCGCCGCCGCGGGCCCCAGCGCCGACCGCGCGGTCGTCGAGGGCGCGATCATGCTGGCCCGCACGGTGGTTCAGCTGGCCCAGACGCCCGCCCAGCGCGACCGGGTGATGGACGCGCGGGAGCGCAGACGCGGCGGGGCGCCATCATGAGCCTGGCCGACGCCACCGATTCCTGGCTGGCCACCCATCACGAAGACCTGGTGGAATGGCGCCGCCACATTCACCGCTATCCCGAATTGGGCCGCCAGGAGTACGCCACCACCCAGTTCGTCGCCGAGCGGCTGGCCGAGGCCGGGCTCAACCCGAAGGTGCTGCCCGGCGGAACCGGACTGGTCTGCGACGTGGGCCCCGAGCACGAGCCCAGGATCGCCCTGCGGGCCGACATAGACGCCCTGCCGATGGCCGAGCGCACCGGTGCCCCGTATGCCTCGAACATGCCGAACGTGGCGCACGCCTGCGGTCATGACGCGCACACCGCGATCCTGCTGGGCACCGCGCTGGTGCTGGCGTCGGTTCCGGAGCTACCGGTCGGGGTGCGGCTGATCTTCCAGGCCGCCGAGGAGTTGATGCCCGGCGGGGCGATCGACGCCATCGCCGCGGGCGCGATCACCGGGGTATCGCGTATCTTCGCCCTGCACTGCGACCCCCGGCTGGAAGTCGGCAAGATCGCGGTACGGCACGGCCCCATCACCTCGGCCGCCGACCAGATAGAGATCACGCTGTACTCGCCCGGCGGACACACGTCACGCCCGCACCTGACCGCCGACCTGGTGTACGGGCTCGGCACGCTGATCACCGGCCTGCCCGGGGTGTTGTCGCGGCGCATCGACCCGCGCAACGGCACCGTGCTGGTGTGGGGCGCGGTCAACGCCGGCGTGGCCGCCAACGCCATCCCGCAGAGCGGCGTGCTGGCCGGCACGGTGCGCACCGCCAGCCGGCAGACCTGGGTGGGGATGGAGGAGATCATCCGCGAGACGGTGACCGGGCTGCTGGCGCCGCTGGCCATCGAACACACGCTGCAATACCGGCGCGGCGTGCCGCCGGTGGTAAACGAGGACGTCTCGACGCGCATCCTCACCCACGCGATCGAATCCCTCGGCCCCGACGCGCTGGCCGACACCCGCCAGTCCGGGGGCGGCGAGGACTTCTCCTGGTACCTGGAGGAGATTCCCGGCGCGATGGCGCGGCTGGGCGTGTGGCCCGGCGTGGGACCCCAGCTGGACCTGCACCAGCCGACGTTCAACCTCGACGAGCGGGCGCTGCCGATCGGGGTGCGGGTGATGACCGGCATCGTCGAGCAGTCGGCGGTGTTCGGGCCTTCCTAGGCGCCCGGGATCAGGCGCTGGTGGCGCGGACGACGTGTTCGGCGATATGGGCGTACATGCGCCGGGTGACGTCGCCGGCCTGGCTCATGATGTTGTAGCCGTGGTCGACGCCGGCCACCTCGTGGTACTCCGCCAACGCACCGACCGCATCCAGCTTCCGCGCGTAGCTGCGGGCTTCGTCGCGCAGCCGATCGTGCTCGGCCGTAATCACCAGCGCGGCCGCGATGCCGGCGATGTCGTCGGCGTTGCCGTCCCAGGCGGGAGAGGCCAGGCGGTCGCGCCGCTGCGCCCGCTGGGGTATGTAGGCGGTGTCGAAAACCTCGCCCATCCACGGCTTCATAATCGCGCGGCGGCCAAGGGTGGACGGCTTATCGCGGGTGGGAGTGACCAGGTCCAGCGGCGCGTAGTGCAGCACCTGCAGCGCGATTCCGGGGCCGCCGTTCTCCAGCGCGAGCCGGGCCGCCGCGGCGCTGAGGTTGCCGCCGGCGCTTTGGCCGCCGACGCAGAGTCGCGTGCCGTCCCAGTCGCGGCCGGGGCCGGCCGCCCAGCACACGACGTCGTAAATCTGGTGTACCGCGATGGGAAAGCGGTGCCGCGGTGCCAGGGCATAGTCGGGGTTGATCACCAGCACTCCCGCGTGGGCGGCCAGGTAACGGCACCATGGGTCGTCTTGTTCGGGGTGCCCGACCACGAACCCGCCGCCGTGCACGTTGACGTAGACGGGCGGGTTGGCCGCCGTCGGCGGGTGGTAGACGGTCGCGGAAATCGGGCCATGGCGGGTCGGGATCGCGATCTCGGAGGTTCGGCCCGCGATCCCCGGGAAGCGCACGGCGGCCTTGGGGGCAGGCTTGATCGCGGCGGCGAATGTACGCGCCAGCGCGTCGGCGACCGGCGTCATAGACAGGATGGACAGCCGATTTTCCTTCCGTGGGCGGCGGCCCCGAATCGGGGCTCGCGCATCATCGGTCTGTCTGTTTACCGTCCCGATCGCCGGCAGGCGAATGAATTATGGTGAGGCCCGGGGTCAGGCGCTGGTACCCGGCCCGATGTTGCTGGCCGGGCGGGTCCGCAGCCAATGCACGTATTCGATTGGGGCTCCGGCGATTTCGGCGGCGTCGGCCATAACGCCCAGGTACCGCGCGGACGGCATGCCGCCTTCCCAGGCGTCCAGGACGTACAGCCACGCCAGGACCGGGTCGGTGTCGGTGTCCGACGAGATGCGCTCCACCCGGCAGCGGATCTTCTTGTGCACGCCGAACTCCGAGCCCTCCCAGCGGTCCAGGTTGTTCTCGTCCGCCGGTGTCATGTCGTAGAGGACGACGAACACCTTCGAATCCGGGTCCTCGACGACGGTGGCCAGCGCGCCTTCCCAGCCGATGTCCTCGCCGCCGAAGGTCAACCGCCACCCGTGCAACCAGCCGGTTCCGGCCATCGGCGAATGGGGCGCGCGTTTCTGCATCTGCTCGGGATCCATATTCGACCCGTACGCGGCGTAGAGCGGCACGGGGAAAGCTTAGACGTCCGATGCTGGCCGGTCTTCCCCCGAGCGTTCGCAGGGCCCCCGCCGCTTCGTTAAGTTGGGCCTGTGGCGACCCGCATCGTGATCCTCGGTGGCGGCCCGGCCGGTTACGAAGCCGCGCTGGTGGCCGCCACCTCGCACCCCGACACCACCCATGTCACCGTCATTGACTCCGACGGCATCGGCGGGGCCGCCGTGCTCGCTGACTGCGTGCCGTCCAAGACGTTCATCGCCTCGACCTGGCTGCGCACCGAACTGCGCCGGGCGCCGCGGCTGGGCTTCGAGATCGACATCGACGACGCCAAGATCTCGCTGCCGCAGATCCACGCCCGGGTCAAGCAGCTCGCCACCGAGCAGTCCGCCGACATCACCGAACAGCTGCTCGGCGTGGGCGTGCACGTGGTGGCCGGCCGCGGCGAGCTGATCGACCCCACTCCCGGGCTGGCGTGTCACCGCATCAAGGCCACCGCCGCCGACGGCACGACCGGCGAGTACGAGGCCGACGTCGTGCTGATCGCCACCGGCGCCAGCCCCCGGGTGCTGCCGTCGGCCCCGCCCGACGGCGAGCGGATCCTGACCTGGCGACAGCTCTACAACCTCGAGGCGCTGCCCGAGCACCTCATCGTGGTCGGGTCCGGGGTCACCGGTGCCGAATTCGTGCACGCCTACACCGAATTGGGCGTGCCGGTGACCGTGGTCGCCAGCCGGGACCGGGTGCTGCCCTACGAGGACGCCGACGCCGCCCTGGTGCTGGAGGAGGCGTTCTCCGAGCGCGGCGTCCAGCTGGTCAAGAACGCCCGCGCGCAGTCGGTCACCCGCACCGGCGACGGCGTGCTGGTCACCCTGGCCGACGGGCGCACGGTCGAGGGCAGCCACGCCCTGATGACCATCGGGTCGGTCCCCAACACCGGCGGCCTGGGCCTGGACCGGGTCGGCATCGAGCCGGGCCGCGGCGGCTACCTGACCGTGGACCGGGTGTCGCGCACCTCGGTGGCCGGCATCTACGCCGCCGGTGACTGCACCGGCCTGCTGCCGTTGGCCTCGGTCGCCGCGATGCAGGGCCGGATCGCGATGTATCACGCGCTGGGCGAGGGCGTCAGCCCGATCCGGCTGCGCACGGTGGCGGCGACGGTGTTCACCAGGCCCGAGATCGCCGCCGTCGGGGTTCCGCAGACCATGATCGACGACGGTTCGGTGTCGGCCCGCACGATCGTGCTGCCGTTGCGCACCAACGCGCGGGCGAAGATGTCGGGGCTGCGGCAGGGTTTCGTGAAGGTGTTCTGCCGGAAGTCCACCGGCGTGGTGATCGGCGGCGTGGTGGTGGCCCCGATCGCCTCCGAGCTGATCCTGCCGATCGCCGTGGCCGTGCAGAACCGGATCACCGTCAACGAGCTGGCGCAGACCCTCGCCGTTTACCCGTCGCTGTCCGGGTCGATCACCGAGGCCGCTCGTCGGCTGATGGCCCACGACGATCTGGACTAGCCTTGGTTCGACACCGTCCTACTGGCGAGTAACCGACAGGAGTTTCCCGGTGAGGAGTCCTCTGCCGTGAGCAACCCCATCCAGGCGCCCCAAAGCGCACAGACCTGGGCGGCTTCCACATTGGGACCTCAGCAGCGCGGGTTGGCGTGGGAGCGACTCGGTGCCGAGCAGTTCGACGTCGTCGTCATCGGCGGCGGCGTGGTGGGTTCCGGGTGCGCGCTGGACGCCGCCACCCGGGGGCTCAAGGTGGCCCTGGTGGAGGCGCGCGATTTCGCGTCGGGCACGTCGAGCCGCTCGTCGAAGATGTTCCACGGCGGGTTGCGCTATCTCGAGCAGCTGGAATTCGGGCTGGTGCGCGAGGCGCTCTACGAGCGGGAGCTGTCGCTGACCACGCTGGCGCCCCATCTGGTCAAGCCGATGCCGTTCTTGTTTCCGCTGACCAATCGGGTGTGGGAGCGTCCCTACGTCGCCGCGGGCATCTTCCTTTACGACCGGATGGGCGGCGCGAAATCGGTTCCGGCGCAGAAGCATCTGACCCGCGCCGGCGCGTTGCGGCTGAGCCCGGGCCTCAAGCGCAGCGCGTTGATCGGCGGTATCCGTTACTACGACACCGTCGTCGACGACGCCCGGCACACCATGACCGTCGCCCGCACCGCGGCCCACTACGGCGCGGTGGTGCGGACCTCCACCCAGGTGGTGGCGATGCTGCGCGAGGGCGACCGGGTGACCGGCGTGCGGGTCCGCGACTCCGAGAACGGCGCCGTCACCGAAGTGCGCGGCCACGTCGTCGTCAATGCGACCGGGGTGTGGACCGACGAGATCCAGGCGTTGTCGAAGCAGCGCGGGCGATTTCAGGTGCGCGCGTCCAAGGGCGTGCACGTGGTGGTGCCGCGCGACCGCATTGTCAGCGACGTCGCCCTCATCCTGCGCACCGCGAAGTCGGTGATGTTCGTCATCCCGTGGGGCACCCACTGGATCATCGGCACCACCGACACCGACTGGAATCTGGACCTGGCCCACCCGGCGGCCACCAAGGCCGACATCGACTACATCCTGCAGACGGTCAACACGGTGCTGGCCATCCCGCTGACGCATGCCGACATCGACGGGGTGTACGCGGGGCTGCGGCCGCTGCTGGCCGGGGAGAGCGAGGAAACCTCCAAGCTGTCCCGCGAGCATGCCGTGGCGGTGCCCGCGCCGGGCCTGGTGGCCATCGCCGGCGGCAAGTACACCACCTATCGGGTGATGGCCGCCGACGCGATCGACGCTGCGGCCCAATTCATTCCGGCGCGGGTGGCACCGTCGATCACCGAGAAGGTCAGCCTGCTGGGCGCCGACGGCTACTTCGCGCTGGTCAATCAGGCGGAACACGTTGCGGCGCTTCAGGGTTTGCATCCGTACCGGGTGCGGCACCTGCTGGACCGCTACGGCTCGCTGATCGGCGACGTGCTGGGCCTGGCGGCCGGTAACGCCGACCTGCTCAGCCCGATCAAGGAGGCGCCGGGCTACCTCAAGGTGGAGGCCCTCTACGCCGTCACCGCCGAGGGGGCGCTGCACCTGGAAGACATCCTGGCCCGCCGGATGCGCGTCTCCATCGAGTATTCGCACCGCGGCGTCGACTGCGCCCGCGAGGTTGCCGACGTGGTCGCCCCCGTGCTCGGCTGGACGACGCAGGACGTCGAGCGGGAGGTGGCGAACTACTGCGCGCGGGTGGAGGCCGAGATCCTGTCGCAGGCCCAGCCCGACGACGTGTCGGCCGACGAGTTGCGGGCGAGCGCCCCGGAGGCGCGCGCCGAGATCCTCGAGCCGGTGCCGCTCAGTTGAGGCCCGCGCCGCTTCCGGTTCGCGATGGCTTGGGGCCCGCACGGGTGCGGCTGCGGGGCGGGCCGGTGCTGGCCGAACTCACCGCCCGGTTCGGCGCGCAGGCCCGCGCCAAGGTGCTGGCCGGAGAGGTCGTCGGCGCCGACGGCGCGGTAATCGACGCCGGCACAGTGCTTCCCGCCGGCGCGAGCGTCTATCTCTATCGCGAGCTGCCGGACGAGGTGCCGGTCCCGTTCGACATTCCGGTGCTGCATCGCGACGCCGACATCGTGGTCGTCGACAAACCGCACTTTTTGGCCACCATGCCGCGCGGGCGTCACGTCGCGCAGACCGCGCTGGTGCGGCTGCGGCGGGAATTGGGAATCCCGGAGCTGAGCCCGGCGCATCGGCTCGACCGGCTGACCGCCGGGGTGCTGCTGTTCACCGCGCGGCGCGAGGTGCGCGGCGCCTACCAGACCCTGTTCGCCCGCGGATTGGTGCGCAAGACCTATCTGGCCCGGGCCGCCGTCGACCCGGCGCTGGAGTTGCCTCGGGCGGTGCAGAGCCGAATCATCAAGCGCCGCGGTCACTTACAGGCCGTCTGCGAACCGGGTCCGCCCAACGCCGAAACCCTGGTCGAACTCCTGGCGCCGGACGGTCTGTACCAGCTCACGCCGCGCACCGGACGCACCCACCAGTTGCGCCTGCACATGTCCTCGCTGGGCATACCGATCGAGGGTGACCCGTTGTACCCCAACATCATTGATGTCGCGGCCGACGACTTCAGCACGCCGCTGCAACTGTTGGCGCACCGCATCGAGTTCGACGATCCGGTGACCGGTGCCCACCGCGAATTCGTCAGCCGGCGCGCCGGCCTGACCCGAGACGTCGGCTAGGGCCGGATGGACGCAGATTGAGGACTCAGGTCACTAGCTGGCGGCGCTGAATTCCGGTCAGCATGGTGGCGTGAGTGACACCTGCACGCAGAATCTCGGTAGTTGAAGCCGCGCGCGGTCGCCGCGTGGGTCGGCGGGAGCCTGGCCGGGCTGACGGGTTGGGACCTGCTGCAGCGCCGCCACACCATCTTGCGCAACTACCCGATCATCGGGCACCTGCGGTTCCTGCTGGAAGCCGTCGGCCCGGAGCTGCGCCAGTACATCGTCACCGACAACGACGCGGAGCGGCCGTTCAGCCGCGACCAGCGGCGCTGGGTGTACACGTCGTCGAAGCTGGCCAACCGGTACTTCGGCTTCGGCACCGACAACGACCTTGAGCGGGTGCGCAACTATCCGATCATCAAGCACGCGGCGTTCCCCGTGCCGGCGCCGGCCGGCGAACCCGAGCATCCCGACCCGGCCGTGCCGCTGCCGGCCGCGAAGGTGCTCGGCGGCGCGCGGGGCCGTGCGAAGGCCTTCCGACCGTCGTCGATGGTCAACATCTCCGGGATGAGCTTCGGCGCCCTCGGCGGCGCGGCCATCACCGCGCTGAACATGGGCGCCAGGATGGCCGGCGCCCTGCACACCACCGGCGAGGGCGGGGTGTCGCCGTATCACCACAGTGGCGGCGACCTGGTCTGGCAGATCGGCACCGGCTACTTCGGTTGCCGCGAGGACGACGGCCGCTTCAGCCTGCCCCGGCTGGTCGACCGGGTGGCGGCCACGCCGACCATTCGCGCCATCGAGATCAAGCTCAGCCAGGGCGCCAAGCCCGGCCTGGGCGGCGTGCTGCCGGGCGCCAAGGTCACCCCCGAAATCGCCGCCATCCGCGGCGTGCCGCCCGGCGTGGACTGCAAGAGCCCCGCTGGGCACTCCGCGTTCCGCGACGTCGACGGGCTGCTGGAACTGGTGGAGTCCATCGCGGCCGAGACGGGCCTGCCGGTCGGCATCAAGTCGGCGGTCGGGGAGGGGCGGTTCTGGTGTGACCTGGCCGCGCGGATGGCCCGCACCGGCACGGGCGTCGACTTCGTGACCGTCGACGGCGGCGAGGGCGGCACCGGCGCGGCCCCGCTGGTCTTCAGTGACCATGTCGCGCTGCCCTTCAAGTGGGCCCTGCCCCGGGTCTACCGCGCCTTCGCCGAGCACGGGCTGCACCACGACGTGGTGTTCATTGGGTCGGGCAAGCTGGGCATCCCGGAGAACGCCCTGCAGGCGCTGGTCGCCGGCTGCGACATGATCAACGTCGGCCGGACCGCCATGTTCGCCATCGGCTGCATCCAGGCCCAGCGCTGCCACACCGGCCGCTGCCCGTCCGGCGTCGCCACCCAGTCGCCGTGGCTGCAGCACGGCCTCGCCCCCGACCTGAAGGCGGTGCGCTGCGCCAACTATCTGGCCACCCTGCGCTTCGAGCTGCTCCAGCTGGCCCGCACCTGCGGCTACGTCCATCCGGCGCTGGTGCCGCCGGCGGCCATCGAACTTCTCGACGTCGACATGAAGACGGTGCAAGTCGACGAGTTGTTGGGCTACCAGCCCGACTGGGGCTTGCCCGGCCCCGCCGACATCGAGGCGATCACCGCCGTGATGTCCGGCTCATGTGCTCAGTGATGGCCGCCGATGATCGTGTGGCCGGGATTCGATCATGCGATTGTGGACGATGTGTTCGACCAGGATGGGAACGAAGGTCTGGACCGGCGCCTCGACGAATTGCTGCGCGGTTTCCTCACACCAGCGTCTGATTTCAGCAGTCCGCCGCTCGTCGTCGCGCCCCTCGTACTTGGCCAGCTTGTCGGCAACGTCGGAGACGGACCGCGCCACCGTCGCGCGGCGGTTCGGCGCGCCCTGGGTGTCAGCGGGTATTGCCGCCTGCTCCAAGGCCTTTCGTGCGATCTCCTCGCCCGCGTCCGGCCGGATCACGTGCAGCGTGAGGTGATGGCCGTCCGCACCGATCAGGATCACGCTGGCCGGCTCGTCGCTGGTGAACCCCAGCAGTTCGATCGTGCGGCCACCGAGTTCGGCCGAGGCCGGCGTCGCTTCCCAGCCGTTACGGCGGTAGCCCACCATCACGACCGGTCCGAGCCGCTCGGACACCGACGTCAGCAGTTCCGGCAATTCGCCGACCAGGTTTGTCGTCCGCGGCCACCATGCCCCGTCGATGTGCTCCGAAACGGACCGATAAGGCTTGAGCTGTAACCGATTTTCCATCTGCACGCCTCAATCGTGGTCGGCGCTTGCCGAACCCGGCAGGGTCGGCCGCACCGAACGGGCGTGACCTTGTGCCCTTTCGCGATCGGTCGCCGGCCCGTCGCCGAGCCATCGCCGCTGCACGCTTTGCGACGCGCGCAGCAGCAGATCGGGTGCGGCCGCCGACAGGCCGCCGGCCGCCGCCGCGGCCAGCAATCCCTGAGCCCAGGCGAGCGGGTCCACCGGCGTGCAGCCGAACACCTGGCTGAGTCCCGGGGTGCTGACCACCACGACCAGCGCGCCCAGCGAGCCGACCGACGTCAGTACCACCAGGGGGGCGCGGGAGTCGACCAGTGTCTGGGTGAGTTGCGCGCCGACCAAGGCGATCAGCGCGACCGTCGCCGCGCGGCGCGGCGGCCCGGTCATGCGGGCCATCGCCCAGCCCGCCGTGGCGCCGATGGTGGTCGCTGCGCCGCGGATTCCGATCGCCCGCCACATCGCCGCCTCGTCGCGATCAACCTCGTCGGTGCCCATCTGCGGGCTGACGGCCAGCGCGGCGGCGGGCAGCGCGTCGGTCAGCATGTTGACCAACAGCATCTGGCGGGCATTGAGCACCGAACGTCCGGTCAGGATGGTGGTCAACAGGGCGAAGCACACCTCCCCGAGGTTGCCGCCCAACAGCACCGACACCGCCGATTGGACCCGCCGCCACAGCTGCTCGCCCTCGTCGAGCGCGTCCAGCAACGCCTCGATCCGTTCGTCGAGCAGCACCACGTCGGCCGCCGTGCGGGCCGCATCACTGCCGCGCGCCGCCACCCCGATGCCCACGCTGGCCGCCCGGATCGCGGCAGCGTCGTTGACGCCGTCGCCGACCATGGCCGTCACCAGCCCGGCCCGCTCGAGGGTCTGCACCACGTCGATCTTGTGTTCCGGCGTCATCCGCGCGAAGACCACCCGCGACGCCGCCGCCGCGGCACGTCCGTCGGCGGACAGCGCCTCCCAGTCGCTGCCGGTGATCACCCGGTCGGCGGTGACGTCGATCCCCAGCTCCTGGGCGATCACCGCCGCGGTCGCCGGGTGATCGCCGGTGATCAACCGCACGCCGATGCCGCGCGCGGCGAGTTCCGCCAGCAGCGCGGGGGCCGCGGCCCGCGGGGTGTCGGCGAGCCCGAGCAGGCCGATCGGGGTGAGCCCGGAGGCGCACAGGGCCTCCAGGCGGTCGGGATCGGCAGCCGCGGCCGCGGCCTCGCTCGCGGTGAGTTGCCGCTCGGCCACCGCCAGCACCCGTAGCCCGTTGGCCGCCATCGTGTCGATCTGCTGGGTCAACGGGTGGTCGTCGTGCAGCAACGCCGACGACAGCACCTCGGGTGAACCCTTGATGGTCAACCGGGTGCCGACCAGCGCGGCCGCGAACGGACGGCCGGACTGGAACGGCAGGAACGCGTCCCGCGTCAGGCGGTGCGGCTTGGCGCCGTCGCCGCGAATAACGGGATCCGCGGCGGCCCGGTGTATCGCATCGTCGGTGGCGTGGTCGACCCGGTGGCTGTGCCGCGCGTAACTGGTGCTCAGCGCCGCGTCGAGCACCGCGCCGCGGGTGTAGCCCGACATCGGGCGCACCGCCTTGACCTTCAGCCGGTTTTCACTCAGGGTCCCGGTCTTGTCGAAGCACACCACATTCAGCCGGGCCAGCGCCTCCACCGAGTGGGGATTGCGGATCAGCACCGATTCACCGGTGAGCCGGCGCGCGGCGGCCAACTGGGCCAGCGTCGCCACCAGCGGCAAGCCTTCCGGGATGGCGGCGACGATCAGCGTGACCGCACTGGACACCGCCTCGCGCAACCCGGTGCCCCGCGCCACGCTGAGCAATCCCACCAGGCTTCCGCTGGCCACGCTGAACGGCAAGGCCCGACGGGTGATATGCCGCAGCTGCCGCTGCAGCCCGATCTCCTGCAGCTTCCTCGGCGCCATCGCCAGCGCCCGGCGCATCTCCGATCGCGACCCCACGGCGGTCACCACGGCCACCGCCGTGCCCGCGACCACCGTGGTGCCGGCATAGAGCATGCAGGCTCGCTCGCCCAGCGGGGCGCCCGGCGTGGGCTCGGTCTGTTTGGCCACCGGCAACGACTCGCCGGTCAGGGTCGATTCGTCGACCTCCACGTTCGAGGCGTGCAGCAGCCGGGCGTCCGCGGGCACCACCTCGCCGGCGTGGACCTCGATGATGTCGCCCAGCCGCAGCCGCGTGGTCGGCACCTTCTCGCGACGATGCGCGTCCAGCGGACCCACCCGCCGCCTCGCCGGCGGATCCTGCACCGCCAGTAGGCGATTCAGTGTGCTCTCGGCGTGCAACTGCTGCTCGGCCGACAGGGCGGCGTTGACCAACAGCACGCTGCCGACCAGGACCGCGTCCAGCGGGGAGCCGAGCAGCGCGCTGGCCACCGCGCCGGTGGCCAGCAGCGGGGTGATGGGGTCCGCCAGGTCGTCGCGCATCTCGTCGGCGAAATCGCGGACCGTCCCCCCCGACGCCACGGCCGCGTCGTGTAGCGCGCGAAGCGGCGGCACCTGCCGCCATGCCGCGGTCGCCTCCGCGGCGCGCTCCTCTTCGGTCGGGCGGGGCAGCAGCCGCTGCACCTCGGCCACCGGCAACGCGTGCCAGTCGTGACTGGTTTCGGGCTCCGGCAACGGATCCCGCAGCGTCTTGATGGCCGCCCGGTACCCGAACCACAGGCTGGCGACCATGCCGACGTTGACCGACGCCGAACTGCGGCCGGGCACACCGGGAATCAGCATCAACGCGCCGACCGCCGATGCCGACGCCGACAATCGAACGGCGCCGTCGGTGGCGGCGCGCGCGGCGGGCAGCGCATGCAGCACCCGCCACGCGCCGGTCAGGTCTTTCGTGATCACGTCGGCGGTCCAGGGTGGGGAATGTCCGGGCCGCCGCAGGCCGATCGTCACGTCGGACCGGTGCGCGGCGCGCATGTCCGACGTGGTCAGCAGCGCCACGGTGTGGCCGGCGGCCTTCAGTTCGGCGATGGCCGCCGCCACCGCGTGGTCGGTCGACCCGTCCGAGGGGTATAGTTGGTCGAAACCCTGTGCCAGCGAACGTAATCCGTCGTCATCGAGGGAATAGACGCGCGGCTGTGCCCGTCGCGCTTCGGTGAGCACCGCCGCCGCGAACGGATCGCGGACCGGGCTGATGAGCGCCTCCCCAACGCTGCCGGCCCCGGGAATCCCGGTCAGCTGGTGCCATCCCGGCCCCAGGCCGTCGTTGTCCAGCGCGGTCCGCACCGCTTCCCAGGCGTGCGCCCGTGCCGAATTAGCCACTCCCAGAACACGACTGACGGTCAATTCGTCGGTGTACAGCGCTCGCGGGTCGATCATGATCGCGTCGATCCGGTCGAGCGTGCGCAACGCGCGGGGGCGCAGCACCAGCGTGTCGTGGCGGGTGGACAGGACACGATTCATGGTGCAGCCGAACGCTTCCCGGACGGTCCGCAACGGTTTGGGGACGGCGGCCAGCGCGGCGGCGCCCGCCGCGTCCGGATTGCGGGTCAGCAGGCCGACCGCCGCGGCCGCGCCGATGCCGGCGACGCCGATGCGGTTGGCGTAGCGTTCGGCGGGCCCGTCCGGCAGCGCCGGGTTACCGCCGACGGATGCCGGGGCCGAGTCGCCGGGCACCGGCTCGCCGGCCAGCCCCGGTTCGTGCCGGAACCAGGCCAGCCGGCCGTTGAACGCCTCGGTCGCCAGCATGGCGCGGGTGGCGGCCTCGGCGGCCGCCGCCGTCGGCGACAGCGTGAGCGCCGCGGCGGTGGCGTTGACGACGCCGAACAACAGATCGGTGCCGTCGGACCCGAGGCGTCGCTCCACCTCCCGGCGCAACCGCGGCAGGTGGTCGGCCACCGTCGGCGGCACGGCCACCAGGTCGGGCAGTCGGGGCAGCCGCAGCAGGCTGCCGGTCAGTGAGAGTCCAAGGCCCACAGAGGCGGCCGTGGCCGCGATCATCCGGCCCATCAGCAGCGCATCGTCGCCGGGCAGGCTCATCGGACGCCGTCGTGGGGCGCGTGCGGTGTCGCGTCGTTCGGCAGCGGCGACCACGCGACACAGCTCGGTCGCCGACGGTCCGTCATCGGCCACGGTCACCACCACCCGCGCCAGGGCGAAGTTCAGGAAGGCATGTCGCACACCAGAAGTCGCGCGGACGGTGGCCAGTACTTCGGACGCGACCGCCGCGGCGTGCGCACCGTCGAGGCCCCGCACCTCGATCCAGTGCCGCGCACCGTTACTGCTGAACCGCCTTGCCGGTTGCCCACCCATCGCCTCTATCGTCACGCCGACCGCAGCGTGCGTCAGCGCCGACACATCGGGCGCGGCATGGAATAGTGACTTGCCGACGCTCACCGCGGCGTTGCCTCCCAGCAGGGCAGTTCCCGCCGCTATCTGGGTGGTGGCGACCGCGGCCCGCAACGCTCGCGTGATCACGTTCTCGCCCGCTGGGGACGCGCGCCGGAGTGGACGAAGCGAGCGGCCCGGCGCGCGATCCGGTGGCTCAGTCCGCGAGTGCGGTAAGGCTGGCCGAATACCCGCATCGGCTCGCTGTAGAACACCTTCTTGGCAGCCTCGACCATGCACAGGTAGGTGACGATGAACGCGGCCAGTGCGGCGTAGAACGGCCAGGGCAGCGGGACGAAGCCCAGTTTGCGGCCCAGCGGTGTGATGGTGAGCACGAACCCGATCACGTCCACCGACACCAACGTCGCCGTCAGCAAGGTGCCCGGCCTGCTGCGCAGGAACGGCACCCTGCGGGTACGGATAGCGAAGACGATAAACGTTTGGGTGAGCAGGTTTTCCAGGAACCAGCCGGTGTGAAACGCCACCTCACCAGCGTGCAGGACGCCGAGCATGAAGCCGAAGGTCAAGAAGTCGAACAGCGAGTTAATGGGGCCGAACGTGAGCATGAACCGGCGGATGAAGGCGACGTTCCAGTGTGACGGCGCATCGCACTGCTCCTCATCGACGCGGTCGGTGGGGATGGCCAGTTGCGACGCGTCATAAAGCAGGTTGCCGAGCAAGATCTGGCTGGCCAACATCGGCAGAAATGGCAGAAACGCCGAAGCCGCCGCGGCGCTGAAGGTGTTGCCGAAGTTGCTCGAGGTACCCATGAAAACGTACTTGATGGTGTTGGCGAAAATCTTTCTGCCCGTAGCCACTCCGGTGGCCAGCACCCCCAGATCCTTCTCCAGCAGCACCACGTCGGCCGCGTCCTTGGCCACGTCGGTTGCGGTGTCGACCGAGATTCCCACGTCGGCGGCGTGCAACGCCAGCGCGTCGTTGACGCCGTCACCGAGGAACCCCACCGAGCGTCCGGTTCGTCGCGCCGCGATGATGAGTCGCGCCTTCTGTTCGGGCGAGATGCGGGCGAAGATGGTGTAGTCCTGCGCGTCACGCCCGAGCTCGTCGTCGCTCATCCGTTCCATCTGCACGCCGGTGATGGTCCCCTTGGAGGCCAAACCTAAATCGGCACATACCTTCTCGGCGACCTGGGGGTTATCGCCGGTAGCGATCTTGACTTCGATGCCCAACTCGGCGAGCCGGGCGAGCGATTGTCGGGCCGCGGCTTTGGGTTCGTCGGCGAAGACGCAGAACCCGACCAGCATCAGGTCGGATTCGTCGGCGGCCGTGATGGTGGTCAACTCGGCCACCGGCTTGACCGCCACGGCGACAACACGGCGCCCGGCCGCGAACAACGCGGCCAGGGTCTGTTGAGCTTCCGGTGGTGCGCTCAGGCAACGCGCCAGCATCTGCTCGGGTGCGCCCTTGACCACCAGGACACGATTGCCGTGATCGTCGACCAACGCCGAAGTCGCCCGGCGGGTGTGGTCGAAAGGCAGCAGCGCCACCCGCTCGATGTCATCGCCGACAACGTCCCGCGCGCGCGGGTGGGCCCACAGCGCGGCGTCCAGCGCGTTGGTCGCGGCAACACCGTTGGCGAGGTCGACGTCGGAGGCCAACAGCGCCAACCGCAGCACCGAATCATGATGTGCGCCAGCAGGATCTACTGCATCGATGAGGCTGATGCGTCCCTCGGTCAGGGTTCCGGTTTTGTCGGTGATGAGGATGTCGATGTCACCGAAATCCTCGATGCACACCAAACGTTTGACCAGTACCTTGGCCTTGGCCAGTTGCCTCGTGCCCGTGGCCAGGCTGGTGCTGACCACCGCGGGGAGCAGCTGTGGGGTGATGCTGACCGCGATCGCCAGGGCAAACAGTGCCGAATTGATCAGCGGACGGTGCAACATCAAGTTGGTGACCAGAATCAGGGCGGTCAACGCGATCGCGACTCGCAGCAGCAGATAGGAGAAGTGACGAAGGCCCAGCTGAAACGCGGTCTCGGGCTGGCGCTCGCCCAAACCGGCTGCGATGCGCCCGAATTCGGCGTGATCGCCGGTGGCGTAGACGACGGCCAGCCCCTCGCCGGCACTCACGATCGTGCCCATGAAGGCCAGATCGGCCAGATCGGACAACGCGGCGTCGGCCGGAACCGGCGTGGAGGACTTTTCCGAGCCGGAGGATTCCCCGGAGAGGATGCCCTCGTCGCACTCCAGCGCCGCGGTCTCCAGCAGCCGCACATCCGCGGGCACGGCCTGTCCCAGAGAGAGTCGGATCACGTCTCCGGGGACTAGGTCGCGGACGTCGACGTCGACGAATTGCCCGTCGCGCCGAACCGTCGCGGTGTGCCGAATGCGCGAATGCAGAGCGGCGGCCGCCTGCTCGGCGCGGTATTCGTTGAAGAATCCCAGCCCGATGCTGGCCGCCAGGATCACTCCGATGATGAGCGCCTGGCTGTGGTCACCGAGGAAGTACGAGAGCGCCGCGGTGATGGCCAACAGAATCAGCACCGCATTGTTCAGTTGGCGAGCCAGCAGCGCCGCGGCACTGACGTGATGGGTGCCAATCGCGTTGGGCCCGTGCTGCGTCAGGCGGGCGGCGGCCTCGGCGCTGGACAAACCGCCGGCCGAGCTGTCCAGCATCTCCAGCACTTGATCTGCCGGAGCGGCAGCCACCGCAGCTGCGGTCAGTATTTCGCGGGTTGCCTTGAGGGGCACCGCCGCAGCCTAAATCGGAAGAGGCCGGCAGCGGAGGAGCCATTCAGGCCCTTTTCGGGTGGCTTTCGTCCCTTGTGAAAAGCGCTCGCATTGGCCACGGTTGCGCTATGCGAACCGCTTATCACCATCAGCTGGCCGATCTGACGGTCCAGCTCGGCGAGATGTGCGGCCTGGCCGACGAAGCCATGAAGCGCGCGACGGCAGCCCTGCTGGAGGCCGACCTTGACGCCGCCGAGCGTGTCATCCGTGAGCACGAGCGAATGATGGTGATGCGGGCGCGGGCGGAACGAGAAGCGTTCGCTTTGCTTGCGCTGCAACAACCGGTGGCCGGCGAGTTGCGGGCGGTTTTCAGCGCCATCAATATCATCGCCGACATCGAACGGATGGGCGCGCTGGCCGTGCACGTCGCCAAGATCGCCCGGCGGGAGTACCCGAATCGGATCCTGCCCGACGAGGTCCGCGCGTGTTTCGCGGACATGGCCGAGGTGGCAATCGCGTTGGGCGACAGTGCCAGACAGGTGCTGATCTCGCGCGACCCGCAGCAGGCCGCCCGGCTTCGTGAACAAGACGATGCGATGGACGAGCTCTACCGGAATCTGTTCAGCGTCCTGTTGGGTCAGGACTGGACGGACAACATTCCGGTCGCCGTCGACGCGGCGTTGCTGGGCCGCTTTTACGAGCGCTTTGCCGACCATGCCGTGGAAATCGGCCGCCGCGTCATCTTCGTGGTCAGTGGTGACCTGCCCGCGCAAGACGAGATATCCACCTACTGAGGGTCCCTGGTTGCGCCCGGTTATGACCACTCAAACGCGGCCGGACGCTATGGTCATAACCACGAAGAGGGTCGCGGCCGCCCCGGTCGACGAGGTGTTGCGCTGGCTGGACAGTTCGCCCGCCGGACTGTCCAGCGCGGAGGCCGCCGCCCGGTTGACGCGTTACGGCCCCAACGCGGTGCGAACCCATCGCGTCAATCCCCTTGCGGTGCTGGGTCGTCAACTGCGCAACGCGGTCCTCATGCTGCTGGCCGGCACCGCGGTCGTCTCGTTCTTTCTGGGCGACAGCATGCAGGCGGTGATCATCGGCGTGATCCTGGCGGCCAGCATCGGTCTGGGCTTCGTCAACGAGTACCGCGCCGAGCGGGCCGCCGCTGCGCTGCACGCGGGGATGCAGCACAAGGCGGTGGTGCGCCGCGACGGGGAGTTCGTCGCCCTCGCGGTCACCGCGCTGGTACCCGGCGACGTGGTTCGGCTGTCGCTGGGGGAGGCCGTCCCGGCCGACGTCCGGCTCATCGAGGTCAGCGGTCTGGAATGCGACGAAGGCATCTTGACCGGGGAATCGATCGGATCGGAGAAATCACCCCAGCCGGTGCCTCCCGGAACCGACCTGCCCGACGCGACCGACCTGGCCTTCATGGGCACCATCGTCAGCGCCGGCGAGGGCACCGGGGTGGTATACGCCACCGGGAAAAACGCCGAATTCGGGCGGATCGCATCGGGTTTGGACGAGCGCCCGCCGGAAACCGGATTCCAGGTCGGGCTGCGCCGGTTCTCCTACCTGCTGCTGCAGGTCGCCATCGCGCTGATGGTGGTCATCTTGGCCAGCAACTTGCTCCTTCGCAAGCCGATCATCGACTCGGTGTTGTTCTCGCTGGCGATCGCCGTCGGCATCACGCCGCAGCTGTTGCCCGCCGTGGTCAGCACCGGGCTGGCGACCGGGTCACGCCAGCTGGCGAAGGTGAAGGTGCTCGTAAAACGGCTGGTGTGCATCGAGGACCTCGGCGACATCGACGTCTTGATCACCGACAAGACCGGAACCCTGACCGAAGGCCGGCTCCGGCTCGTCGACACGATCGACGCGTCGGGTGCACACAGCGAGTCGGTAAGGCGCCTCGGCTTGCTCGCCACCGATGTTGACCCGGAAACCGGTGGTGCCAGCGCCAACCCGCTCGACGCCGCGCTGTGGGAAGCCTCCCAGGCGCATGAGGTGTCGGGCGGCGCCGTGCACCGGGTCGCGATGCTGCCCTTCGACCACGAACGCCGGGCGACCTCGGCGCTGGTCGACGACGACGGCGGCCGGGTACTGGTGGTCAAGGGCGCGCCCGAACAGGTGCTGGCCCAATGCCGGACCGTCGCGCCGGTGACGAACGAAACCCTCGGGGTGTTGTTCGCCGCCGGGCGCCGGGTGGTGGCGGTGGCCGTCAAACCCGCGCCGACGCTGACGACGCTCACCCGGGCGGACGAATGCGACTTGTCGCTCGTGGGATTTCTCGTCTTCGCCGACGAACCCAAATCCGCTGCGCGGCAATCGCTGTCCGAGCTGGCCGACCTGGGCATCGAGCTCAAGATCGCCACCGGGGACAATCCGCGTGTCGCCGAAAAGGTGTGCAGCGAATTGGGTTTGGCGTCCAAGGGCACCATCACCGGCGCACAGCTCGACCCGTTGGGCGACGACGAGTTCGTCGACGCCGCGCAAAACCACACCATCTTCGCGCGGATCTCCCCCGAGCAGAAGGCGCGGCTGATCACCGCGCTGCGGCGCAACGGGCGATCGATCGGCTTCCTGGGCGACGGCGTCAACGATGCGCTGGCCCTGCATTCGGCGGACGTCGGCATCTCGGTCGACAGCGCCACCGACGTCGCCAAGGACGCGGCCGACGTGGTGCTCTTGGAGAAGGACCTGAGCGTGCTGGCGACCGGCGTGGCTGAGGGACGGCGGATTTTCGCCAACACCATCAAGTACGTGCTGATGGGTACGTCGAGCAACTTCGGCAACATGTTCAGCGCCGCCGCCGCCTCGGCGTTGCTGCCCTTTCTGCCGATGCTGCCCAGCCAGATTCTGCTGAACAACTTGCTGTACGACTCTTCACAATTGGCGATCCCGACCGACCGGGTCGACGAGGAGCAACTGCACGCGCCGTCGCACTGGAACGTCGCCTTCATCCGCCGGTTCATGCTCATCTTCGGGCCGATCAGTTCGCTGTTCGACTTCCTGACCTTCGGTTTGATGCTGGGCGTGCTGAACGCCGGCGCCATCGAGTTCCGCACCGGCTGGTTTGTGGAATCGCTTGCGACCCAGACGCTGATCATCTTCGCGATCCGCACCCGCAAGGTCCCCTTCTTCCGCAGCCGGCCCAGCGGTTGGCTGGCGGCGACCTGCCTCACCGTCGTCGCCATCGGTGCCGTGCTCACCATCTCGCCGCTGGCACACACCCTCGGATTCACCTTGTTGCCCTGGCAATTCTTTGCCGTGCTGGGCGCCTTCGTCATCAGCTACCTGGTCCTCGTGGAGCTGGCCAAGCTGATGTTCTACGCCGAGCCGATACACCTGGTCCCGCAGCCGTACCGCGTGCGCGGACACACGCATCGCATCCGCCGACGCGCCGCACGCTTCCAGTGACGGGCGCGGCTGCCGTTTAGGCGGCCGCACGTCGCGCTGAAAGTTGTCGTAGGCATCTGGCATTATCGAATGTATGTTCGAAGAGGCGATTGCTCGGCTGGACGAGTTGTTCGAGCGACAGCATCCGTCGGTGACGCCGGTCTCGGCGGCCCTGTTGGAGCGGATCGGCGTGTTTTCGCGGGTCGAGAACCGCGCGGCGGCTGAGCAGTTGACGGCGATCGGCGACTTGTTTGCGCATCGGCTGTCGCGCTGTTCGGAGTGCGAGGAGTGGGCGGTCGACACCGAGGCGGCGGTGAGCGCGGAAGTGGCCGCCGAGCTGCGCATCGGTCAGGGGCTGGCGGGCAGCAAGGTCCGCTATGCCCGGGCGATGCGGGAGCGGTTGCCGGAGGTCGGCGCGGTGTTCGCGGCCGGGGATATCGACTACTCGATGTTCCAGACGATCGTGTTCCGCACCGGTCTGATCGATGACCCCGAGGTGCTGGCGAGGGTGGACGCCGAGCTGGCGGTGAACGCGGCGCGCTGGCCGTCGATGACCCGGGGGCGGCTGGCCGCGCAGGTGGACAAGATCGTGGCGCGGGCCGACGCGGATGCGGTGCGCCGCCGCAAGGAGTTGGTGGCCGACCGGCGGGTGTGGGTCGTCGACGTCGAGGGTGGCTGGTCGCACATCGAGGGCAGCCTGCTCGCCCCGGACGCGCACGCGCTGGACAAACGGCTGGATGCACTGGCGGCCACGGTGTGTGCCCACGATCCGCGCAGCCGTGAGCAGCGCCGCGCCGACGCGTTGGGGGCGTTGGCGGGCGGGGCGGACCGATTGGGATGTCGCTGCGGGCGCCGCGATTGCGCGGCAGGCACGCGGCCCGCCGCGGGACCGGTGGTGATCCATGTGATCGCCGAGGCGGGATCCCTTGACGGCCGCGGCGGCGGCGCACCGGCCTGCGAGGTGGGCGCCGAGGGTTTGATCCCACCGGACCTGGTCGCCGAGCTGGCCGCGTCGGCGAGGCTGGCACCGCTGGTCCACCCGGGGGCTGCGCCGCCCGAGCCGGGCTATGTGCCGTCGAAGGCGCTGGCCGATTTCGTGCGCTGCCGCGACCTGACGTGCCGCTGGCCCGGCTGCGACCAGCCCGCCGTCAACTGCGACGTGGACCATACGATCCCGTACGCCGACGGCGGGCCCACGCACGCGTCGAACCTCAAATGTTATTGCCGCACACATCATTTGGTGAAAACGTTCTGGGGCTGGCGGGAACAACAGCTGCCCGACGTGACGCTGATCCTGACCTCACCGGCCGGGCTTACCTATGTCACCACGCCGGGCAGCGCCCTGCTGTTCCCGAGTCTGTGCCGCGGCCTCGGCGGGGCGCCGGCCACCGAGGCCGACGTGGTGCCCGATTACTGCGCCGACCGCACGGCCATGATGCCCAAACGACGAAGGACCCGCGCCCAGAACCGCGCCGCGCGAGTGACCACCGAACGCCGGCTGAATCGCCAAGGCCGGCAAGCGAAACATCGGGAACGCGAGGCCGCCCACTTTGGTCCCGCTCCACCGGCCGACGGCGACGATGACCCGCCGCCCTTCTAGTCGGCATGGACGCCGCGGGACCGGGTAGCCCGGGCCTATGGACATCACCGTCACGTTCGTCGGCAACGCCACCACGCTCATTTTCGCGGGCGGGCTGACGCTGCTGACCGACCCCAATTTTTTGCACCGGGGGCACGCCGAACTCGTCGCGATGCTGGCCCTTCCGAAGGTCATCCCCGTGCATTTCGACGACTATGCGGTGTTCGCGTCGCCGCTGTCCGACTTCACCCGGGAAATGCAGCACCGAGGCCTGGGGGACCGGATCGTCGTGTTGAACCGCGGCGCCACGGTGACCGTTTAGGAAACGGCCGGTAGCGCGCAAGTGGCCCTGGCCAGCAAATGTCAAATCGCTCTCAGCTTAAGGTATAGGGTGTCCTAACGCGCTGCAGTCGAGCTGGGAGGTACCGACCGCAGGCGACAGGCTTCGAGGTGCAGAGTTTCGAGGTTCTTCGCGGCCTGGTTAACACAAATTTGCTGAGGCTTTCTCAGCGTGGGCATTGTGAGACGTGATGGATCTTTTTGCACCCCCAGAGGTGACCTCGACGCTCATCCACACCGGGCCGGGGGCGGGCTCGCTGATCGAGGCCGCCGGCGCCTGGCAGCGGCTGGCTGTCGAGCTGGAGAATTCGGTCTCCACGTATGCCTCGACGTTGTCGTCGCTCATCGAGTCTTGGGACGGGCCATCGGCGATGGCGATGCTGCAGTCCGTCCAGCCCTACCTGCTCTGGCTGCGTGAGACGGCGCAGCAGGCCGCGCAGATGGCTACCTCGGCCGACACCGCCGCATCGGCCTTCACCGCCGCGCGCGCATCGATAGTCCCGCCTGCGGTCGTCACCGCCAATCGGACGCGCCTGGCGCAACTGCTCGCCACCAACCGGTTCGGCACCAACACGGCGGCCATCGCCGAGACCGAAAATGAATACCAGACCATGTGGGCGAACAACTCGGCCGCGATGAGCCGCTATCAGGCGACGTCGTCGCAGGCGACCACGCAGCTGTCGCAGTTCAACTCGCCGCTCGCCATCACCGATCCGACCGGAACGGTCAACCAACAGGCCGCGGTGAACACTGCATTGGTCAACTCGTCGGGCAACTCGTCGGTGGGGTCGGTTCTCAACGCGCTCAACACACCAGGCGGTTTCGACCCCAACACCGGCTGGTTCAACTATTGGAGCACCTGGGGCAACCAGTTCATCTCGTCCGGCTTCCCCATCAACATGCTCAGCTATCTGGCGCAGAACTCGTCGGCCAGCGCGCTGCAGAGCGTGGGCGGCGACATCGGCTCGGGCCTGTCGGAAGGCCTCGGAGCGGCCACGGCCAGCCTGTCCAACGCGGTCAAAGGTATCGGCGCGGGCATGGCGCCGACGGGGGCGATGGGCGTTGGGGTATCGCTGGGCAAGCTGACCGCGCCCCCCGCCGTGGTGGGGCTGTTGCCCGGCACCCAAACCGGGGTGCAACTCGCGTCCGCGGCCTCGCCGCTGCCCGCGTCGGAAGCAGGGTTGCCGGTGATGCCGATGATGGTGCCGCCAGGAACCGGTTCGTCGGCGGGCACCGGCTGGCGAAAACGTAAACAGCAGAAGTACGAGGACATCGACTACGGCCAGCAGGTCAAAGGGAAAGTGATGCCTCGAAATCCATCGGCGGGATAAAGCCGACGTGGTGCCTTACGCATGCGGACGCCCAATCCCGCCTCCGGGTAGGTCAACAGCGACCAGCAGCGGGACACCGAAAAGTCCTATCGTCATCGACTCTCGAATTGCCGGACGGGCCGACGCGCAGCGTTGGCCCCACCCCCTTCTTCCCCAAGGTAAAGGTTCATGGATTTTGGGATACTGCCGCCGGAGGTCACCTCGGCGCTGATCCACTCCGGACCCGGCGCTTGGTCATGGATCGAAGCCGCCGGCATGTGGCAAGAGCTCAGCATGGAGCTCGAGCAGGCTGCCGCCAGCTACACCGCGGAGTTGTTGTGGCTGTCGACGACCTGGCAAGGGCCGTCCGCCTTAGCCATGGCCCAGGCCTTCGAGCCCTACATCGAGTGGTTGCGCCTCACCGCGCAGCAGTGCCAGCAGGTCGCCACCTCGGTGCAACTCATGATCGCGGCGTTCGAAACCACGCACTGGACGGTGGTGCATCCCTCGGTGGTCGCCGCCAACAGGGCGCGGCTGGCCATGCTGTTGGCCACCAACTTCTTCGGGATCAACTACCCGGCGATCGCCGAAACCGAAGCCGAATATCAGACCATGTGGCTGAACAACTCGGCGGCGATGATGCGCTACGCCGCGACCTCGGCGAGCACCGTCAGGCCGCCCACGTTCGAGTCGCCGCCGCAGGTGGCCAACCCGTCGGGCGTGGCCACCCAGGCCGCCCTGCTGCCCACCACGAACACCGGCAATACCGGGACGCAGATCGCAGCCGCGCTGTCCGGGACTAGTCAAGACCTCGCCGCCTCCAGCGCCTTCGGGTTGGATCCCGACTCGGGCTGGTTCAGATATTTCAGCGTGTGGGGATGGCAGTTCATTGCGAGCGGATTCCCGGTCAACATGCTCAGCTATCTCGCCCAGCTCAACGCCGCCCAGGCGCTGCAGGGGGGCGTGGGCGCCGACATCTTCGGCGGCCTCGCCGAGGGAACGGCCGCGTTGTCGTCGGCGGACGCGCAACTCCTCGGCGCGGTCGGATCGTCGTTGGCGCCCCGCGCGACGCTGGGCATCGGAATTTCGCTCGGCAACCTGACCATGCCACCCGCGACGGTGGGGATGCTGGGTTCATCGGCTCCGGTGCAACTGACGTCGGCGGTCTCCGCGCTGCCGCCGGGTGCCGGTCAGACGCCCCTGCTCCCGATGGCTCCGATGCGCCCGACGCGGGGCTCGGCGAAAGATCGGCGGCGCAAGGGACGCGACTACGACGATATTGAATACGGCGCGGAGCTGCCGGGCACCGTGATGCACAAGCCGCCGTCGGGGGGATAGTGCTGCTTGGGCGACTCCATCATACGGTTGCGGACGATGTGTTCGACGAGGATGGGTACGAAGGTCTGCACCGGTGCATCGATGAATCGTTGCGCCGTTTCTTCGCACCAGCGCCGGATCTGGGCGGTACGCCGCTCGTCATCCAGCCCCTCGTGACGGGCCAGCTTGTCGGCCACGTCTACCACCGATCGTCCGACCGTGGCCCGGACGGCGGGGGAGACCTGGGTGGCGGCGGGTGTACGCACCGCGTCGAGTGCCCGGCGGGCGGCGTTCTCGTCGGTGTCCGGCCGGATGACGTGCAGGGTGATGTGGCGGCCGCTTTCGGCCATCACGATGACGCTGGCCGGCTCGTTACTGGTGAAGCCCAGCAATTCGATTGTGTGCCCGTCGATTTCGGCCAGCGCCGGCGTCTGTTGCCAGCCGTTGCGGCGGTAGCCCACCATGACGACCTGTCCGAGGCGGTCGGACAACGACGCCACCAGGCACGGCAGCTCGTCGACCAAGTTCGTCGATCGCGGCCACCAGGCACCGTCGATATGCTCGGAGACAGCTCGATAAGGCTTGAGCTGCAACCGGTTTGATTGCTCCATTTCACCCACCTGCTCGCCGACACCGCCGAAAGGGCTGACACGACCCGACGTCAAGATCATCACGGGCAGTCGGCGACCGCGGCGCCAACGAGTGGCTGGTGGGTTTACCGATCGTGAACAACGGTTGAGAGGATGCTGTGGTGCAGATCGCTTCGAATATTCAGGGCCACGTGTGGCGCGGCGGCAAGCCGCTGGACGACTTCGAGTTCGGCAAGATCTCCGACTACCTGTCCGAACCGGACACCCTGGTGTGGGTTGACCTGTGCGAACCGGACCACGACGCCCTGTGCGGACTGGCCGACGAACTCGGTCTGAACCGCTGGGCGGTCGAGGATGCCGTGGCCGCAGCCGAGCGGGTCAAGGCCACCGCGTACGAAACGCACACCTTCTTCACGGTCTACGCCGTCGACGTCGCCAACGATGCGGCCGACGCGGGCCAGCGCATGCTGTCGATGCAGCGCATCTCAGGATTCGTGCTGCCGCAAGGGCTGATCACCGTGCGCCTGACGTCCGACTTCGACATGGCGCAGGTGACGCGGCGATGGCAGGAGATCGGCGGCCAGCGCTACGGTGTCGGTGCGCTGGTGCACGGCCTGCTCGACGTGGTGGTCGACAGTCATTTCACCGCGGTGGAAGCCCTCGACGACTGCATCGAGGCCATCGAGGACGAACTGTTCGACGGCACGCCGCGCAAGGGGATTTTTCAGCGCCGCACCTTCCGGTTGCGCAGGGACCTGGTGAACCTGCGGCGGGTGGCCCTGCCCATGCGCGAGGTCGTCAATGCCATTGCCCACCATCGTGTTTCGGATGGCTCCGACCGGCACCTGGACCCGCTGTACGCCGACCTGTACGACCACGTGCTGCGGGTCTCCGAATGGACAGAATCGTTGCGCGACATGATCACAACCATTTTCGAAACCAATTTGTCGCTGCAGGACGCCCGGTTGAACACCGTCATGAAGAAGCTGACCGGGTGGGCGGCCATCATCGCCGTGCCCACAGCGATCACGGGTTTTTACGGGCAAAACGTGCCCTACCCGGGCTTCGGTTCGGCGGCCGGATTCGCGGCCAGCACCAGCGTGATAGTGGTCTTGATGGCGGTGCTCTACGTGATGTTCAGGCGTCGCGATTGGCTGTAGGCCGTGATCCGGCTACTGCACCACGGGTGCGGCGGAAAGTCCTTGCTGGATGCCCTGATTGATCGTGTCCAACGGGGCGGGGCTGCCCGGCGGATCCGAATCCGCGCAGGCGCAGCTGAGAATACTGAAGGGACTAGGGTCGATGCTGGCCGATGCCGTTGCCCCGCTGGAAGCGCCGAGAGCGATTGCAACACCCGCAACACCGACCAAAAGTTTCGGGATCATTTTGGCCTTGAGGTTCTTCTGGTTTCGGATGTTTCAATTTTATCCGCGAGTCTGTCACGGGGCTGTCAACCGCCTGTAAATTTCAGGAGCCAGATGCCGCCGCCGCGTACTTCGGGCAGTACGCCTTGATGCTGACCCCGACGAAGTAGCCGGCGTGATAGCTGTCCAGAGCGCTGCTGGACAGCACGTTGTTGGCGACCTGTTCCGGTGTCTGGCCCATATCGAGCTCGTGGCACACGGTATGCCCCGAGTTGACCGCGGCATCGGGCGACTCGTAGTTGATGCCCTTGGCTTTGAGCGCGGCCAGGAACGTGTCATCGGCGGATGTGGCGTGAGCGGTCGCGGATGCAGCCAGCACGCCCAGCAGCCCGGCCAGCGGGGTAACGCCGGTCGCCAACAGCGACAGCCGCCGGAAGGGCTTGCGAATCTGGGTGGTCGTCATTTCTGATACTCCCGTGGAACAGAAGTGCCGTTGCTTGCTGGAGGCGGGGCTAGTTCGAATGTTTGCATGTCGCGGTGCCACCCGGTGCCTTATCGCCGATAATGCGGTATGTGCCACACCGGGGTTTGCTCCGCCGTCGGACGCAGGTGACCGGCGCGGCTTCGTCGACGCGCCGTCGGTGATCTGACGATATGGCATACGCGCGGTGGTGGTGGTTCGCTGTGGTGGCGATATGCGTGGTCGGCTGCGGTGTGCGGCACGTATCGGCGGCGAGCTCTCGAGACATTTCCGGCACCTTTCGATCCGGCGGCATGGACCGAACCTACATGTTGCACGTGCCGGCGGGCGACCCCGTCGGGCTGGTGCTCAGTCTGCACGGCGGCGGCGGCACCGGGATCTCGCAGCGCGGCCTGACGGGTTTCGACAGCGTTGCTGATGCCCACAACCTGTTGGTGGTCTACCCCGACGGTTACGACAAGAGCTGGGCGGACGGCCGTGGCGCCTCGCCCGCGGATCGCCGCCATGTCGACGATGTGGCCTTTCTGGTCGGGCTGGTGAACAAGCTGCAGGACGACTACGGCATCGCGCCCGGGCACGTTTTCGTCACCGGGATGTCCAACGGGGGCTTCATGTCCAACCGGTTGGCGTGTGAGCGCGCCGACGTCTTCGCCGCGGTGGCGCCGGTGGCCGGCACCCTGGGGGTGGGCGTGTCCTGCAATCCGTCGAAGCCGGTGTCGGTCTGGGAAGCGCACGGGACCGCGGATCCCCTGGTGCCCTTCAAGGGTGGGGCGGTGCGCGGGCGCGGCGGGGTCAGCCACTCCGTCTCGGTGGACACCATGGTGGGCAAGTGGCGCTCGGCCGACGGGTGCCAGGGCGACCCGGCGATGGAGGCGCTGCCCGACGTTCGCGACGGCACCGTCGTGCACCGCTACGAATCCACCCAGTGCGCGGCGAACACGGAGGTGGTGTTCTACAAGATCGACCGCGGCGGGCACACCTGGCCGGGCGGCAAACAGTACCTGCCAGCGGCCGTCATCGGCCCCACCACGCGTGCGCTCGACGGGTCCGAGGCCATCGCCCAGTTCTTCCTGGCGCACACCCGCGACTAGCTGTGATGGCAAGCGCAGCGAAGCCGGGCACAGCGGGTCGCCACCATCAGGACTAGCGGGGTGCTCAGCGCTGGCAGGACGGGCACCAGTACGTCACCCGGTCTCCGGAGTCGTCGAAGTTGATAGGGGTGCCGCAGCGACGGCAGGGCTGCCCGGATCGCCCGTAGACCCATAGCTGCCGCCCGGGCCGGGTGTCGCCGGTGGTGCACCGGTTCCAGCGGAAGCGGTTGAGCCACAACATATCCCGCGCGCGCGAAACCAGCCGATGCGGATCGGTGATGTCGCTCACCGGCGCGGTGGGCAGATGCCCGGAAAGAAAGCACAGTTCGTTGCTGTAGACGTTGCCGACCCCGGCCAGCACCCGCTGGTCCAAAAGCGCCTCGGCGATCGGCCTGTTCGGGGCCGCCGTCAGGTTGGCCGCGGCGAGCGCGGGATCCCAATCCTCGCCCAGCAGATCGGGTCCCAGGTGCGCGACGGCCTCGCCGTCACGGTCGCGCTCAAGGATCTCCAGCACGCCCAAGTCGACGCCGACGGCCCGGACGCTGTCGGCCTCCAGGATGATGCGCGCCCGATGGTCGACCCGCACCGGACGGCTGCCGACCCGCCAGCTGCCATCCATTTTCAGATGCGAGTGAATGCTGGCCCGGCCTACCCGGATGAACAAATGCTTTCCGCGGCTGAGCACCTCGTCGACAACCTGGCCGGTGAGATCGACGGTGGCGAACCGCGGCACCCGGATGTCGCAGCGGGTCAGGGTGGCGCCGAGCAGGTGCTCGCGTAGCACGGCGGCGGTGTGCCAGACGGTGTCACCTTCGGGCATGTCAGCGCAGCCGCATTCCGCGTGGGGTGCGGGCGAATCCGGCGTCGGAGAGCGCGTCGACCGGGCCGGGTCCGTCCGCGCGGGGCTGCAGGGCCGACACTCCGTCGATGCGTTCGACCAGGATGGACGCGACGCGCCGCGCGGAGACCAGGTCCGCCAGCGCCGTCGCGGCGGCGTGATGGGCGGCGGAATCGTCGGTGAAGGTCAGCAACGACCGGCCGCCGCGCTCGAGGAACCAGGCCAGCTCGCCGTCCACCAGCACCACCAGCGCACCGGCCTTGCGGCCCGGACGTGCCCCCGGCCCCCCAGACCCCGAGCCGTCGCCGCGGGAGGCGGGCCAGGGCAGCGCGGCGCCGTACGGGTTCGCCGGATCCGCCGCGGCGAGCGCGACCGCCCGGTACTCCGGCCGTTCCGGATCGACGCCGTCGGAAAAGGCGCGCAGCCGGTCGACGGTCGACGCGACGGCGAACTGCGCCCCGCCCAGCGACTCGATGAAGTAGCCGCGCTGGCAGCGGCCGGCGTCCTCGAACGTGCTCAGCACCTTGTACAGCGTGGCGAACCCGCCGGGCACGCCCTCGGCGGTCACCGCCCCCCGGGTCAGCACGCCGTGGCGGCCCAGCAAGAGTTCCGCTTGATAGTGGGCGCGCAGCGTGGAATCCGGCTCGGGGGCCGGCAGGATCGACCATCGGCCGGCCACGGTCGGGTCGGCGGGCCGGGACTGCGGGTGCGCGACGCTGTATCGGCTCAGCCGCGGCGGGCGATGCGACCGGTGCGCGGGCGCGGAGCGCTTGCGGGTTCCGGTGCCGCCGAGCAGGGCCCGCACCGGGGCGAACGTGTCGCCGGTGATCCAGCCGGCCCAGATGAGTTCCCACAGCGCGGCTTTGAGTTCCGACTCACCGAACCCGCTTTGCGTGAGTTGGCGGAAGAAGTAGGCACCCCCCGGGGCCAGCGTGTCCAGCACAGCGCGGTGGGCGTCGCCCAATTCGATGTCGGCCGGCCCGGACAGCGTCAGCGGCGCGGATTCGCTGGGATGCAACGCGATCCAGCCGTCGCCGCTCGAGATCGATCCGGCGCCCGACCAGGTGACCTCGCCGGTGGCGAGCAGTTCGTCGAGCATCGCCGGGGAGTAGTCGCGCACCCGGGGGGCCAGCACCAGCGGCTCGATGGCCGATGCGGGCATCCGCACCCCGGCCAGTTGATCGATCACCGACATCAGCCCGTCGAGTCCGGAATGACCTGGAGAGCGCGATGATTCGGCCGTCCCCACCCGATGCCAGGCCGGCAGGAACCGGCCGTAAGCGGCCGTGCTGACCGGCTCGACCTGGGCCCGCAACGCCGCCAGCGAGCGCCGCCGCAGGATGCGCAGCACGTCGGCGTCGCACCACTGCTCGCCGCCGGCCACGGGCGCCCCGGGCAGTTCGGGTGCGGCGACGAAGTCGCCGCGCACCAGCCGGCCGTCACCGGCCAGCCGGCCCAGGATGTCGGCGGTCACCCGCAACCCCAACCCGAACCGGGCGGCGGCCTCGGCCGTGGTGAACGGGGTGTGGGTGCGCGCGTAGCGGCCCAGCAGCTCGCCCAGCGGGTCGGCCACCTCCTCGGTGAAGGCGGCCGGCACGCCCAGGGGCACCGCGATGCCGATGCCGTCGCGCAGCCGGCCGATGTCCTCGATGGCCACCCACCAGCTGCGGCCGGCGAACGACACCGTCAGCGCGCGGCGGGCCGCGCGTAAACCTTCCAGCCAGCCGCCCACGTCGGCGCCACCGGCGCGGGCGGCCACCTCGTCCTCGGTCAGCGGGCCCAGCAGCCGCAGCAGGTCCGCGACGCCCTCGGCGTCGCGGGCGGCGCGGTCGGCCGCGAGATGCTGAAGCTGGCGGGCGGTGGCGGCGATGATCTCGGGATCGAGCAGGTCGCGCAGCTCCACCCGGCCCAGCAGCTCGGCCAGCAGCGTGCTGTCCAGCGAGAGCGCGGCGGCCCGGCGCTCGGCCAGCGGGCTGTCGCCCTCGTACATGAACGCGCCGACGTAGCCGAACAGCAGCGACGCCGCGAACGGCGACGGCCGTTGCGTCTCGACTTCGAGCACCCGCACCCGCCGCTGGGCGATGCCGGTCATCAGCAGGGTCAGGGCCGGGACGTCGTAGACGTCCTGCAGGCATTCGCGGATGGTCTCCAGCACCACCGGGAAGTCGGGGTATTTGCGGGCCACCTCCAGTAACTGCGCGGCCCGCTGACGCTGCTGCCACAGCGGCGAGCGCCGGCCGGGATGCCGGCGCGGCAACAGTAGGGCGCGCGCCGCGCACTCGCGGAAGCGCGACGCGAACAGCGCCGAGCCGCCCACCTCGGCGGTGACGATGGGGTCGATCTCTTCGGCGTCGAAGACGAAAAGGGCTGCGCCGGGCGGGGTATCAGTTCCCGTGTCGGACGCGAAATCGGAAATAGTGTCGGGCAGGCGCACTACGACGCCGTCGTCGGAGGCGGTGGGTTTCTCGTCGATGCCGTAGCGCTCGCGCAGCCTGCGGGCCACCGCCAGCGCCAGCGGTCCGTTCACCGCAAGCCCGTACGGCGAGTGCAGGATCACCCGCCAGTCGCCCAGTTCGTCGCGGAACCGCTCGACCAGCAGGGTGGTGTCGGTGGGCACCACCCCGGCGGCGGTGCGCTGCTCGTCGAGCAGACCCCACAAATTGTCGGTGGCGTATGCGTCGAAACCCAAACCGGCGCAACGCTTGTCGAACGCCTCGCGTTTGAGGCCGGCCAGCTCGCCGGTGAAGGCGCCGAGCGCGGCGCCCAGCTCGGCCGGGCGGCCCAGGCCGTCGCCGCGCCAGAACGGCAGCCGGGCCGGCTGGCCGGGGGCGGGGATCACCAGCACCCGGTCGTGGGTGATCTCGGTGATCCGCCAGCTGGTGGCGCCCAGCGAGATCACATCGCCGGGGCGCGACTCGTAGACCATCTCCTCTTCGAGTTCGCCGACCCGCGAAGGCTTTTCGGATTCAGACGCGAGATAGACGGTGAACAGCCCGCGGTCGGGGATCGCGCCGCCGGAGGTCACCGCCAGCCGCTGCGCGCCGGGGCGCGCGGTCAACGTGCCGGTGTCGCGGTCGTAGACCAGCCGCGGTCGCAGCTCGGCGAACTCGGTGGACGGGTACTTGCCGCTCAGCAGGTCCAGGGTGGCCTCGTACACGCTGCGCGGCAGCGTCGCAAACGGCGCGGCCCGCCGAACCGTCTCGAACCACCGATCGGCGTCCAACGGCTCCAGCGCGGCCGCCGCGACGGTCTGCTGCGCCAGGATGTCGAGCGGATTGGCGGGCACCCGCATCGTCTCGATCTGACCGGTCAGCATGCGCTGCACGCTGACCGCGCAGCCGATCAGGTCGGTGCGGTGTTTGGGGAACAGCACTCCCTGCGAGACCTCGCCGACCTGATGCCCGGCCCGGCCGATGCGCTGCAGGCCGCTGGCCACCGACGGCGGCGCCTCCACCTGGATCACCAGATCGACCGCGCCCATGTCGATACCCAGCTCCAGGCTCGAGGTGGCCACCACCGCCTTGAGCAGCCCGCGCTTGAGGTCCTCTTCGACCAGGGCGCGTTGTTCCTTGCTGATCGAACCGTGGTGCGCGCGGGCCAGTATCGGGTCGGCGCCGTAGGTCTGGCCGCTGCCCATGATGTGGGCCGGGGCACCGCCGGGCACCTTCGGATTGGCCGCCACTGAATCCGGGGACAGTTCGACGCCGCTGCGTTCGGCGTGAATCTCGTTGAGGCGGGCGGTAAGTCGCTCGGCCAGCCGGCGCGAATTGGTGAACACGATGGTCGACTTGTGGGATTCGATCAGGTCGACCAGACGGTTCTCGACGTCGGGCCAGATGGAGGGGGTACCGCCCGCTTGCGGGGGAGTGTTCGCCAGGTTGGCCATGTCGGGCACCGGCACCTGCACGGTGAGCTCGACCGTCTTGGCCGACGGCGGGGCCACGATGGTGGTCGGCGCCTGCCCGGACAGGAACCGGGCGAGCTCCTCGGGTGGGCGCACCGTCGCCGACAGCCCGATGCGCTGGGCGGGCTTGTCCTCCCGCAGCGCGTCGAGACGCTCCAGTGACACCGCGAGGTGGGCGCCGCGCTTGCCGGCGGCGATGGCGTGGATCTCGTCGACGATCACCGTCTGCACGCCGGCCAGCGTCTCGCGCGCGGCCGAGGTGAGCATCAGGAACAGCGACTCGGGTGTGGTGATCAGCACGTCGGGCGGGCGGTTGATCAGCTGGCGGCGGGTCGCGGGCGGGGTGTCGCCGGAGCGGACCCCGACGCTGATGTCGGGGGCCGGCAGGCCCTGGCGTTCGGCGATGCGGGTGAGGCCGGCCAGGGGAGTGCGCAGGTTGCGCTCGACGTCGACGGCCAGCGCCTTGAGCGGGGAGACGTAGAGCACGCGGGTGCCGGGCGGGCGCTCCGTCGACCCGGCCAGGCTGTCCAGCGCCCACAGGAACGCCGCCAGCGTCTTACCCGAGCCGGTCGGCGCGATCACCAGGGTGTTGTGGCCGTCGGCGATCGCGTTCCAGGCCTCGGCCTGGGCGGTGGTGGGGGCGTCGAACGTGCTGGTGAACCACTCGCGGGTGATCGCGCTGAACCGGCCCAACGGGTCGGAACGGCCGGGCGGCCCGGCATCGGCGCGAGTGCTCACCTGTCCATGGTGCCAACGGGCACCGACAAGGCTTCGGCTAGCGCGGCTCGATACGAGCGGTCGACATCGCGTGGGACAGTTCCTCGGGGATCTCGGGGACCCGGGCGATGGCGTCGAACAGTGAGTGCGCGCACGCGTCGGCGAGGCGATCGGCATTGGTTGTGGGGTCGATGATGCGCTGCCGGCACAGCTCGAAGGTGAACGCCAGCCAGCCGTGACAGATCACCCGGAGGTCGCGCTCGACGTCGGGTTCCAGCTTCCTCGCGGGTGTCTTGGCCACGAGGTCGGTGATCCGGCTCATGATGTGTTCGAGCTGACGGTTCTTGGCTTCGTCGTCGACGCCCAGCAGAACGGGGTCGGAACGGCCCAGGCCGACATAGGCGGCCCACGCGGCCTCGGGGTTCTGCTCGTGGTAGGCCATGTAGGCCATCACACCGGTGCGGACCTCTTCGTACATGGTGAGGCCGCTGGCGTCGTCCATGTTGGTGTTCTCGTACAAGCGGTCGGCCTCGTCCTTGACCACCGCGGCGAAAAATGCCCGCTTGTCCGGGAAGTAGTGGTACATCAGGGCCCGCGACACCCCGGCGCGTTCCGCAATCTCGTCGATGCGGACCTCGTCGTAGGGTCGCTTCCCGAAGACCTCTGCCCCTAAAGCGAGCAGCTCAGCGCGTCGATCCTCGGGGGACAAGCGCCTGCGGGCTGTCGGCATGTGTCAGATAGTACTCATACGACATGAGACGCCCGCCACATTGGAATCATCCGAACTCCACTCCCTGGGCCAGCGGCAACTCGCCGGAATAATTGACGGTATTGGTACTTTGGCGCATGTAGGCCTTCCACGAGTCCGTGCCGGATTCGCGTCCGCCTCCGGTTTCCTTCTCCCCGCCGAACGCACCGCCGATCTCCGCACCGGACGTGCCGATGTTGACATTGGCGATTCCACAGTCGGATTCGGCCAGGAACCGCTCGGACTCCCGCAGGTCGGTGGTGAAGATGGAAGACGAAAGGCCTTGTGGCACAGCATTGTTCAGCGCGATCGCGTCATCCAGCTCATCGTAGGTCAGCACATAGAGGATGGGCGCGAACGTCTCGGTCGTCACGATGGCGGTCTGTGCGGGCATGCGCACCAGGGTCGGCGCGACGTAATAGGAACTCGGATGTTCGACGACCCCGGGGTGGGCGCGGTCGCCGCCGATGATCTCGCCGCCGTCGGCGCGCGCCTGTTCCAGCGCCCCCACCATGTCGCGGTAGGCGGTCTCGTGGATCAGCGGTCCGACGAGTGTGCCCGGCGCGGACGGGTCGCCGATCGGCAGTTGCCGGAAGGCGGACGCGACGCGGGCGACGACCTCGTCGGCCACCGAGCGGTGCACGATCAGCCGGCGCAGGCTGGTGCAGCGTTGACCGGCGGTGCCGGCGGCGGCGAACACCACGGCCCGCACCGCGAGGTCCAGGTCGGCCGACGGCGTCACAATGGCGGCGTTGTTGCCGCCCAATTCCAGCAGGACCCGGCCGAACCGGGCGGCGACGCGCGGCCCGACGGCCCGGCCCATCGAGACCGAACCGGTCGCCGAGACCAGCGCGATGCGGGGGTCGTCCACCAGCAGCCCGCCGAGGTCGCGGTCGCCCAGCACCACGGAGCTCACCGCGGCGGGTGCGCCGACATCGGCCGCGGCCCGGGCGATCAGGGACTGGGTGGCCAAGGCCGTCAACGGCGTCAGCTCCGAGGGCTTCCACACCACCGGGTCGCCGCACACCAGGGCCAGTGCGGCGTTCCAGGCCCACACGGCGACCGGGAAATTGAACGCGGTGATCACCCCCACCACCCCGAGCGGATGCCAGCTCTCCAGCAATCGATGGCCGGGGCGTTCCGAGGCGATGGTGCGGCCGTAGAGCTGGCGCGACAGGCCGACCGCGAACCGGCAGATGTCGATCATCTCCTGCACCTCGCCGGCGGCCTCGGAGGTGATCTTGCCGACCTCGAGGGTCACCAGGGTGGCCAGCTCGCCACGGTGCGCCTTCAGCAGCTCGCCGAGGCGCGCCACCAGCGCGCCGCGGACCGGGGGCGGTGTGCCCCGCCACACCGAAAATGCTTGGGCGGCTTCGGTGATCACCCGCTCGGTCTGTTCGGGTGTGGTGGGCGCGACGGTGAACAGCACCTCGCCGGTGATCGGTGTGCTGGCCGCCATCCCGTGGCCGTCGGGCTCCCCGAGTGCGATGTCGGATCCCATCGCCCGCAGGGCGTCGCGCGCCCGGGCGCGCAAGTCGTCGGCGGTGGGCATGCTCATCGGGGTGCCTCCTGGGACATCGCTTCGTACAGTTGGTACGGGTCGTGAATCTCGCGGCCGATGGCGCCGGCCAGCCACTGCGTGTCGTAGCCGGAATCGTCGGCGGCAGAACAGTTTTCGAAGACAGCGTCGGCATCCAGGTTCGACCGGAAGATGCCCGCCGCCGACGCGGGCAGAAAGTCCTCGTAGACGATCGGTGCGCTCGGGTCACCGCCACGGTAGTAGGCGAGCCCCGCCGCGGCCATCTCGACGTCGGTGCGCGGGAAGTAATCCGCCCACACCGCGGCCGGGTCGGCGGCGGCCATCGCGGCGTCGTAGCGTTCCCGGCCCTTCGGTGTCAGCGCCACACCTCGCGCCTCAACTTCGCCGAAGCGCACCCGCAGCGTCCCCTCGGTGATGCGGCCGTCGTCGTCGCGGAAGCGGCGAGGTTCGGCCAGCGCGCGAAAAGACGTCTGGCGCAACAGCACCGGGGGTCCGTCGGTGCGGGGCGGGCCCTGGATGGCATCGATCATGGTGATGCCGCGCCGGGCCATCCGCCGGTACAGATCGTCGATGTCGAGCACCCGGGGCGTCAGGTGGTTGATGTGGGTGGAGCCGACGCCGGCGATGTCGGCGGCCACCGCGGAGACCCGCGCCAGTTCGTCGTACCAGGATCGCTCGATCGGCTCGCGGGACAACGCGAATGCCGCCACCGCCGCCGCGACGAACGCAGGCGCGGCGTCGGCTTGGCATCCGCCGTCGGCGGCGATGATCCGCGCCCGGGCCGGCAGTGCGGGGTCGAACAGCTGGCGCCGGGCCAGGAAGGTGTCGACGCGGCGGCGCAGGTCCCGGTCGAAATAGCGCGCGTCGCGGGTGGCCAGCATCGAGGTGAACACCCGAAAGGGGTTCTGCGACAACTCGTTTGCGTCGATGGGCCGAAAGGCGGTGGACACCACCGGAACGGGTGAGGCCGCACGGCGCAGGTCGTAGTAGCCCACCGGCAGCATGCCGAACGCGGCGAAAAGGTCGGCGACGGCGGCCAATTCGGCCGGGCTGCCCACCCGGATGGCGCCATGGCGTTCGGCGGTGACCCGCTGCAGCGAGCCGAACCGCTCGGGGTTGCCGTGACGCGCCGCGTAATCGGCGTTGACCTGCCCGCTGACCTCGACCAGGGTCCCGTAGGCGGGCACCTCGGCGGCGTACATCGCCGACAGGCCCGCGGCGAAGCGCTCCCGGAGCTGACAGGTGCACAGCCATTTCGTGCGGGTCACGGCCGGCCGTTCCTGCGATAGTCTCCGGCCATGAGTGAGACGCTCGACGATGTCGACCGGATTCTGGTGCGCGAACTGGTCGCCGACGGCCGTGCGACGTTGGCGGAGCTGGCCGCCAGCGCCCGGCTGTCGGTCTCGGCGGTGCAGTCGCGGGTGCGCAGGCTCGAGGCGCGCGGCGTGATCTCGGGATACTCGGCGCGCATCGACCCGGAGGCGGTCGGGCATCGGCTGTCGGCGTTCGTGGCCATCACTCCTCTGGATCCCTCTCAACCCGATGATGCGCCCGCCCGTCTCGAGCACATCGAGGAGATCGAATCGTGTCACTCGGTGGCCGGCGAGGAAAGCTACGTCCTCCTGGTGCGGGTCGAATCCGCCCGGGCGCTGGAGGACCTGCTGCAGCGGATCCGAACGGCCGCGAACGTCAAGACGCGAAGCACCATCATTCTGAATACTTTTTACGTTGATCGGCAACGAATACCATAAAATATACGGCGCAAGCCTCATGATTCCGTAAAAAACAGCTACCATGGGCGCCATGACCGCCGCCGTGGAACGCCGCACCCGCGCCGGTCGGCGCACCGAGCCCGACCGGGTCCACGAGGTGCTGGCGCGCAGCATTCTGGTCGACGGTTTCGACTTCGTGCTCGATCTGGACCGGTCCACCGGTTCCTACCTGTATGACGCCCGCGATGGCCGGCGCTACCTGGACATGTTCACCTTCTTCGCCTCCTCGGCGCTGGGCATGAACCACCCCGCGCTGGCCGGCGACCAGGACTTCCGCGCCGAGCTGGCGCAGGCCGCGCTGAACAAGCCCAGCAACTCCGATGTGTACTCGGTGGCGATGGCCGGTTTCGTCGAAACCTTCGCCCGGGTGCTGGGCGACCCGGCCCTGCCGCACCTGTTCTTCGTGGACGGTGGCGCGCTCGCCGTGGAGAACGCGCTCAAGGTGGCGTTCGACTGGAAGAGCCGGCGTAACGAGGCCCGCGGGATCGACCCGGCGCTGGGCACCCGGGTGCTGCACCTGAGCGGCGCGTTCCACGGGCGGAGCGGATACACGCTGTCGCTGACCAACACCAAGCCGGTCACGGTGGCCCGCTTCCCGAAGTTCGACTGGCCACGCATCGACGCCCCGTTCATCCGGCCCGGCCTGGACGGGGCGGGGATGGCGGCGGCCGAAGCCGAGTCGCTGCGCCAGGCCCGCGCGGCCTTCGAATCCCACCCGCACGACATCGCCTGCTTCGTCGCCGAACCCATTCAGGGTGAGGGCGGCGACCGTCACTTCCGGCCCGGGTTCTTCGCGGCCATGCGCGCGCTGTGCGACGAATACGACGCTTTGCTGATCTTCGACGAGGTGCAGACCGGCTGCGGGCTGACCGGAACACCGTGGGCCTACCAGCAATTGGGCGTGCAGCCGGACGCCGTGGCGTTCGGCAAGAAGACTCAGGTGTGCGGTGTCATGGCGGGCCGCCGGGTCGACGAGGTCACCGACAACGTGTTCGCGGTCTCCTCGCGGGTGAACTCGACGTGGGGCGGCAACCTGGCCGACATGGTGCGGGCCCGTCGCATCCTGGAGGTGATCGAAGCCGAGGGACTGTTCGACCGCGCCGCCGAACAGGGTGCCTACCTGCGCGGACGCCTCGAGGAGCTCGCAGGCGAATTTCCCGGCGTGGTGCTCGATCCCCGTGGCCGCGGCCTGATGTGTGCGTTCAGCCTGCCGACCGCCGCCGACCGCGACGAGCTGATCCGCCGGCTGTGGCGCCGCGCGGTCATCGTGCTGCCGTCGGGTCGCGACGGTGTCCGGTTCCGCCCGGCGCTGAGCGTCTCGCGCGCGGAGATCGACGCCGCGCTGCGGGCGATCCGCGCGGCGCTGCGGGATCTGAGGTAGCACTTGACCTCACGTCGATCTCGTTTACTTTGGTTTGCCGCCGGGTATTTATTTTCGAGCGTATTCCGCTGCTACCAGCGCGGTATTGGCGCCCGGGAGGGTCGCGGCGCCGACGGTGTCGTCGGGGGCCCACCGGACGACATGCCATAGCGCGGTAACCATTGCGACGTGGCGAGCGATGAACTTAGGGTGGGGCCGAACCGGTGCCCATTAGGGGTTGTGGGGACGATGCAGAAAGCGGACGAGCGACCGGGCGGTGACCGCCTGGGCCAGCAGGACGGCGAGGTGCTCGCCGCCGTCCGGTTTGCTGTCCTGTCCACGCTGGCCGCCGTCGGCTTCCTGTTGATCGCCGCCGTGTGGGTGAGTACCTGCCCGGGGGTGGGCGTGGACACGGTGGCGTGCGGTCCGCCGCAGCGCACCCTGTTGGCGTTCGGGGGTCCGCTCATCGCACTCGGCGCCGGCATCTGGGCGTTCGTGCGCACCTATCTGGTGTGGAAGGCCCGGGGGACCTGGTGGGGATGGCACGGCGCGGGCTGGTTTCTCCTGACCGCGATGGCGCTGATGGTCGCCATGGGTGTCGCCCCGATCGCCGGTCCGGTACTGGCTCTTTAGGTTTGTGCTCCCGCGATCTAACGTTGATGATGCGGTGAGGAGCAGCTATGGGAGACACCTATCACGACCCCGTCGACCATCTGAGGACAACGCGACCGCTCGCCGGCGAGTCGCTGATCGACGTCCTGCTCTGGCCCGGGTACCTCTTAGTCGTCGTCGGCGTGATCGGCGCCTGTGGCAGTCTGTCGGCCTTCGCCAGCGGACATCACCACGTGGGCGTGACCGCGGGCGTCATCGCGGTCATCGCCACGGTGCTGGGGCTGGCCTGGCTCGCGGTGGAGCACCGCAGGATTCGCAGGATCGCTGATCGCTGGTACACCGAACACCCCGAGGTGCACCGGCAACGGCCGGCCAGCTAGGCCTGGTCGCCAATCGGCCGATCTCTGGCGTGGCTTTTTGGCGGGTGACCTGCCCCGACGCCGGGCGTGTGAAATTGCGCATGAAAGCCAATTGCTAGGTTACCGGTGTGAAGTTGTGGGTATCAGGTTTGCACCATGATGAGTGCCGGAACGGTTGCGTTAGCGTGGTCACCCCATCATGGGGCACAGCACCACGAACACACCGACATAAAGATGCCTACTACTGCGACGACTACGAATATGACCAGCGTGACCCCGGCGATGGCGGGCGGAATACCCGGCGGCGATCATGACTGACCGGCTCGAGCGCGAGGTCCACGGCGGACTGCGAGGCAGTAGTGGTGTCAGTCAATCATTGCCGGGAGACCATATGAACGATGCTGGAAAGCGCGCTGACAAGCGTCCGCGCGGCCACCGCGCCGTCGAACTTCACGTTGCCGCGCGCCTGGAGAACCTCGCGATGCTGCGCACCCTGGTTGGTGCCATCGGCACCTTCGAGGATCTGGATTTCGATGCGGTGGCGGACCTGCGGCTCGCGGTCGATGAAGTGTGCACCCGGTTGATTCGTTCGGCCACCCCCCACGCGACGTTGATCGTCGTGGTCGACCCGCAAGACGACCAATTGGTGGTGGAAGCCTCCGCGGCGTGCGACACCCACGACGTCGTGGCGCCCGGCAGCTTCAGCTGGCATGTGCTGACGTCACTGGCCGACGACGTCCAGACCTTCCATGACGGTCGCGAACCCAATGAAGCCGGCAGTGTTTTCGGCATCACGCTGACGGCGCGACGGGCGGCCTCCAGCAGGTGACAGCGCGAGCTGCCGGCGGTTCGGTTTCACGGCCGAACGAATACGCCGATGTCCCGGACATGTTCCGTGAGTTGGCCCGTGCCACACCCGACTCCATGGAATTCCAGCGTCAACAGGACAAAATCGTCGAGCGTTGTCTGCCGCTCGCCGACCACATCGCGCGCCGCTTCGAGGGACGCGGCGAACCGCGCGACGACCTGGTTCAGGTGGCGCGGGTCGGCTTGGTCAACGCGGTGGTCCGTTTCGACGTCAACGCCGGCTCGGACTTCGTCTCGTTCGCGGTGCCCACGATCATGGGCGAGGTCCGGCGCCACTTCCGCGACAACAGCTGGTCGGTCAAGGTTCCGCGGCGGCTCAAGGAGCTGCACCTGCGGCTGGGCACCGCCACCGCCGAACTGTCGCAACGGCTGGGCCGGGCGCCCACCGCGACCGAACTCGCCGCGGAGCTCGACATGGATCGGGAAGAGGTGGTCGAGGGCCTGGTGGCCGGCAGTTCCTACAACACCTTGTCCATCGACAGCGGTGGCGGTGGCGAGGAAGAGGAAGCCCGCGCCATCGCGGACACCCTCGGCGACGTCGACACCGGACTGGACCGCATCGAGGATCAGGAATCGCTGCGTCCACTGCTCGAGGCGCTGCCCGAGCGGGAGCGGACGGTGTTGGTGCTGCGATTCTTCGAGTCGATGACGCAGACCCAGATCGCCGAGCGGGTCGGCATCTCCCAGATGCACGTGTCGCGGCTGCTGGCGAAGTCGCTAACTCGGCTCCGGGACCAGTTGCAGTAGCAGGCGCGGCTCTTCTTCGACCCACAGCGGTTCCAGCAGCGGTTCGTCCTTCGGCGTCGTCACCGGCAGGGTTGCGTCCGGATCGCAGACGCGCAGCAACCTGGCCACGGCCGGGCTCGGCGCCATCGCCCAGGACACCTGGGCGCCCGAGCATGCCACATTGATCCGGTGCAGCGCCGAAAAGCCCGCGGTACCAATGAATTTCAGGCCGCGCAGGTCAAGGATCAACCGCCGGGAGCGGCTGGTGCCCTGCCGCACATATGCGGCGAGTTGATCGGCGTTGGCAGCGTCGAGCTCACCGTCGACCGTGATCAGGGTGCCCGTCGGGCCCCAACGGGCGGTGAATTGTGCTGTGCGGCTTCGCTGCCAGGATTGGGCCACAGACATCGCTGACTCCATCCCATTCAGGAAATAATGCTGCGGATACGTCAGCTACGTGAAAGAGGTCTGAGAAGGAGGGAATTCCGCCTACCCCCCACGTCATTGACGTATCCCCGGCGGCTGTGAACTCAACCTTGACCGCAACCCTACTCGCGGTAGCCGGGCCCTACAACTTGTCGGTGAAATCTGTGCGCCCGCGCTACTTGATCTCGGCGAGCACCGTGCCCTGGGTGATGGCCGCACCGGCCTCGACCGCAAGCCCGGTGATCACACCGTCCTTGTGCGCGGTGACCGGGTTCTCCATCTTCATCGCCTCGAGCACCACCACCAGGTCGCCCGCGGCGACCTCCTGGCCTTCCTCGACCGCGACCTTGACCACGGTGCCCTGCATGGGCGCGGTGACCGCGTCGCCCGAGGCGGCCGCGCCCGCGTGCGACCCGCGCTTGCGCGCCTTGGGCTTCTTGCGGATGACACCGGCCGGGTCGGCGGCGCCACCGTTGGACAGCGCCAGGTCGCCGGGCAGCGACACCTCGAGCCGGCGCCCGCCGACCTCCACGACCACCTTCTGGCGCGGCCGGGCGTCCTCTTCGTCCAGCGGCGCGCCGCCGGTGAACGGTTCGATGGTGTTGTTCCACTCGGTCTCGATCCAGCGGGTGTGCACCGAGAACCCCTCGTCGTCACCGATGAACGCCGGGTCGGACACCACGGCGCGGTGGAACGGGATGACGGTGGCCAGACCCTCGACGTGGAACTCGTCCAGGGCCCGACGCGAGCGGGCGAGCGCCTCCTCGCGGGTGGCGCCGTGCACGATCAGCTTGGACAGCATGGAGTCGAACTGGCCGCCGATGACCGAACCGGCCTCGACACCCGAGTCCAGCCGGACGCCGGGCCCGGTCGGGATGTCGTAGCGGGTGACCGGACCGGGGGCGGGCAGGAAGCCGCGTCCGGCGTCCTCGCCGTTGATCCGGAATTCGATCGCGTGCCCGCGCGGCGTCGGGTCCTCGGTGAGGTCCAGCTTCTCGCCGTTGGCGATCTTGAACTGCTGCAGCACCAGGTCGATGCCGGCGGTCTCCTCGGTGACCGGGTGCTCGACCTGCAGACGGGTGTTGACCTCCAGGAAGGAGATCAGGCCGTCCTGGCCGACCAGGTATTCGACGGTCCCGGCGCCGTAGTAGTGGGCTTCCTTGCAGATCCGCTTGGCCGACTCGTGGATCTCCTTGCGCTGCGCGTCGGTCAGGAACGGCGCCGGCGCCTCTTCGACCAGCTTCTGGAAGCGGCGCTGCAGCGAGCAGTCGCGGGTGCCGGCGACGATGACGTTGCCATGCTGGTCGGCGATCACCTGCGCCTCGACGTGGCGCGGCTTGTCCAGGTAGCGCTCGACGAAGCACTCGCCGCGGCCGAACGCCGCGACGGCCTCGCGGGTGGCCGACTCGAACAGCTCGGGGATCTCCTCGATGGTGCGGGCCACCTTCATGCCGCGCCCGCCGCCGCCGAACGCCGCCTTGATCGCGATCGGCACGCCGTACTCCTTGGCGAATGCCACCACCTCGTCGGCGTCCTTGACCGGGTCGGGGGTGCCGGGCACCAGCGGGGCCTGCGCGCGGGCGGCGATGTGGCGGGCGGTGACCTTGTCACCGAGGTCGCGGATGGACTGCGGGCTGGGCCCGATCCAGATCAGGCCGGCGTCGAGAACGGCCTGCGCGAAATCGGCGTTCTCCGACAGGAAGCCGTAGCCGGGGTGGACGGCGTTGGCGCCGGACTTGGCCGCCGCGTCCAGGAGCTTGCCGAAGTCCAGGTACGACTCCGCCGACGTCTGACCGCCCAGGGCGAACGCCTCGTCGGCGAGGCGCACGTGCGGCGCGTCGGCGTCGGGTTCGGCGTAGACCGCCACGCTGGACAGGCCCGCGTCGCGGGCCGCCCGGATCACCCGGACTGCGATTTCGCCGCGGTTGGCGACGAGCACCTTGGAGATCCTTGAGCTGGCGTGACTGGCCACTGCGCCTCCTGTTTGGCCTATCTGCAGAGAGTTCTCTGCGTGCGTCTTTAAGAGAATTTCTTACAACGAGTTCACGGGAAGTCTAAGCGCCGCGCCGTTCAGCCCGACGAGCGGTGTCGCAATTCGGGGTTTACTCGGCGGTAGCTCGCAGCCGCCGTTTGATCCGGGCGAGCATCGCCGACAAGCCGCGCAACCGCAGCGGGCTGATCAGCGCGGCCAGCCCGAGGTCGGTGTAGAAATCCTCGGGCACCGCCAAGATGTCGGCGGCGGGCTGTTCGTCGAGGCCGGCGGCGAGGATCGACGCGAACCCCCGCGTGGTCGGCGATTCGGCGGGTGCGCTGAAGTGCAGCCGCACCCGGTCGGGGTCGCTGGCGTCGACATGCAGGAACAGCGGGGTCTGGCATTCGGGCACCGGTTCCATGGCCGCCTCTTGGAGGTCGGGCGGCAGGGCCGGAAGCTCGTTGGCGAATTCCAGCAGCAGGGCCAGTTTGTCCTGGCCCTCGACTTCGGCGAAGTCGGACACCACCTCGGCCAGGGGAGCGGGCAGAGTCATCGCGGCTCCATCAGACCGGAACGGCGCCCGGTTCTTCACCCGCCACGATCGGCGTGCGCACGGTGTTGCCCCACTCCGTCCACGATCCGTCGTAGTTGCGCACCCCGGGCTTGCCGAGCAGATGCGTCAGCACGAACCAGGTGTGGCTGGACCGCTCGCCGATCCGGCAGTACACGACGGTCTTGTCGTCCGGCTCGATGAAGCCGTAGAGCTCCTCGAGCTCCTCGCGGCTGCGGAACCGGCCGCTCTCGTCGACCGCCTTGGCCCACGGGATCGACCGCGCGGTGGGGATGTGGCCGCCGCGCAGCACGCCTTCCTCGGGGTAGTCGGGCATGTGCGTGCGCTTGCCGGTGTACTCGTCCGGCGAGCGCACGTCGATCAGCGGCTGGCTGCCGAGGATGCCCAGCACGTCGTCCTTGAAGGCGCGGATGGGTTCGTCGTTGCGGGTGACGACGGGGTAGCCGCTGGACGTCTTGGTGGGGACGTCCAGCGTGGTCTCCCGGCGCTCGGCCAGCCACAGGTCACGGCCGCCGTTGAGCAGCCGCACGTCGGGGTGGCCGAACAGCGTGAACACCCACAGCGCGTACGCCGCCCACCAGTTGCTCTTGTCGCCGTAGATCACGACGGTGTCGTCGCGGGCGATGCCCTTGCGGTCCATCAACTCCGCGAACTGCGCCCCGTCGATGTAATCGCGGACCCGGGGGTCGTTGAGGTCGGTGTGCCAGTCGACCTTCACCGCGCCGGGGATGTGACCGACGTCGTAGAGCAGAACGTCCTCGTCGGATTCGACGATCGCCAGACCGGGGGTGCCTTGGTGGGCGGACAGCCAGTCGGCGGTGACCAGTCGCTCGGGGTGGGCGTAAGCCGACAATGTCGGGCTTGGATCGGGTGGTAATGCCACGCTGCCGAGCCTACCGTCAGGGCTAGTTGGCGTCCCACAGTGCGGATACCGACAGCCCGACCCGCCCCAGCAGCGACCGCAGCAGCGGCAAGCTGACACCGATCACGTTCGACGGGTCGCCGTCGATGCGGTCGACGAACCAGCCGCCCAGGCCGTCCAGGGTGAAGCCGCCGGCCACGTGCCACGGTTCGCCGTGGGCGACATAAGCCCGCAGGTCCGCGTCCGACGGGGTGGCAAAATGAACTGTCGTGCATAGTGATTCGACTTCGCGGTGGGTGATGGCGCCGTCGCGCAGCCGCAGCAGGCAGTGCCCGGTGTGCAGCTCGCCGGAGCGGCCACCCATCAGGCGCCACTGGCTCACCGCGGCATCGGCCGAGCCGGGCTTCCCGCACAGCCGGTCGTCGACGCAGAGCATCGAATCGCAGCCAACGACAAGGCAATCGGCCGCGACGCCGCTGTCCAGCTCGCCGGCCACCTGTTCGGCCTTGGCCCGGGCCAGGGCGCACACCACGTCGTCGGGCGGCGCATCCGGACCGAGCGCGGCGGCGACGGCATCCTCGTCGACGCCGGACACCACGACCAGCGGATCGACGCCGGCCTGGCGTAGCACCTTGAGCCGGCCGGAGGAGGCCGACGCCAGCACCAGGCGGGTCAATGCCTCATGTGAGTCATTTGCTGGAACGTGAGCCGCTGATAGTTGGTCATCGCGAAACGCAGCCGGTCGACCGGAAGGCCCCAGCGGGTGTGCTCGGGCTGCTCGGGCTCCGGCGCACCGCCGGCGCAGCCCAGCACCGCGACCAGCGCGGCCACCTCCTCGACGGTGGGTTGGCCCCTGAGGATCTGGATGTGCGGCTCGTGCGGCTGCGGCTGGGACGCGTCGCCGGTCGCGGTGTCGTCGGTCGTCTGGCTCATAGCGGAATGTTCCCGTGCTTCTTGGGGGGCAGGTGGGAGATCTTGCGTTCCAGCAGGCGCAGCGCCGTGCCGATGTAACCGCGGGTGTGCGAGGGCGGGATCACCGCGTCGACGTAGCCGCGCTCGGCGGCGACGTACGGGTTGACCAGCGTGTCCTCGTACTCCTGCTGCAGTTGCAGCCGCAGCGCGTCGACGTCCTCGCCGTTGCGGGCGGCCTCGCTCAGTTGTTTGCGGTAGACGAACCCGACGGCGCCGGAGGCGCCCATCACGGCGATCTGCGCCGACGGCCACGCCAGGTTGACGTCGCAGCCCATGTCCTTGGAGCCCATGACGCAGTAGGCGCCGCCGTAGGCCTTGCGGGTGATGACGGTGATCTTCGGGACGGTGGCCTCGCCGTAGGCGAACAGCAGCTTGGCGCCGCGGCGAATGATGCCGTTGTACTCCTGGCCGGTGCCCGGCAGGAAGCCCGGGACGTCCACCAGCATGATGATCGGGATGTTGAAGCAGTCGCAGGTCCGCACGAACCGGGCCGCCTTCTCCGAGGCGTTGATGTCCAGGCAGCCGGCGAACTGGGTCGGCTGGTTGGCCACGATCCCGACCGGCCGGCCTTCGATGCGACCGAATCCGACGACGATGTTCTGCGCGTAACCGCCCTGGACCTCCAGGAACTCGTCGTCGTCGAGGATGCGGGTGATCACCTCGTGCATGTCGTACGGCTGGTTGGGCGAGTCCGGGATCAGCGTGTCCAGCTCGAGGTCCTCCTCGGTGAGGTGGTCCTCGATGGCGCCCGGCGGATGCGGCTCGGCGTAGCGCGGCGCGTCGGTGGCGTTGTTGGGCGGCAGGTAGCTCAGCAGGTCGCGCACCCAGTCGAAGGCGTCCTGCTCGCCGGAGGCGACATAGTGCAGGGTGCCCGACTTGGCCATGTGGGTGTGGGCGCCGCCCAGCTCCTCCATGGTGACGTCCTCACCGGTGACGGTCTTGATGACGTCGGGTCCGGTGATGAACATCTGGCTGGTCTGGTCGACCATGACCACGAAGTCGGTCAGGGCGGGGGAGTACACGTGCCCGCCGGCGGCGGCGCCCATGATCAGCGAGATCTGCGGGATGACGCCGGAGGCCAGGATGTTGTTCCGGAAGATCTTGCTGTACAGGCCCAGCGAGACGACGCCCTCCTGGATCCGCGCGCCGGCGCCGTCGTTGATGCCGATCAGCGGGCGGCCGGTCTTGATCGCCAGCTCCTGGATCTTGACGATCTTCTCGCCGTAGACCTCGCCGAGGCTGCCGCCGAACACCGTGGCGTCCTGGCTGAAGATGCACACGTCGCGGCCGTCGATGGTGCCGTAGCCGGTGATCACGCCGTCACCCAGCGGGCGGTTGTTCTCCAGGCCGAAGTTCTTGCTGCGGTGCCGGGCCAGCGCGTCGAGCTCCACGAACGAGTCCTCGTCGAGCAGGGCGAGGATGCGCTCGCGGGCGGTCAGCTTGCCCTTGGCGTGCACCTTCTCGACGGCCTCTTCGCCCACCGGGTGCAGCGACTCTTCCCTGCGCTTGTGCAGCTCGGCCAGCTTGCCCGCGGTGGTGTGGATGTCGATGGTGTGCTCGGCGGCGGGTTCCGCAGTGTGGTCGGTAACGCTCGTCATGGGAGTCGAGCTTAGCGGCGAGGTAGTCTCCGCTGATGGACGCCCGCCCGTTGGGAACCGCGGACTGGGTGGCCGAATGCGACGTGCTGGTTGCGGGGTCGGGCGGCGGCGGTGTGACCGGTGCGTACACCGCGGCGCGCGAAGGTCTCGACGTCGTGCTGGTCGAGGCGACGTCCAAACTCGGTGGCACCACCGCTTACTCGGGCGGGGGCGGCGTCTGGTTCCCGTGCAATCCCGTGCTGGTTCGCGCCGGCACAGACGACACCATCGAGGACGCGCTCACCTACTACCGCGCCGTGGTGGGCGATCGCACCCCCCGCGAACTGCAGGAGACGTTTGTGCGCGGCGGCGCCGGGCTGATCGAGTACCTGGAGGCCGACCCCAACCTGAAGTTCGTGCCGTTGCCCTGGCCCGACTACTACGGCACGGCGCCGAAGGCGCGCCTGGACGGTCAGCGCCACATCGCGGCCAAGCCGCTGGCGGTGGCCGCCGCCCCCGAATACCGCGAGGCGATCCGCGGGCCGCTGGACACCGACCGGCTCGGCGCCGAACCCCCGTCCGACTACTACGTCGGGGGGCGCGCGCTGATCGCGCGGTTCCTCAAGGCCATCGGGCAGTACCCGGCGGCGTTGCTGCGGCGTGACACCGCCCTGGTCGAGGTGGTGGTTTCGGACGGCCGGGTGACGGGAGCGGTCGTCGAGACCGACGGCGAGCGCCGTGCCATCCGCGCCCGGCGCGGGGTGCTGCTGGCCGCCGGGGGCTTCGAAGCCAACGAGGAGCTGCGGCGGCGCTACGGCGTGCCGGGAACGTCGCGGGACACCATGGGCGGCCCGGGAAGTCGTGGCCTGGCGCTGCAGGCCGGCATCGCCGCGGGCGCCGACACCGACCTACTGGACCAGGCGTGGTGGTCGCCGGGCATGACCCACCCCGACGGCCGCTCGGCGTTCGCGCTGTGGTTCACCGGCGGCATCTTCGTCAACCACGACGGCAACCGGTTCGTCAACGAGTCCCGGGCCTACGACCGGGCCGGCCGCGAGATCATCGCGCAGCTGCAGGACGGGTCGATCACGTTGCCGTACTGGATGATCTACGACGACAAGGAGGGCGAGGTGCCGCCGGTGAAGGCGGCCAACGTCACCATCGTCGAGACCGAGAAGTACGTCGCCGCAGGCCTCTGGCACACCGCGAACACCCTCGAGGAACTCGCCGCCAAGATCGGCGTGCCGGGGCCTGCGCTGGCCGCAACCGTGGCCCGGTTCAACGAATTCGCCGCCGCCGGGGTCGACCAAGACTTCGGCCGGGGCGACGAGGCGTTCGACCGCGCGTTCTCGGGGGGCGCCTCGCCGCTGGTGCCCATCGACCGCCCGCCGTATCACGCGGCGGCGTTCGGCATCTCGGATCTGGGCACTAAGGGCGGTCTGCGCACCGACACCGCGGCGCGGGTGCTCGACGCGAACGGCAATCCGATCCCCGGCCTCTACGCCGCCGGCAACACCATGGCCGCGCCCAGCGGCACCGCGTATCCCGGCGGCGGCAACCCGATCGGAACCAGCATGCTGTTCAGCCATTTGGCGGTTCTGGACATGCGCGACCGTCGGCCCTGAGTTCTAGGCTGGGTGCGGTGACAGAACGAGATCAGCCCCGGGCACCGTTGGATGAGAGCGCGCTGCGCGCCGAGTTGATCGGGACCGGGCTGGGCTGGCGCAAGCTCGACGTCGTCGAGCAGACCGGCTCCACCAACGCCGACCTGCTGGCGCGCGCGGCGGCGGGCGACGACGTCGCCGGTGCGGTGCTGATCGCCGAACACCAGACCGCGGGGCGCGGGCGGCACGGCCGCGGCTGGTCGGCCACGCCGCGCGCGCAGATCACCATGTCGTTCGGGGTCAGCGTCGTCGACGTGCCGACCACCGGATGGGGCTGGCTGCCGCTGGCCACCGGGGTGGCGGTCGTCGACACCGTGACGCCGCTGCTGGCGGCGACGGGGGCGCGGGCTGGTCTCAAATGGCCCAACGACGTGCTGGCGGGTCCGCCGGACTCGCCGGGCAAGCTGGCCGGAATCCTCGCCGGGGTGGCGAAGCCGGTGGTGGTGATCGGATTGGGGCTCAACGTGTTTCAGGCTCCCGACGGCATCGAGGATGCGACTTCGCTGGTCGACCTCGGGGTGGCAATGCCGGACCGCACCCGGCTGGTGTCCGACCTGCTGCGCGAGCTGGGCCGGCGGATCGTGGCCTGGCGCGCCGCGCGCGGCGCCGACTGGGCGCTGGCCGCCGACTACCGGGCACGCAGCCTGACCATCGGCACCCGGGTGCGCGCGCACCTGCCCGGCGGCAAACAGGTCGACGGGACCGCGAGCGGCATCGATGACCAGGGCAGGCTGTGTCTGGAAAGTGGCGGGCAGGGCGTCGTCGTCTCGGCCGGCGACGTGGTGCATTTGCGCTAGTTGCCCGCGGATTGTCGCGGTGCACAGCTAATGTCGGCGGGCATGGGCTACCCGGATAACGTTCTGGCCGCCGGCGAACACGTCATCGTGCACCGCCACCCGCACTGGAAGCGGCTGATCTGGCCGGTGTTGGTGTTCATTCTGGTGACCGGCCTGGCCGCGTTCGGCTCGGGATATCTCAATTCGACGCACTGGGAGCAGCTCGCCAAGAACATCATCTACGGCGTCATCTGGGGCATCTGGCTGGTGATCGTCGGCTGGCTGACGCTGTGGCCGTTCCTGAGCTGGCTGACCACCCACTTCGTGGTGACCAACCGGCGGGTGATGTTTCGGCACGGGGTGGCCACTCGCACCGGCATCGACATCCCGCTGGCCCGGATCAACAGCGTGGAATTCCGCGACCGGATCATCGAGCGCATGTTCCGCACCGGGACGCTGATCATCGAATCGGCGTCACAAGATCCGTTGGAGTTCTCCGACATTCCGCGGCTGCGCGAGGTGCACGCGCTGCTATATCACGAAGTCTTCGACACCCTGGGTTCGGAGGAATCGCCCAGCTGACCCAGCCGGCCGGCCCGGTTGCGCCAGGCGCGCAGCAGAGTGACGTTGCCGCCCTCGATCTCGTCCTCGAAGATTTCGGCGATGCCACCGGCGGTAAGCGCGGATTCCAGGGCCTTCTCGGGGTCCCGGGCGAACTGGTCGGGGAACACCCAGCGCCGGAACGCCCAGAACCGGAATGCCATCTGCAGCAAGTTGCCGATGATGTAGGCCGAGATGAAGTCGGCGACGTTTTCCACCGCCAGCGACACCGTCGGCTCGCGCAGCTGCAACACGTAGCTGGAGAACCACAGGGGTGCCATGGAGAGCAGCACCCCCACGCCGCTGAACGCGAAGAACAGCAGCGCCTCGTGGTGGCGCTCGCGCCCACCGCGATTACGGAAGCTCCATTCCCGGTTCAGCACGTAGGAGGCGATGACTGCCACAATGCCGGCGATCACCTTCGCGGTCACCGGTTTGGGTTCCAGAATTGTCAGCTTCAGCGTGTAGAAAATCGCCGAGTCGATGACGAATGTGGTTCCGCCGACGATGGCGAATTTGATCAGTTCGTGGTGGCGTAGCAAATAGGGCTGCATAACCCTAGGTAGACGCGTGATCGTGGCTTCGGCGAAGGACACAACACGTCAGTGTACGGACGGACACAAATTCGACGCAAAATACTACATAACAATTCGGTGTCAGCCCCGGTCAACACGCCTTTAGCGCCGCATTGTTTCGCCGTGACACCATGATGGCCGTGCCGAGTACACGCCCGCCGGGCGCCGCCCCCCTCGAGACGCCCCCCGCTGCCACCCGGGCCGGCCCCCGCGTCGTCCCCGTCGTCGCGATGGTCGGCGGCGGTCAGCTCGCCCGGATGACCCACCAGGCGGCGATCGCGCTGGGCCAGACGCTGCGGGTGCTGGCCACCGCCGCCGACGAGCCGGCCGCGCTGGTCGCGCCCGACGTGGTGATCGGCTCACACACCGACCTCGAGGCCCTGCGCCGGGTCGCGGCGGGCGCCGACGTGCTGACCTTCGACCACGAGCACGTGCCGAACGAACTGCTGGAGAAGCTGGTCGCCGAGGGCGTCAACGTGGCGCCGCCGCCGCAGGCGCTGGTGCACGCGCAGGACAAGCTCGTCATGCGGCGGCGGCTCGAGGCCCTCGGCGTCCCGGTGCCCCGCTACGCCGAGATCCGGAGCGTCGACGAACTCGACGCCTTCGCGCGGCGCATCGTTGGCCCCGTGGTCGTGAAGGCGGTGCGCGGTGGTTACGACGGGCGCGGGGTGCGGATGGCGCGCGACCCGTCGCACGCGAGTGAGATCGCGGCCGCGTTCCTGGCCGACGGCGTGCCGGTGATGGCCGAGGAGCAGGTGAATCTGCGCCGGGAGTTGTCGGCGTTGGTGGCGCGGTCACCGTTCGGTCAGGGCGCGGCGTGGCCGGTCGTCGAGACGGTGCAACGGGACGGGATCTGCGTGCAGGTGATCGCGCCCGCCCCGGAGTTGCCCGGCGAACGGGCCGCCGAAGCGCAGCGGCTGGCGTTGCGGTTAGCGGCCGAACTCGGCGTGGTCGGGGTGCTCGCGGTCGAGCTGTTCGAAACGGTCGACGGTGCGCTGCTGGTCAACGAGCTGGCGATGCGGCCGCACAACTCCGGGCACTGGACCATGGACGGGTCGCGCACCAGTCAGTTCGAACAGCATGTGCGTGCCGTGCTGGACTATCCACTCGGCGATACCGACGCCCTCGCGCCGGTCACCGTGATGGCGAACGTGCTGGGCGCTCCCGAAGTCCCGCGGATGAGCGTGGACGAGCGGCTGCATCATTTGTTCGCGCGGATGCCCGACGCCCGGGTCCACCTCTACGGCAAAGAAGAACGCCCCGGCCGCAAGGTCGGGCACATCAACTTCGTCGGCCCCGGGCCGGCGGATCAGGAAAACGTGACGAAGCTGCGGGAACGCGCCGAGCTGGCGGCACACTGGTTGTCACACGGGCAGTGGACGGACGGATGGGATCCGCATGGGTGATGCTCAGCAGGCGCGCGTCGGGGTGATCATGGGCAGCGACAGCGACTGGTCGGTTATGCAGGACGCCGCGGCGGCGCTGGCCGAGTTCGACGTGCCGGCCGAGGTCCGGGTTGTCTCCGCGCACCGCACCCCGCAGGCGATGTTCGACTATGCCCGCGACGCGGCCGGGCGCGGCCTCGAGGTGATCATCGCCGGCGCCGGGGGAGCCGCGCACCTGCCCGGAATGGTCGCGTCCGCGACGCCGCTGCCGGTGATCGGCGTGCCGGTGCCGCTGGCACGTCTCGACGGCCTGGACTCGTTGCTGTCGATCGTGCAGATGCCCGCGGGTGTCCCGGTGGCCACCGTCTCCATCGGCGGGGCCCGCAACGCCGGCCTGCTCGCCGTGCGCATCCTGGGGTCGTCGGACCCGGCGCTGCGTGCGCGACTCGTCGAGTTCCAAGAAGAGCTGGCGCGCAGCGTGCGGGCCAAGGATGAGGCGCTGCAGCAGCGTCAGGGTAAAGTTACCGGCGAGTAGCAAGAAGATTAGGAGGCTCTCACAATGGCTGGCTGGGCCGGAAACCCCGACTTCGATCTGTTTCAACTGCCCGCAGAGCACCAGGAGCTGCGCGCGGCCATCCGCGCGCTGGCGGAGAAGGAGATCGCTCCGCACGCCGCCGACGTGGACGAGAATTCCCGCTTCCCCGACGAGGCGCTGGAGGCGCTGAACGCCTCCGGGTTCAACGCCGTGCACGTGCCCGAGGAGTACGGCGGGCAGGGTGCGGACTCGGTGGCGGCGTGCATCGTGATCGAGGAGGTCGCCCGCGTCGACACGTCGGCGTCGCTGATTCCCGCGGTCAACAAGCTGGGCACCATGGGGCTGATCCTGCGGGGCTCCGACGAGCTCAAGAAGCAGGTGCTGCCGTCGATCGCGGACGGCTCGGCGATGGCGTCCTACGCGCTGAGCGAGCGCGAGGCCGGCAGCGACGCGGCGTCGATGCGGACCCGGGCCAAGGCCGACGGGGACGACTGGATTCTCAACGGCGCCAAGTGCTGGATCACCAACGGCGGCAAGTCGAGCTGGTACACGGTGATGGCCGTGACCGATCCGGACAAGGGCGCCAACGGCATCTCGTCGTTCATGGTGCACAAGGACGACGAGGGCTTCAGCGTCGGTCCGAAGGAGAAGAAGCTGGGCATCAAAGGCTCGCCGACCACCGAGCTGTACTTCGAGAACTGCCGCATTCCGGGCGATCGGATCATCGGCGAGCCGGGCACCGGCTTCAAGACCGCGCTCGCCACGCTGGACCACACCCGGCCCACCATCGGCGCCCAGGCCGTCGGCATCGCCCAGGGCGCGCTGGACGCCGCCATCGGCTACACCAAGGACCGCAAGCAGTTCGGCCGTCCGGTCAGCGACAACCAGGGTGTGCAGTTCATGCTCGCCGACATGGCCATGAAGGTGGAGTCCGCCCGGCTGATGGTGTATCACGCCGCCGCCCGCGCCGAGCGCGGCGAATCCCACCTGGGCTTCATCTCCGCGGCATCCAAGTGCCTGGCTTCCGACGTCGCGATGGAGGTGACCACCGACGCGGTGCAGCTGTTCGGCGGCGCCGGCTACACCATCGACTTTCCCGTCGAGCGGATGATGCGCGACGCCAAGATCACTCAGATCTACGAAGGCACCAATCAGATTCAGCGCGTGGTGATGTCACGGGCGTTGCTGCGCTGACACGTTTTCCGGCGATGCCGCTGGGAAAAGCCGAGCCGCACCGCCTAGGATCTCCACTCGGTGCGTGAAGCCCGCACTGACGGTCGGTAAACAGGCACCGACTCGCGTCCGACCACCGAGGCAAGGGTCTTATCGCGGCAAGGGGGTCTACGGTGCAACACGTGACTGCCCCTGCCCGTCTACAGATGGCCGGGAATTGATACCGACGCGCGCCCCAGTCACCCCGACGGCGAGCTGGCAGTCCTTGTCGTTGCTGTTGGTCGAGGACGACCGCGCCGACGCGGTGCTGGTGGAAGACCTGATCGCCGACGCGGTCACCGACATCCGGGTGGTGTGGGCGCAGTCGATGGCGGATGCCGAACGCGAGCTGAAATCCGCCCGGCCCGACTGCGTGCTGCTGGACCTGCACCTGCCCGACGCCAGTGGAATCGACGCGCTGAACCGCATCGCCCACGTCGACGGCACCGTCCCTATCGTGGTGCTCACCGGACTGAACGACGAGTACTTCGGTGCTTCGGCCGTCGCCGCCGGTGCGCAGGACTACATGGTCAAGGGCCGGGTCGAGCCGGAGATGCTGCGCCGCGCGCTGCTGTACGCCATCGAGCGCAAGCGCGCCGAACTCATCGCCGCCGATCTGCATGCGACGCAGTTGCGGGCCCGGGAGAACGCGCTGCTGGAACGCGGCCTGCTGCCCTCGCCGCTGCTGCTGGACAACCCGGGCGTCGACATCGTCGCCCGGTACCGGCCGAGCCGCGAAGACGCACTGCTGTGCGGCGACTTCTATGACGTCGTCCAGACGCCCGACCGGATCGTGCACGTGCTGATCGGTGACGTCGCCGGACACGGTCCGCACGAGGCGGCGCTGGGCGCGGCATTGCGGATCGCGTTTCGAGCGCTCACCTTCGCTGGTGTGCACGGCGTGGAACTGATGCGCCAACTCGAGCGGGTCTTGTATTCGGAACGAACCGACACCGGGGTCTTCGCGACCGTGCTCAGCCTCGAAATCGCGCCCGACAGCCCGCGAGTCAACGTCATCCGTGCCGGCCATCCCGGGATGTTGGTGCAGGCCGGGGGAACCGTCCAGTGGCACGAGCCGGCGGGTGGCCCGGCACTGGGCCTGCACGCCGGCGATTGGCCGTCCGAGGAGCTGGACCTGCCGACCGGGCATGCCCTGCTCTTGCTGACCGACGGACTCTTCGAGGGATATTCGGGAAAGGGCGCGCAGCGCCTCGGCGAGGACGGCCTGCTTGCCCTGGCGCGCGCGCACGCGGATCGGCCCGGCCACGCGTTCGTCGACGCGCTGATCAACGGCGCCCAGGAACTCGCCCAGCCACGCGGCGGTCTGACCGATGACATCGCCGTCCTGCGCGTCGAGAGGACTACCACGTGATGGCATCGCGTCCGCTTCGGCTCACCGAGCTCACCGTGCGGGGATGGCTGGCGTTGGTGCTGTGGGTCATGGGGGTGACGGTGCTCGTCGGGGCGTTGGTCGGCGCCGCGTTGCTGCATCGCACCGACGAGGTGTCGCGCCAATTGGCCCAGAACATTCAGCCGGCGCGCGTCGCCGCGGTGCGTTTGCAGTCGGCGCTGCGGGACCAGGAGACGGGCATGCGCGGCTACATGATCGCCGCCGACCGGCAGTTCCTCGCGCCGTATTACGACGGGCAGCGTGCCGAACAGGATGCGGCCGACGAAATTCGGCGTCTGGTGGGCGGACGCGCGGAGCTGATGGCCGATCTGGACGCGGTGGAAGCCGCCGCCGCCGACTGGCGGACAAACTATGCCGAGCCACTGATCGCCAACGTGGCTCCCAAGACTCCGGCGTACGTCAGCCCCCGCACGGCCGACATGGGCAAGGTCAAATTCGACCATCTGCGTGAGCTTTTCGAGACGCAGAACACGCACCTGGCGTTGGCCAGGGCGGCTGCCATAGATGAGCTCAACGAGATCAACGGCTGGCGGGATTGGGTGCTGGGCACCACGGTGCTGATCGTCATCGGGGCGGCCCTGCTGCTGGGGCTGCTCAGCCGCGCCGCGATCACCCGGCCGATCGCGGCGCTGGCCGCGGCCTGCCGGCGGATAACCGAGGGCAATTTCGAGGAGACGATCTCGCCTCCGCGGCGGCCCAGGGACATTCGGAAGATGGCGATCGACGTGGAGGACATGCGCAAGCGCATCGTCGAGGAACTCGCGGTTTCGCAGAATGCCCAGGCGCAGCTGGACGACCAGGCCGCGGAATTACGGCGATCCAACACCGAGCTGGAGCAGTTCGCCTACGTCGCATCCCATGACCTGCAGGAGCCGCTGCGCAAGGTGGCATCCTTTTGCCAGCTGCTGGAAAAGCGCTACGGCGACAAGCTCGACGAACGCGGCATCGAATACATCGGGTTCGCGGTCGACGGCGCCAAACGCATGCAGGCGCTGATCAACGACCTGCTCACCTTCTCCCGGGTCGGCCGGCTGGGCACCACCGAAACCGAGGTGCAACTCGACGCGACGCTCGATGCCGGCCTGTCGAACCTGGCCGTCGCGGTTGAGGAAACGGATGCACAAATCGTGCGGCCGGCGCAGCCGCTCCCGCAGATCGTCGGGGATCCGATGCTGCTGACAATGCTGTGGCAGAACTTGATCGGCAACGCGATCAAGTTCCGGCACAAGGACCGTCGGCCTTGCGTCGTCATCGAATGCGCGCCGGGCACCGGCACCCATGACGGCGAATGGGTGCTGAGCGTGGCGGACAACGGAATCGGCATCCCGGAGGAATTCTCCGACAAGGTCTTCGTGATCTTCCAGCGGCTGCACGGCCGGGATGTGTACGCCGGCACCGGAGTAGGCCTGGCACTGGTCAAGAAGATCATCGAGCACCACGGCGGCACCGTCCGGATCGACACGTCCTACACCGAGGGGACCCGATTCGAATTCACCCTTCCCATGCCCGAACCCGTCGACGAAGCAGACTCGGTTGCTTTGGAAGGAGCGCATCAATGACCACCCCGGAAGGCAGGGCAATCGACATCCTGCTCGTCGAGGATGACCCGGGCGATGAGCTCATCACCCGAGAAGCGTTCGAGCACAACAAGCTCAAGAACAGGCTCCACGTCGCCCACGACGGGGAGGAAGGCCTCAATTACCTTTACCGGCGCGGTGAGTTCGCCGACGCGCCGCGGCCCGACCTCATCCTGCTCGACCTGAATCTGCCCAAATACGACGGCCGCCAGCTGCTGGAGAAGATCAAGTCCGACCCCGACCTGGCTCGCATCCCCGTCGTGGTGCTCACCACCTCCTCGGCCGAGGAGGACATCCTGAAGAGCTACAAACTGCACGCCAATGCCTACGTCACCAAACCCGTTGACCTGGACCAATTCATGAAGGCCGTCCGTCAGATCGACGAGTTCTTCGTTCAGGTTGTGCGGCTGCCAGGCAACGGGGCCTAACCGGGGGTCATTGCGATTCCGAGTGCCGCCGTGCGAACCAGGTGATCAGGCGCCCGAGGATGATCAGCAGCAACACGAACACGATCAGCAGGAACGCCGCGTCGTAGGACAGGTTGCGAGCCGCCTTCGAGGGCAGGTTGTAGAACGTCCAGATCGGGTAAGTCAGGTAGCCGACCGGTGAGTCGGTGAGCTTTCCGCTCGGCACCGAATTCGACCAGCCCGCCGTGTACAACATCGGCGCCGTCTCGCCGACCGCCAGCGCGAGCGCCACCAGCAGACCGGTGACGATCCCGGGGATCGCCGACTTGAGCACGATTTTGCGCAGCGTCCAACCGAGCGGCAGCCCCAGCGCCTCTGCCCCCTCCCGGTAGGACGTGGGCACCTGTGCAAGCGCGGATTCGGTGGCCTTGGCGATGTACGGAATGCTCATCGCCGAAAGCGTCAGCACCCCGGCCGCCAGGGAAAACCCCCAGTGGAACTTCACCACCAGGGCCAGATAGCCGACGTAGCCGAGCACGATCGACGGGATGCCGGACAGCATTTCGTAGGCGCCGCGCAGAACGGAACGCATTCTGCCACCGGCGAATTCGGAGAGATAGATGCCGGTCAACACGCTGACGGTGCCCCCGACCAGCATGACGCCGACGCCGACGACGACGGTCCCGACGATCGCGTTGCGCAGGCCACCACCGTTGCCGCGGGTGTTTTCGGTCAACACACTCCATTTGAAGACCGGTAACGCACGCCCGACGACCTCGATCAGCATCCACAGCGTCGGCACGACCACCACCGCCAGGCAGCACACGCACGCGCCCCAGAACAGCGCGTTGACGACCTTGCGTCGGGTACCGACCACGTCAGATACCCCGCCCCACCGGCAGCGCCGTGCCCGACACCCGCCGCACCATCGCGCGGGCCGCGACGTTGGTCAGCAACGTGATCACCATGAGCACCAGGGAGACCTCGGCAAGCGTCTTCACCGCGAAGTCGGTGAAGTCGGTCATCGCCGAATCCAGCTGCGACACAACGGTGGCGGCGATGGTGGTCATCGTCGCGTAGATGTTGGTGGGCATCGCGCCCAGCACCGCGCCCGACACCATGGCGACGGCCATCGTCTCGCCCAATGCGCGCCCGAGCCCGAGCACGACGGCGCCGACGATGCCGCTCGACACCCACGGCAGGGTGACCCGCCGCGCGCACTCCCAGTCGGTCATCCCCAGTGCGACGGCACCCTCGCGGGGCAACACGGGCACCTGCCGGATCAGGTCGCGGGTGGTGCTGGCGATGATGGGAATGACCATCACCGCCAGCACCAGGCCGGACACCAACAAGCCCTCGCCGTTACCGGTGTTGCCGCGGAAGTAGCTCAGCACCGGCACGTCGGGGGCGTTGCGGGCGATCACCGGAGCCACGTAGTGGGCGATGAACGGCCCGAACGTCATTGCGCCCCACAGGCCGACGACGACGCTGGGGATGCCGGCGAGCAGTTCGAGCACCATCCCGATGGCCGACGCGAGACGCTTCGGCAACCGCTCCACGATCACCAGCGCGGCCCCGATCGACACCGGTACCCCGATGATCAGGGCGATCGCCGAGGTCGCCAGGGTCCCGACGATCAGCGGCAACGCCCCGTAGTAGGCGCCGACCGGATGTTGGACGCCACGGGTGACGACGGCGTCGCCATACGTGTTGCCGGGGTTCCAGTCGGTCGCGGTAAAGAAGTGCAGCCCGTTGACCCTGATCGCGGGCAGCGCCTCGAGCAGCAGGGTCACGAGCACGAACACCAGCGCGAGCAGCGGAACCACCGCACCCACGGCACCCAGGGAACGGATGGCCAGACCCGGGCGGCGCACGCCACGGATCCGCTGCAGTGCAGCCCCCATCGCGAAGTCGGTCACCGAATCCCTACTGGCCGCTGATCTTGGCGATCTGGGCGTCCGACGACTTCGCGACCTCGGCCGGCAGCGGCTGGAAGTGAACCTTGTCCAGGAAGGAGGCGTTGTTGCCGTCGGTGATCGCCCAGTGCAGGAACGCCTGCAGGGTCTGGGCGGTGGCGCCGTCCTTCTGCCCACTGTTGACGATGGCGTACTCGTAGTTGACGATCGGGTACCCGTCGGCGGCCGGGCCGTTGATCAGCGAGATCGCCTGATTCGCCGGGGTTTTCGAGGCGAAGCCGGCGGCCGCGGCCTGAATGCTCTTGGCGTCGGGCAGCACGTACTTGTCGGAGGCGTTGGCCAGCTGCGCCTCACCGAGCCCCTTTTGCTGGGCCTGGTCGAGGAAGCTGATGCCGATGTAGGCCACGCAGCCCGGGGTGTCGGCGCAGCCGGTCACCATGCCGCCGTTGCCGTTCTCACCCAGCGCGCCGGGCACGGCGGGGAACTCGACGGTGGTGCCGAACCCGGGCGAGTGCCGAACCCGGGCGAGCGGCCCCAGCCGTCGGGGTCCTGCTTGGACAGGTACTGGGTGAACAGGAAGGTGTCGCCGGACCCGTCGGAACGGTGCAGCGGAACCACCGGCGTGGCGGGCAGATTCACGCCGGGGTTCAGCCCGGTGATCTGCGGGTCGTTCCAGGTTTTGACAGTGCCGTTGTACATCCCGGCCAGCACCTTGCCGTTCAGCTTGATGTGTTCGGTGACACCGGGCAGGTTGTAGTTGACCTGCTGCGCCGAGATGGCCAGCGCGATGTTCATCAACCCCTTGTGCGCGGCCATGTCGCCCTCGGACAGGTAGGCGTCGGAGGCGCCGACCGCGACCGCCCCGGCCGCCGCCTGGGAGATCCCGGTCCCGGAGCCGGTGCCCTGGGTGGTGATCGTGACGTTCGAGTACTTGTCGTGATAGGCGGGGCCCCACAGGTTGAACAGCGGGTACAGCAGCGTGCTGCCGGTCTCCGACAACGTCACCGGCGATGACGCCGGGGTCGTCGCGACCGGTCCGCCGCCACCCTGATTCGGCGAACCGCTCTGCGAGTTTGAACCGCACGCAGCCATGCCGAAAACCAACGGTGCCGTCGCGGCCATCGCCAGCAACCGACTCATACGAACTTTCACGGTCTTCTCCCTTTCCTTGGTGTCCCTTGCGTTACGGTGCTCATCCGCTGATCTTGGCGATTTGGGCGTCCGACGACTTCGCCACGTCGGCCGGCAGCGGCTGGAAGTGGACCTTGTCCAGGAACGAGGCGTTGTTGCCGTCGGTGATCGTCCAGTGGAGGAAGGCCTGCAGGGTCTGAGCGGTGGCACCGTCGCGCTGGTTTTCGTTGACGATCGCGTACTCGTAGTTGACGATCGGGTACCCGCCGGCGGCTGGGCCGTTGATCAGTGAGATCGCCTGGTTTGCTGGGGTTTTCGAGGCGAGGCCGGCGGCCGCGGCCTGAATGCTTTTGGCCTTCGGCAGTAGGTATCTGCCGGAGGCGTTGCCCAGCTTGGCCTCGCCGAGCCCGTGCCGGTCTGCCTCGTCGAGGGAGCCGATACTGGTGTAGGCCACACAGCCGGGATTCGCGGCGCAGCCGGTCACCATGGCTCCGTCGCCGTTCTCGCCCAGCGCGCCCGGCACCGCCGGAAAGGCGACGGTGGTGCCGAAGCCGGGGGAGCGACCCCAGCCATCGGGATCCTGCCTGGACAGGTACTGGGTGAACTGAAACGTACTGCCGGAGCCGTCGGAGCGGTGCAGCGGAACCACCGGGGTATCGGGGAGTTGCAGGCCGGGGTTGATGCCGGCGATCTTCGGGTCGTTCCAGGTTTTGATCGTGCCCTGGTACATGGCGGCCAGCACCTTGCCGTTGAGCTTGAGGTGCTGATGGACACCGGGCAGGTTGTAGTTGACCTGCTGCGCCGAGATGGCTAGCGCGATGTTCATCAGGCCCTTGTGCGCGGCCATGTCGCCCTCGGACAGGTAGGCGTCGGAGCCGCCGATGATGACAGCCCCGGCCGCGACCTGGGAGATCCCGGCGCCCGAGCCGCTGCCCTGGGTGGTGATAGTGACGTTCGGGTACTTCGCCCGATAGGCGGCGCCCCATTCGCTCATCAGGGGATAGAGCAGCGTGCTGCCGGTCTCCGAGAGCTCCATCGTGGACGCCGCCGGCGCGGTGGCGACGCTGCGGGCAGTCGGCCCGGTACTCGCCGCGCCACCCGTCGCCTTCGAACCGCAAGCCGCGATCCCCAAGGCCGGCGGCGCGATGGCCACCAGGCCCAGCAGCGTACCCAGACGAGCCTTCACATCCTCGCTTCCTCTTCTCCGGTGGGCCCTCTCCCGCTATCGACTTTCGGCGACCCCGGCCGTATGCGAGGAGCCCTCGGCCGGCCGGAACGGCGCGAAGTAGCGGACAGTCTCCTCATGCTTCGGCGACAGAAACAACTGCTTGGTCGGCCCCTCCTCGACAAGCCTTCCCTCGAAAAAGAAGGCGGTCCGGTCGCCGGTGCGGGCGGCCTGCGCGAGGTCGTGCGTGACCATGACCACGGTCAGCCGGTCGGCGAGTGATCGGATGAGTCCCTCGATCTTTTCGGTCGTGGTGGCAGCGAGGAGGTGGGCTCGTCGAGCAACAGCACCTCCGGGTCCACGGCGAGCGCGCGGGCCAGGCACAACAACTGCTGTTGGCCACCAGAGAGCCGGAACGGTGAATCACCGAGCCGATCCTTGACCGCGTCCCAGAGGCCGACCTCGGTGAGCCGGGCCTCGGCGACGCTTTTGAACTCCTTGCGCGGCACCATCTTGTGAGCGCGCACGCCTGACACCACGTTGTCCATGATCGACATCGGGAACGGATTGGGACGCTGGAACAGCATGCCGACGCTGCGGCGAAACTCCATCAGGTCGCGGTCGGCGAAGATGGTGCGCCCGCCCAACAGGACATCACCGCTGTGCCGGAATCCGGAGACCTTGTCGTTCATCCGGTTCAGGGTCCGCAGGAAGGTGGTCTTGCCCGAGCCGGTCGGGCCCAGCAGGGTGGTGACGGAGCGGGCGGGGAAGTCGAGGCTGACCTGCTCGAGGACCGTCTTGGGGCCGAATCCCAGGGTCAAATCGACCGCGCGCATGGGCTGGCCACCATCATCGGCGACAGGAACCGCAACTGCGGCGGGCACTTGTTGTTTGCGACGCATTGACAACCGATGCTACGTGTTTGCGCGCGGCGCGCGTTCACCGCTCAGTAACCTCTTATTGTTTGTCAAGGGTTTGTATATTCGCGATTGGTTAACTTTTGTTGACGATCGAAGGAGTTTCGTGAGGTTCGCTCGATCTGGTGTCGCACTGGGCCTGGTCGCCGTCATGGCCCTGGCGCTGACAGGATGCGGCGGCGACTCGAACTCGTCCGGCGCCAAGGCGCCGCCGGTGGACTGCGGCGGCAAGAAGGTGCTGAAAGACAGCGGCTCGACGGCGCAGCAGAACGCGATCGAACAATTCGTCTACGCCTACGTTCGCGCCTGCCCGGGCTACACGCTGGATTACAACGCGAACGGGTCCGGCGCCGGCGTGACGGAATTCGTCAACAACCAGACCGACCTCGCCGGTTCCGATGTCCCCTTGGACCCCTCCACGGGCCAGAACGACCGGGCGGCGCAGCGGTGCGGTTCGCCGGCCTGGGATCTACCCACCGTGTTCGGACCGATCGCCGTCACCTATCACCTCAGCGGGGTGAACGGGCTGAAACTGGATGGGCCGACCGTCGCTAAGATCTTCAACGGCACCATCACCAAGTGGGACGATCCGGCGCTGAAGGCGATCAACTCGGCCCTCAACCTGCCCTCGACGCCCATCACGGTCATCTTCCGCAGTGACAAATCCGGTACCACTGCGAATTTTCAGAAGTATCTCGATGGCGCGTCCGACGGCGCCTGGGGCAAGGGCGGCAGCGAGACGTTCAATGGCGGCGTCGGGCAGGGCGCCAGCGGGAACAACGGCACTTCCGCGCTGCTGCAGAACACCGAGGGGTCGATCACCTACAACGAGTGGTCCTTCGCTGTGGGTAAGCAGCTGAGCATGGCGTCGATCATCACGTCGGCGGGCCCGGACGCGGTGCCCATCACCAAGGACGCCGTCGAGAAGACGATCGCCGGGGCGACCTTCAGCGGGCAGGGCAACGACCTGGTGCTGGACACCTCGTCCTTTTACAAGCCGACACAGTCCGGCGCCTACCCGATCGTGCTGGCGACCTACGAGATCGTCTGCTCGAAGTACCCCGACGCGGCCACCGGTGCGGCGGTGAAGGCGTTCATGCAGGCGGCGATCGGTCCGGGCCAGGACGGCTTGGACCAGTACGGTTCCATCCCGCTGCCCAGCTCGTTCACGACGAAGCTGTCGAGCGCGGTCAATGCGATTTCCTGACGAGAAGAAAGGGGCTCGACGGTGAGCGATAGCGGGCCGGCCTCGCGGGTCGGTTCCTGGTTCGGCCCCTACCGGCTGGTGCGACTTCTGCGCCAGGGCGGCATGGGTGAGGTTTACGAGGCCGAGGACACCCGCAAGCGCCGCATGGTGGCGCTGAAACTGATCTCGCCGGAGTTCACCGGCAACGCGGAGTTCCGTGCCCGGCTACAGCGCGAGGCCGACATCGCCGGGCGGCTGACCGAGCCGCACGTGGTGCCCATCCACGATTATGGCGAGATCGACGGGCGGTTCTATGTCGAGATGCGCCTCGTCGACGGCGTCGACCTGGGCACGCTGTTGCGCCGCGACGGTCCGTTGGCCGCGCCGCGCGCGGTCGCCATTATCAGCCAGGTCGCCGCCGCGCTGGACGCCGCGCACGCCACCGGGGTGACGCACCGCGACGTCACCCCGGGGAACATCCTGGTCACCCCCAGCGACTTCGCCTACCTGGCCGACTTCGGCATCGCGCGGGCCGCGACCGATCCGGGGCTGACCCAGGTCGGGACCGCGATCGGAACCTATTACTACATGGCCCCGGAACGATTCACCGACGATGACGTCACCCACAGCGTCGACATCTATTCGCTCGCATGTGTTTTGAGTGAGTGCCTGACCGGCTCGCCGCCATACCGCGCCGATACCGTCGAACGGCTGGTCGCCGCGCATCTGACGAAGACGCCCGCGCCGCCCAGCCAATTGCGCCCCGGCGCGTTTCCTCCCGCCTTGGACCAGGTGATCGCCAAGGGCATGGCCAAGAATCCCGAGGAGCGCTATCGCACCGCAGGCGAATTCGCCGCCGCCGCCCATCACGCGCTGACCACGTCCGAGCAGCGGAAGGCGACCACCATTCTGCGCGAGGGGGAAAGCGCGGCCCTGGGCGCGGGGACCAACGATCCGCGCATGACGCGCGAGGCGGGTTCGTTCGCCTCGTCGCCGAGCGCGGACACCGTGGCGGGCCCGTGGCCCACGGGAGGGAACGGGGCGAACAGAATCGACCGGTCCGGCCGTGCGCCGTCGTTGATCCGCGCCGCCCCAACGGGTTCCGGACGCGTCTATCGACCCGCCCCGGACTTCGGGCGCCCCGCCACGCCGAGCGACAGCAAACGCAAACAGTGGATCATCGTGGGGGCCATCGCCCTCGTCGCGCTGGTCGCCTTCGTCGTGGCGGTGATCGGCTACCTGTCCACCGGATCCTCTGGGCCGTCGAAGCAGGCGAGCGGTCAAAGTGTGTTGCCGTTCAAGGGCATTGACTTTCGCTTGTCTCCGGGCGGGGTGGCGCTGGACAGCGCCGGCAACGTTTACGTGACCAGCGAGGGCATGTATGGCCGGGCGGTGAAGCTGACGACCGGTTCGGACGCCACGACGGTGCTGCCGTTCAACGGGCTCTACGAGCCGCAGGGCCTGGCCGTCGACGGCGCGGGCACCGTGTACGTTGCCGATTTCAACAACCGGGTGATCAGCATGTCCGCGGGCTCCAACAGCCAGAAGGAGCTGCCGTTCAGCGGCCTGAGCTACCCGGAGGGTGTCGCCGTCGACAGCCAGGGCGCCGTGTATGTCGCCGACCGCGGCAACAGCAGGGTGGTGAAGCTGGCGGCGGGATCCAAGACCCAGGCGGTGCTGCCGTTCAACGGACTCCACAACCCGGACGGGGTGGCCGTCGATCCCGCGGGCAATGTCTACGTCGCGGACACCGACAACAACAGGGTGGTGAAGCTCGACGCTGCGTCGAATACCGCCTCGGAGTTGCCATTTCACGACCTGTCCGTGCCGTGGGGGATCGCCGTGGACAACAGCGGCACCGTCTACGTCACCGAGCACGACAAGAACGACGTCGTCAAGTACCCTCAGGGCGCGACCACCGGGACCGTCGTGCCGTTCACCGGACTCAACACGCCCCTGGCGGTGACGGTCGACAAGGACCGGAACGTCTACGTCGCCGACCGCGGCAACGACCGGGTGGTCAAGCTGACGCCGTGAGGCCTCAAGGTGCGGGCTGCGGTGCGCCCAGATACTCCTCGGTGTGCTGGCCGAGGGCCGGCGGGGGTTCGGTGGCGGCTGCGTCGAAGCTGGAATAGCGTGCCGGAGTGCGGATTACGGTGACCGCGTCCGCGCCCTCGCCGACCGGGAGGGCCAGCTCGTTCTCGGCGAACAGCGCGGTGCCGACCACCTGCTTCCAGGTGTAGGCGTGGCAGGCCATCACGCCGCCCTCCTGTAGCAGCCGGACCCATTCGTCCGCGGTCTTGGCGGCCAGCGCCTTCTCGAGTTCCTCGGTCAGCTCGGGATAGTTGAGCGCCCGCGCGCGCTGGTCGACGAACCGCTCGTCGTCGCGCATGTCGGGCCGGCCGATGATCTCGCACAGCTTGTCCCAGTGCTTGGGCACGTAGGCGCTGATCACCAGGTAGCCGTCGGCGGCCTTGAAGGCATCCGACGGTTGGGTGGCGAACCCAACGCCCTTGCGCCGCTTGGGCTTTGGCGCCGCGTCTGGCTTGGGGGCGTCGCTCGGCTTGTTCAGGTGGATGGTCAGCTGACTGGCCTGCAGGCTGACCGCGACGTCATACATGGCGACCCGCACCACGTCGGCGACCCCGTGGCGTTCACGGTTGAGCAGCGCGGCCAGCACCGCCTGCGCCAGCACGTGGCCGCTGGCGGCATCGACGAGTTGGGACGGGATGATCTGGGGTTTGCCGGTGGGCGTGGGCATCCCGGTGGTCATGCCCGACTCGGCGGCGACCATCAGGTCGACGCCCGGCCGGCTGCCCTCCGGGCCGTTGCCGCCGTAGGCGGAAAGGCGCGCGTAGATGAGCTTGGGATTGCGGGATTGCAGCTCCTCGGGTCCCAGGCCCATGCGTTCCATCACGCCCGGCCGGAACCCTTCCAGCACAACGTCTGCCGTATCGACCAGGCGCAAAATCTGCTGCTTGGCATCGTCGCTGCGCAGGTCCGCCATCACCGACTTCTTGCCCCGATTGTGGGGAAGGAACAGGGTGGCCAGCGGTGGGCGTCCGGGCAGCACCGCGGTGATGTGCCGGGCCGCCTCACCGACGGGCGCCTCGATCTTGATGACCTCGGCACCCAGGTCGGCCAGCACCTGTCCGGCCAACGGCCCGGCGATGTTCTGGGTGAAGTCGAGCACCCGAAAGCCGTCAAGTGGCTTAGCGGGCTTGCTGTTCGGCATCGTCATTGCCTTCCTGATTACCTGCGACGTCCACTAACCCGCCCGGTGCAACACCGCGGTGCAGTAGTAATTCTGCGCGAAGGGTGCATCGGAGTCGGTCGACTGCAGCGGCAGCCCGTTGTTGGCCAGCATCTGATTGAGCGGGGTGCGAACCGTCTGCCAGCCCCGGTGCTGCAGATAGGTCGCCACGTCATTGCGCTCGCCGGGGAATCCCAGTTCGCCCAGCGCGATGTCGAGGCCGTTGCGCCGCCACTTCTCGCTCGCGGCATTCAGCGCGTCGCCGCTGACCCCGGTGTTCGCAAAGACCTCGGCCACCAGCTGGCTGCCGTCGGCGGAGAGCGCGGTGATGTTGTCCAGCAACCGATCCTGAGCCTCGGGAGGCAGGAAGCCGACCAGGCCCTCGGCCGCCCAGGCGGCGGGCCGCCCGGTGTCGAAGCCGGCCTGTCGCAGCGCCGACGGCCAGTCCTGGCGCAGGTCGATCGGAACGGCGCACACTTCGGCGGTGGGCTCGGCGCCGAGTTCGGCGATGGTGGCGGCCTTGAACTCCAGGACTTGCGGCTGGTCGATCTCGAACACCCTGGTGCCCGGCGCCCACGGCAGCCGATAGGCGCGCGCATCCAGGCCGGAGGCCAGGATGACCACCTGCTGGATGGCTGGATCTTTCTGGGCCCCCGCCTCGGCGAAGAACGCGTCGATGTACCGGGTGCGGGCGGCCAGCATGTCGGTCATGCGTTGCATGCCCCACGGGGCGTCGGGCACGTCGACGTCCGCGGAGGCGAGTTCACCGGCGGCCCACCGGGTCATGAAGTCGACGCCGACCGCGCGCACCAGCGGCTCGGCGAACCGATCGTCGATCAGCCCGTCCAGGGTGGCCCGGGCCCGCCCGGCGGCCACCATGGTGGCGGTCGCTCCCACGCTGGTCGCCAGGTCCCAGGTGTCGTCGTCGGTGCGCGCCATCAGGACATCCCTTCCGATCTACTGGTTAGCCACAATAACTACCAGCGCCTGGGCGCAACTCGCGGGCCGGGCGGCGCAGCGCCTGGGGCCTGGCCGGGCCGTTGAATCTTTCAGCCCGCGCGGTCGCCGTTGAGTAAGCCGCCCGGTGCGTCCAGGCGGTACCGAATCAGCCGTGAGCTGTTGGCCACCACCGCCACCGACGACGCGTTGTGCAGGATCGCGGCCAGTACGGGGGACAGCGCCCCGCCCGCGCCGATGATCAGCCCGGCGGCGTTGACCGCGATGGACATGCCGTAGTTCTCCCGGATGACGTCGACGGCGCGGGCGCCCAGGTCACGCACGTCGAGCAGGCGGTGCAGGTCGTCGTTGGCCAGCGCCACGTCGGCGGTCTCGACCGCGACGTCCGTGCCGGCCAGGCCCATGGCGATGCCGATGTCGGCGGCGGCCAGCGCCGGCGCGTCGTTGATGCCGTCGCCCACCATGCCGACCACGTAGCCGTCGTCCTGCAGGCCGCGCACCACCTCCAGCTTGTCTTCCGGCATGACCTCGGCGCGCCACTCGTCGATGCCCAGCTCTTCGGCGACCACCTGCGCGATGTCGGGGTGATCGCCGGTGAGCATGACGATCCGGCGAATCCCGTTGTCCCGCAACTCCTTCAACACCTCGACGGCCTCGGGGCGTACCTCGTCGCGCAGGCTGATCAACCCCACCAGCTTGCCGTCGACCGCGAGCAGCAGCGGGGTCTCGGCCTGGTGCCGCAGCCTGTCCACCCACTCCGAGGCCTTCTTGGACACCCGCACCTTTTCGGCGCGCAGCAGGCCGGGGCTGCCGAGCAGCAGCGTGCGGCCGTCGGCCCAGGTGCGCATGCCCAGGCCCACCAGCACCTCGCACTCCTCGTGTGGCGGGATGGTGATGTGGCGCTCCTCGGTGGAGCGGATCACCGCCTCGGCCAGCGGGTGGCGGGAGTGGATCTCCGAGCTGGCCGCGTACGCCAGTACCTGCTCGGGCTGCCAATCTTTGTGCAGCGCAATGATATTGGTGACCACCGGGCGTCCGACGGTCAGCGTGCCGGTCTTGTCGAACACGATCGCGTCGACCCGGCCGGCCTGCTCGAGGTGCGAGCCGCCCTTGATCAGGATGCCGCGGCGGGCGCCGTTGCCGATCGCCGCGCTGATCGCGGTCGGGGTGGCCAGACCGACCGCGCAGGGGCAGGCGATCAGCAGCATGGTCATTGCCCGGCGGACGTCACCGGTGACCGCCAGCGTCAGGGCCGAGACGATGAACGAGGTGGGAACGAAACGGCGCGAGAAGTTTTCGCCGACGGTTTGGATGGGCGCGCGGTCGTGCTGGGCCTCTTCGACCCGGGTGATGATGCGGCCGATGGTGGTCTGGTTGCCGACCGCGCGGGCGTGCACTACCAGTCGTCCGCGCACCACCACCGAACCGGCGTGCACGCGCGCGCCGACCATGACGGACACGGGCAGGTTCTCGCCGGTGATCGCGGACTGGTTGACGATCGCCTCGCCGTCGACCACCTCGCCGTCGACCGGTATGGCGACGTGGTCGTGAATGACCACCTCGTCGCCGATCTGCACGGTGTCGATGGGCACCTGCACTTCGGTGCTGGCGCCGGGGGCCCCAGAAGGATCCGTCAGCCGGATCCAGGCCGTGTCCTGGCTGCCGCGCAGCAGTTCGGAGATGGCGCGGCGGGTCCGGCGCAGGGTGAGGTCTTGGAGGTACTCGCCGATGTTGAGCAGCCACAGCACGGTGAGCGCGACGACGTTCTCGCGTAACACCAGGCTCGCCACGGTCGCGGCCGAGACCAGCGCGTCGGTTCCGGCCCGGCCGGAGCGCAACGAGCGCAGCGCGCCGCGCAGGAAGGGATAGCCGGTGAAGACGGTGACGCCGGTGGCGAACAGCCGGCCGCTGGGGCTCAGCAGCGGCGGGCGGGCGAAGACGTAGCGGCGCACCCCGAGCAGGGCCAGCGCGGCGCCGCCGATGACCATCCGCAGCACGTCGGCGTTGCGGATCTCCTCCGAATGCGGCGCGCGGACCGGGATCAGCTCGGCCGCGACATGCGCCGCCTCGTCGATGGCGGCCAGCACCGAGGAGCGGTCGCAGCGCCGGGGCGAGTACCAGACGACGACCGACCCGGTGCGCGGGTAGGCATGTACCACGCGCACGCCCGCACATTTGGCGACGGCCTCTTCGACGGCCACGGCGCGCGCGGAGTTGGCGCGCACCCAGCCGACCGTGACCCGCATGCGCCCGGCTGCATCCGAAATGACTTGCAGCGCAGTGCCTTCGGTGGTCACTGCTTCTCGAGTAAGGGCGAGGGTCATGACGACCGGTTAATGGTCGTGGCCATTACCGACGGCGGGGGTGGGCGCCTCCTCGCCGATGCGCTCGCGGGCCTCGGCCATGACGTCGGCGAGCTTGAGACGGGCCGACTCGGCGGCTTCCTCGGCCTTGCGGGTGCCGCGCAGTCCGAGCTCGGCCCCCTTGACCGCGGTCTCGTGCAACGGTGCCTTGGCCACGGCTTTGCGCACCGCCTCGTAGGCCGTCACGCCAACCAGCCCGGTGACCACCGTGCCCGCCGCCTTCGCCAGGAGCCCATACACCGCCATTGCCGCAACCTTCCTGTCGTCTGAAGCGTTTAGCCCATGCTTGCACGACGTTAACATCGAAATATAGCGATATCAATATGTATTGGCCGGGCCTCCGTCAGTGCCGCAGGCCCTCACAGCACCCGGGTGACCTTTTCGGTTTCGATTCTGCGCGCCTGCCCGGCCGGGTCCGCGTTGGCCACCTGCACCAGCGATGCGCCGACGGCCATGATCGACAGCAGTCCGTCCACCAGTTCGGCCGGCCCGGACCACGCGGCGGTGGACAGCACCCGATCACCCGACGTCAAACCCCGTGTCGCGGCCGAGCTTTGGCAATCGGCCAGTACCTCGTCGGCCGATCGCCCGCCCAGCGCCGGTCCGGGTCGCGGTTCGGCGACGATCTGGTCGCCGTGCACCCGCACCGCGGTCGCATAGTCGGTCACCCCGATCGGCAGGTCGGGTACCGGGCGGCCGAACGGGTCCAGCGACAGCACCGCCACCTCACCGGCCCCGGTCTCGTCCGCCTCGTCCAGACGTTCGGCGGTGCACAGCACCGCATCGGCCGCGCCCGGTTCGAGGACCGCCTCGGCGCCGATCCACCACACCCCGAACAGCACCGCCGCCGTCTGCCAGTGTGCCGGCAACAGGATCGCCACCCGGCTGGCCGATCCGGCGCCCAGCTCGTCGCGCAGCAGGTTGCCCGTCTTGGCGGCCCAATTGGCCAGCGTCACGGCGGACAGTTCGATCCGCTCGCCGGTGGCATCGTCGTAGTAGGTGATGCGCGGGCCGACCGGATCGGCCCGCAGCATCGGATCGAGGATGGCTCCGCTCAGCGTGATCAGTTGATGCACTCCGGTTTGTCGGAGCCGGCGGTCAGGATCGGCGACGGCGCGGGAACCTTGGGGTCGGCCGCCACCGCACCGGCCGTGGACACCCGGGCGGGCATGATTGTCGCGCTGCCGGACAGGCCCGAGCCCGGGCCGCTGTAGTCGTTGGCCAGCACCACCCGCACCGCACCCGGCGCCAGCGAGGTGTCGGCGACCACCGGCAACCCACCCAATTCCTTGGAGACCTCCTTGGCCCCCAGGTCGTCGCTCTTGGCGGCGCGCACCTGGCTGGCCTTGACGTGCCCGCCATCGTTGTTGCCCACCGTACCCGTCGCAAAGCCTTTGGCGCTCAACACGTCTGATACGGCCGCGGCCAGCCCGTTGATGTCGGTGTCATTGACGACGCTGGCGGTGGTCTTCGCCGGGGTGTAGGCGATCTCCTCGGTCTTGCCCTGTTCCTGATCGTGCAGCAGGCTCCCGACCCAGTCGGCGACCTGATGCGGGTCCAGCCGCACCACGCTCTGCATGCCGTCGTCGCTCCAGCCGGCGCCGTCGAGCACCGGAATGGTGGCAAACGCGACGTTGCCGCCGGCCAGCTTCTGCATCTGCTGCACGAAATCCATGACGTCCCAGCCGGCGGAGATCACCACCGAGCGCTGGACGGCGGCTTCCAGCCGCTTGACCGTGGTGGGGCTGGACAGCGTCCGGCCGGAGATGACCCGGTGGGCCAGCGAGGCCATCACCACCTGCTGCCGCACCACCCGGTCCAGGTCGCCGCGCGGCAGCTCGTGGCGTTGGCGCACAAAGCTGAGCGCTTCGGGGCCGCTGAGTCGTTGCGGGCCGGCCGGGAAGTCCGCCCCCGAAAGCGGTTCGAACACCGGCTCCTTGAGGCACACGTCGACACCGCCGAGCGCGTCGGTGATCAGCGAGAAGCCGAGCAGGCCGATCTCGGCGTAGTGGTCGACGGTGACGCCGGTGAGGTCGGCGACGGTCTTGATCAGCGCCTCGCGACCGGCCTCGGTGCCCTGCGCCGCGGCGTCGGTGGCGGAGTCGCCCGCCCGGACCAGGGCGGTGCGCTTGGCCTCCCGGGTCTGGCCGTAGACGCCGTTGATCTTGGTCTTGCCCAGGCCCGGGGCGGCGACGTACGAGTCGCGCGGGATCGAGATCGCAGTGGCCGACTTCCCGTTGTTGGGGATGCGGATCAGGATGATCGTGTCGGTGTTGGTGGCCTCTTCGTCGCCGGCCTTCAGAGTGTCGAGTTCTTCCTGCGACAGCGGGTTGCCGTGCGCGTCGGTGCGGCTGTCCAGGCCGACGAGCAGGATGTCGATCGCGCCGTCGTCGCCGCCCTTGCCCAGCGAGGGCGCGGACATGTGGAAGATGCCGTCTTCGAAGGACCGCACGTTGCTCCAGGCGATCCCGGTGCCGAGGACGACCGCGAGCGTCAGCGCGGTGGCAATCACACGAACCACACGTTGCACAGGCATCCCACTACATTACTTGCGACACAGGAGCTTCATGGGTAGCCGGACCCCGCGCGCCCCGGGCTCGGCCCGCGCTTCCGCCGGTGTCGTCAGGCCATGCCAAACTCGAACCATGTCAGGCAGGATCGTGATCGCGGGCGCGGGTGGGCAGCTGGGCAGCTATTTGACCGCGTTGGCGGCAAGTCGGGGCCGCGACGTGCTGGCGCTGACGTCGTCGCAGTGGGACATCACCGATCCCGCGGCGGCCGAGCGGATCGTGCAGCGCGGAGACGCCGTGATCAACTGCGCGGCCTACACCAACGTCGACGGCGCCGAAAGCGACGAGGCGACCGCGTTCGCGGTCAACGAAACCGGTCCCGGGAACATTGCCCGCGCCTGCGCGCAGGCCGGCGCCCAGTTGGTGCACGTCTCCACCGACTACGTGTTCGACGGCGACTTCGGCGGCGCGGCACCCCGACCGTACGAGCCCACCGATCACACCGCGCCGCAGGGGGTCTACGCGCGCAGCAAGGTCGCGGGGGAGCGGGCCGTGCTCGCGGCATTACCGGAGGCTGTCGTGGTCCGCACCGCCTGGGTCTACACCGGCGGCACCGGCAAGGACTTCGTCGCCGTCATGCGCCGGCTGGCCGCCGGCGACAAGCCGGTGGACGTGGTCGACGATCAGATCGGGTCCCCGACCTACGTCGGCGACCTGGCCGCCGCGCTGCTGCAGATCGTCGACGACCGCGTGCCCGGCCCGATCCTGCACGCCGCCAACGAGGGCGCCTGCTCGCGGTTCGAACAGGCCCGCGCCGTCTTCGAGGAATGCGGTGCGGACCCGGAGCGGGTGCGACCGGTCACCACCGACCGCTTTCCCCGGCCCGCCCCCCGGCCGGCCTACTCCGCGCTGTCCAGCGGCCAGTCCGTCGCGGCGGGGATGCGGCCGCTACGACCCTGGCGCCCTGCGCTTGTCGCGGCGCTGGCCGCGTCCGATAGCGATGCCGCGGCCGATCGACCGTTACCCTCTACGCGTGACTGACGTCCTGCCGGTCGTGACGGTGACCTACTCACCGGGCCCGCACCTGGAGCGCTTCCTGGCCTCGCTGTCGCTGGCCACGGAACGAGAGGTGTGCGTGCTGCTGGCCGACAACGGCTCCACCGACGGCACCCCGCAGGCCGCCGTCGTCCGCTATCCCAACGTGCGGCTGTTTCACACCGGAGCCAACCTCGGCTACGGGACCGCGGTCAATCGCGCCGTCGCGCAACTGGACCGCGACGCCGACTGGGTGATCGTCGCCAACCCGGACGTGCAGTGGGGCCCGGGCAGCATCGACGAGCTGCTGGCGGCCGCCGCGCGCTGGCCGCGTGCCGGCGCGCTGGGGCCGCTGGTGCGGGATCCCGACGGGTCGGTGTATCCGTCGGCGCGGCACCTGCCCAGCCTGATCCGCGGCGGCATGCACGCGGTCGTCGGCCCGTTCTGGAAGAGCAACCCGTGGTCGGCGGCGTACCGCCAGGAGCGGCTGGAGCCCAGCGAGCGACCGGTGGGCTGGCTGTCGGGGTCGTGCCTGCTGGTGCGCCGCTCGGCGTTCGGGCAGATCGGCGGGTTCGACGAGCGCTACTTCATGTATATGGAAGACGTCGACCTGGGCGACCGGCTCGGCAAGGCCGGGTGGCTGTCCGTCTACGTGCCGTCGGCGGAGGTGCTGCACCACAAGGGCCACTCAACCGGCGGAGACCCGGCCAACCACCTGGCCGCCCATCACAAGAGCACGTATATGTTTCTGGCCGACCGGCACTCGGGTTGGTTGCGCGCTCCGCTGCGCTGGACCCTGCGCGCGTCGCTGGCGGTACGTTCCCGCCTAATGGTGCGCGGTGCGTTGCGTGCGTCCGGCCGGCGGAAACTGGTAGAAGGGCGACACTGAGGTGGGAACTCCAGAAGTCGATGTGGTGATCCTGGTCGGGGGCAAGGGCACCCGGCTGCGGCCGCTGACGCTGTCGGCGCCCAAGCCCATGCTGCCCACCGCGGGGTTGCCGTTCCTGACGCATCTGCTGTCGCGGGTCGCCGCAGCCGGCATCGAGCACGTCATCCTGAGCACGTCGTATCAGGCCGCGGTGTTCGAGGCGGAGTTCGGTGACGGCTCCAAGCTGGGCCTGCAGATCGAATACGTCACCGAGGAGCGGCCCCTGGGCACCGGCGGCGGCATCGCCAACGTCGCCGACCAGCTGCGGCACGACACCGTGATGGTGTTCAACGGCGACGTGCTCTCCGGGGCCGACCTAGGCCAGATGCTCGACTTCCACCAGGACCAGCGAGCCGACGTCACCCTGCATTTGGTCCGGGTCGGAGATCCGCGCGCGTTCGGCTGTGTGACCACCGACGACAACGGCCGGGTCACCGCCTTCGTGGAGAAGACACAGGACCCGCCGACCGACCAGATCAACGCCGGCACCTACGTCTTCTCGCGGCGGATGATCGACCGGATCCCGCGCGGCCGCGAGGTGTCGGTGGAACGTGAGGTGTTCCCCGCGCTGCTCGTCGATCCCGACGTCAAGGTCTGCGGCTACGTCGACGCCACCTACTGGCGCGACATGGGCACCCCCGAGGACTTCGTGCGGGGCTCGGCGGATCTGGTGCGCGGCATCGCGCCGTCGCCGGCGCTGCACGGCCACCGCGGCGAGCAGTTGGTGCACGACGGCGCGGCGGTGTCGCCGGGCGCGGTACTGGTCGGCGGCACGGTCGTGGGTCGCGGCGCCGAGATCGGCCCCGGCGTCCGGCTGGACGGCGCGGTGATCTTCGACGGCGTCAAGGTCGAGGCCGGCAGCGTGATCGAGCGCTCGATCATCGGGTTCGGTGCGCGCATCGGACCGCGGGCGCTGATCCGCGACGGCGTGATCGGCGACGGCGCCGATATCGGCGCGCGCTGCGAACTGCTGCGCGGCGCCCGGGTGTGGCCCGGTGTGTCGATTCCCGACGGCGGGATCCGCTACTCGTCCGACGTCTAGCTGTACTCGGCTGGGACATTGTTGACGGTTTTGATGTGAGAAGGGAGGACCTCCGGGCTTAGTGGAGATGTCTGATGTCTCTACTCACACACGGAGGTCCTCGTGTCCCACGCTAATGCTCGATTGACCGTTCATGGCCGCGCTCTGTTGGTCGAGCGGATCATTGGTGCTGGCCGTCCGGTGGCTCATGTCGCTGCCGAACTGGGTGTTTCGCGGCAATGTGCCCATCGGTGGGTGCGCCGTTTCCGCGAGGAGGGGATGGCCGGTCTGATCGACCGTTCATCTCGACCGCATCGGTGTCCGCGCCGCACTGCGGTGGCCATTGAAGACGCGGTGGTCGCACTACGGCGGCGTGAGCGGCGCGGCCAGGACTGGATCGGCGCCGAGCTCGGCGTCCCGGCCCGCACTGTCAGCACAATTCTTCGGCGCCACCAGGTGCCCTATTTGCGTGATTGCGATCCGCTCACCGGCGCGCTGATCCGGGCCTCGAAGACCACGGCGGTCCGTTACGAACGCACCCGCCCCGGTGAGTTAATCCATATGGACGTCAAAAAGATTGGCCGTGTCCCCGACGGCGGCGGCTGGAAAGCTCACGGCAAGGCCGCCGGTGATACCTATGCCCACAAGGTGGCCGGGACCGGATTCGATTACATCCACTCCGCGGTCGATGACTACTCCAGGCTGGCCTATTCAGAGATCCTGACCGATGAAAAAGGGGCGACATGCGCAGCGTTTCTGGCCCGGTCGGCGGCCTACTTCGCCTCCCACGGCTTGACCACCATCGAGCGTGTCATCACCGATAACCACTTCAGTTATCGGCGCTCCGCCGATGTGGCTGCCGTCATCACCGCACTTGGCGCCACCCACAAGTTCATCCGCCCGCACTGCCCCTGGCAGAACGGAAAGGAGCATCGAGCGCTACAACCGCACCTTGCAAACCGAGTGGGCCTACCGACAAATCTTCACCACCAACGACGCTCGCAGCGCAGCCCTTGCCCCCTGGCTCGACCACTACAACAATCAACGACGCCACTCAGCCATCGGAGCCCAACCCCCGATCAGCCGACTGACACCAACGTCGTAGCCGAGTACATCTAGCCGCGCGTGGCCCGGGCGACCAAATAGGCCAGCGCGTGGTCGGTTCCGTCGGGTAGGGCGTCGGCGGGCCACCAGCGCAGGTCCTCGGACTCGTCGCTGATCGCGATCTGCGCGCCGGCCGGCGCGTGCGCCAAGAACTGCAGATCCAGATGCCGGGTCGGCACGCCCAGCGAGCAGGTCACCGGATGCACGTGCACCGCCGCCAATTCCGGTGTGATGCGCAGCCCGTCGATCCCCGACTCCTCGGTGGCCTCGCGCAACGCCGCGGCGGCGATGTCGGTGTCGTCCTCGTCGCAGTGGCCGCCCAGCTGCACCCAGCGGCCCACGCGGGGATGCAGCGTCAGCAGCACCCGGCTGCCGGAGTGGTCGAGCACCAGCGCCGACGCGGTGACGTGGCCGGGCACGCACTCGCGCAGGCACGCGTCGGTGCGGGCGTGCACGAACGCCAACACAGCGTGCCGCAACGAATCCTGGGCCGGGTCGGGGGGTTCCCAGCTGGACAGCATCGCGATCGCCGACTCCCGCACGCTCATCGCGACCTCCGCCGTTTCCGCCGATCCCGCAACAACACCCAGGCCGCACGGCAGTCGGCCACCATCCCGGCCTCCAATCCCAGGCCGTCGATCAGCACGCGGCGGTCGACGACGTCGAGCGCCTTCTCGATCTCGTTGGCCTTCAGCAACAGATCCACATCGCAGGCGAGCCCGGCATCGGCGTGTGCCGGCGGGGGAATGGGCAGCCGCTCGGCCTCGCGGGGTTCCAGCTCCAGCACGCCGCCGCCGTAACTGCGGCCCATGATCTCGGTGAATGCGAACGTCACACTGTTGTGGAACACCGCGGCCAGCGCGCCCGCGTCGACCCCGGCGGCGAGGCGGACCCGGTGCACGGTGTCGGTGCTCGTGGCCGCGGCGGCGTTGACGGTCAGCCGCGGCGCCCGGTGGATCTGGCGCAGCAGGAACAAGTCGGGTTCCCACAGCGACGGCGTCCTCCACCAGGGCGTGCGGATCGAGCACTTGTAGCCGCGGTGCACCCCCGCCGCCTCGCCGGCGCGGATGTGGGCGATCAGGGCGGGGTCGGTCGGCTCGCGCGGCGCGTTGAGCAGCCAGCTGCGCTGCCCGGAGGCGAGATCGCTTGCGCGGCAATCGGTGTCGTAGACCAGCCCGGACAGCTGGGCGCTGCGCGAGACGAGCGGGACGCAGTGCGCCCGCAACCCCAGCTGGTCGGCCTGGGCGTCGGTGAGGGTGAAAAAGGCGTTGCGTCCGGTGACGATGCCGACGTCGACCTCGGCCAGGGACCCCAGCCGGGGCAGGGTGCCCGACCCGTTGAGCGCGCGCAGCAGCCGGATCGCGGCGGGGTCCAGAAAATACTTGGTCCACTTCTCGTTCTCGTGCAGGAGTGCGGGCCCAAAAGGACGGCGTTCGACGTCCAGGTCGGCGCGCGCCAGGGCGTCGGCGTCCTGCAGGTGGACGGCGCGGATGCGCGCGGGACCGCTGCCGACGACGCCGCAAAACAGCACGACCTCCTGCAGGAGGCCGTCGAACACCAGGCGCTCGAAGGTCAGCAGGGTGATCTCGCGGAATCGGCTGAGCAAAAAGTCGCGCAACTGTGCGGCGTAGCTGACCTGGAGCAGCTCGGCCGGCAGCACCAGTCCGACCCGTCCGCCGTCGCGCACCAGCACGGTGCTGGCCACGACGAACGGGACCCAGGCATTGATCAGCCGGGTGGGGCGCAGGCCCTCGCGCCGCATCAGGTCCAGCGCCGGATCGCGCTGCCGCGGCGACCAGTTGCCGAACCGGATGTAGGGCGGGTTCCCGGCCACCCCGTCCCAGCCACCGGCCTCGGTGCCGGCGAGCCAGGCGAACAGGCTCTCGGCGTCGACGGGCGCGTAACGGCGCGACTTGGCCGCCTCGTCCGCGTTCAGCTCGACGCCGTGGACCCGGTCGCTGAGCCCGGCCAGCTCGCGCAGGATGGCGCCGTCGCCGCAGGAGGGTTCGAGGATCCTGGGTCCGGCGGCGCGGACCCACGCGGCCAGGAAGCGGGCCACCGGCGCGGGGGTGTAGTAGCCGCCGCGGACCTTGTCGGCCGAGGCCGCCGCCTTGCCCGCGAACTTCATGGGCTCAGTATCACCTGCGGATCAGCAGATCACCGGGGTCTGCCGGATCACGCGGGCCGCCCGGTTCGGCGGCATACCCGATGGCGATGGCGCCCAACGGCTCCCAGTCGGCGGGCAGCTCGAGCTCGGCCCGCACCAGGTCGGCGGCGAATATCGTCGAGCCGATCCAGCAGCTGCCCAGCCCGCGCACCGCCAGCGCGACCAGCAGGGCCTGCACGGCCGCGCCGACCGCCACGGTGAACATGGTGTGCTCGGCGTCGGTGCGGGCGGCGTCGGGATAGGAGTGGGCGCCGTCGGGCACCAGGATCGGGATGACGACCTCGGGCGCCTCGTAGAGGATCTGGCCGCGGGCCACCCGGCGCTCGATGGAGTCGGCGGGCCGGCCGTCGCCGGCGAGGTCGGCGCGCCACTTGTCCTTCATGCGGTCCAGCAGCCGCAGCCGAACGTCGGGAGTTTTCAGCCAGACGAACCGCACCGGCCGGGTGTGGTGCGGCGCCGGTGCGGTCAGGGCTTCGGCGACGGCGGCTTCCAGCAGGTCCGCCGGCACCGGCTCGGCGCTGAACCGGCGCACCGATCGGCGTAGCAGCTGCGCCTCGCGGCGGCCCATCTCGAGGGCTTCGGCCGTGCCGAGCCAGAACAGGTCTTCGGTGCCCGGCCGCAACAACTGCCGGGCCGTCGAGCCGTCGTCGGCGACAGACAGGCCGCGCACCACCGCCACCGGCATCGCGGTCAGTTTCCCCTTCACCAGATCGGCCGCCGCCGCGATCTCGTCGGCGACCGCCACCTCGGTGACCAGCAACTCGTTGCCGTGCTGATCGACGGCCCCCGAATACCCGTGCAGCACAGCCAGACCCGCCGCTCCCACGGCCGCATCGGTCTGGCCGTTGCGCCAGGCGCGGCCCATCGTGTCGGTGATGACCACCGCGACCTCGACACCGAGCCGCTCGCGCAGCCGGTCCCGCAGAGCCACGGCGCTGCTGTCTGGGTCGACCGGCAGCAGCGCAAGTTCGCCGCTCTCGACGTTGGATCCGTCTACGCCCGCGGCGGCCTGAACCAGCCCGATCCGGTTCTCGGTGATCAGGGTGCGGCCCTTGCGGGCCAGCACCCGGACGGCCTCGTCGTCGACCAGCTTGCGCCGCAGTTGGTCGCGCTCCTCGGGATCCCGCGGCGCCGGCACCAGCCGGCCCTCGCATTTGGACACCGCCTTGCTGGTGACCACCACGACGTCACCGTCGCGCAGCCACGGTGCGGCCGCGGCGACGGCCGCGCCCAGATCGTCGCCGGGTCGGAACTCGGGCAGCCCGGCGACGGGCAGGATCTCGATCGCGGCGGCGGTGCCGTGCTCGCCCGGCGACGGGGTCATGGCGTGACCCCGGCCAGGTCCAGCCCGGCGCGGACCATCTCGGCCGTCGCCTCAGCGTCGGTCATCACCAGCGGCACCGCGCGCACCGCCACGCCGTCGACGTCGGCGCGGTCGTCCTCGCTCACCAGCCAGCCGTCCAGGATGCCGGTGTCCCGGCGTGCGCCGTAATGGCGGCCGACCGCCTCGGCGGTGGATTCGACCCCGATGACCGACAGGCACGCATCGGCCATGCCGCGCAATGGCTTTCCGCCGATGATCGGCGAGTAGCCGACGATCGGTGCGCGCGCCGCGCGCAACGCGCCGCGAATGCCGGGTATGGCCAGGATGGCGCCGACGCTCACCACCGGGTTCGACGGGGCCAACAGGATGACGTCGGCGTCCGCGATGGCCGCCGTGGCATCAGTTGTGGCGGCCGCCTTTTCGGCGCCGACGAAGGCGAAGCTGTGCGTGGGCACCTGGGCGCGGTAACGCACCCACCACTCCTGGAAGTGGATGGCCCGCCGGCCGCCGTCGTCGGGATCGGTTATCACCACGTGGGTCTCGCAGCGATCGTCGCTGGCCGGCAGCAGGCGCGCGCCGGGTTGCCAGCGGTCGCACAGCGCGGTGGTGATCTGGGACAGGGGATAGCCGGCGTTGAGCATCTGGGTGCGCACCAGGTGGGTGCCCAGGTCGCGGTCGCCGAGCCCGAACCAGTCCGGCTGCACGCCGTAGCGCGCCAATTCCTCTTTGGCGTGCCAGGTTTCGTCGCGGTGCCCCCACCCTCGCTCCGGATCTACACCTCCACCTAAGGTGTACATGCAGGTGTCCAAATCGGGGCAGACCCGCAGTCCGTGGATCCAGGCGTCATCGCCAACGTTGACGATCGCCGTAAGGTCGTGGCTGCCGGCCTCGGTGTCCGGATGCTGTTGCGTATGAAATTGACCGAGCCCGAACAGCTGTTGAACCCCCAGCAGGAAGCGGGCGCCGCCAACCCCACCGACCAGAACGGTGACCTTCACATTGCACGACAGTACTGCCCGGTGGCGGTGCTGCGGCGGGCCCATCGGGGTGTCTCAAAGTTGCGGTTCCCCACCGTTTGTCGCGAACTTGTGGGAAAGTTGATGGCCCTGTGATCGACACGCCGAAGGCGTAAAACAACAGAAACGCCGAAATTCGATCACGAGATGGTATGGAAATGCGCCGAAGTGCTTGACCCGGCAGATCAACCCGTGTCTAATCACATCAGTGTCATTTCCCGGTTGGCCGGCCGACTCCGGTGTCGCAGACCGAGATTCGATCACTTGTTCGAATTGTCTGTACATCAGAACAGTGGGAAACCAATCACTCTCTCTCTCAATCAAGCTGAGGAGGCGGACGACCGTATGTCTTACGAAACTTTTCGAGGCGCCATGGCGAGCACGCCGCACACCGACCTGATCCCGGCGCTGGACCGCCCCGCTCGGCCGTATTTGACCGTGGTCCCTGACGCGCCAATCGCTTTCGAGCCCGAGCCCATGCCGGAGCCGGCCGCCGACCAGTGGCAGGACCGGGCGCTGTGCGCCCAGACCGACCCCGAGGCCTTCTTCCCGGAAAAGGGTGGCTCCACCCGTGAGGCCAAGAAGATCTGCCTGGGGTGCGAGGTGCGTCATGAGTGCCTCGAGTACGCCCTCGAGCACGACGAGCGCTTCGGTATCTGGGGTGGATTGTCTGAACGCGAGCGCCGCCGCCTCAAGCGCGGCATTATCTGACGCACGCTGAGCACGACGCACGCTGCGCGCACTGCGCGCTGTTATTCGTCGTCGATCGTGGGATCGATGACCGACGGCTCAACGTCAAGATAGATGGCGACCTGGGCCACCAGGATTTCGTGCAGCAAGTCGCCGAGTTCGACGGTGTCTTTCGCCCGTCGTTCAATTGGCTTGCGGAACAACACAATTCGGGCCCGCGTGGAGTTGCCGCGGACGTCCACGCCGGCCGGGATCAACCGCGCCAGCGGGATCGGCCCATCGGCGATCACCTCGGGCGGCCACTGCACGCTGTCGGGATCCTTGGCCGAGATCCGCGGAATCTCATCGACGGCCACGTCCAGTTCGGCCAGCCGGTCCTGCCAGCTCCGCTCGATGGGTTCGTAGGCCTCCAGCACCGCCATGTCGAACCGCTCGGCGCGGCTGCGCCATCCCGGCACGGTCGGGGGCAACAGCGGGCCGCGCATCTCGCGGCCCCTGCGGAAGAGTCGATGGGTAGCGGTTCGGCGCGGAGCCGATCCGTCGGAATCTTGATCTCTTCGCGGGGAGCTGCGCGAATCGCCCACGCGCCGATGGTAACGGTTGCACATCGAGGGTCGGGGAGTTGCGCGTGTCCGGCGCTTCGGCGGCGTTTGCGCACGATAGCCTTTCGCTCGTGAACGTTCCCCGTCGCTGTTGCCGGCCCGGGTGCCCGCACTACGCCGTGGCGACCCTGACGTTCGTCTATTCGGACTCGACGGCAGTCGTCGGTCCGTTGGCGACCGCGCGGGAACCGCACTCATGGGACTTGTGCGTCAACCATGCCGGCCGAATCACCGCGCCCCGCGGGTGGGAGCTGGTGCGCCATGCCGGACCCCTTCTTTCTGAGCCCGCCCACCCTGACGACGACGACCTGGTCGCCCTCGCCGACGCGGTGCGCGAGGGCGGCGATCGCGGCGCGCCGTTCGCCGGCAACGTAACGCCGGTCAAGGGCTTCGCCGATTCGCACATCCATCACGGCGGGGCGCAGGCCACCGCGCCCAGCAGCAGCCTGCTGGCACCGCCCGAGCATCGGTCCGGACGGCGCCGCGGACATCTGCGCGTGCTGCCCGATCCCAGCGACTAGCCCCGACCCGCTGCACGCAGAATCCTCACGCACCGCAGCGGCTCCAGTTCTCCGTGGCCCGATAGGCTGACGGCCAAGAGTTCACGTCGTCAGGAGTCCCGCATGTCTCGGCCCGCCGCGACTGTCCACCGTGTCGTAAAGGCGTACGACGTGCGTGGGCTAGTCGGCGAAGAGCTCGACCAGCCGCTGGTCACCGATCTCGGTGCGGCCTTCGCCAAACTGATGCGCGCCGAGGGTGCCCGGCAGGTCGTGATTGGCCACGACATGCGGGACAGTTCGCCCCCGCTGGCCGCGGCGTTCGCGGACGGGGTGACCGGCCAGGGAGTAAACGTCGTGCGCATCGGCCTGGCGTCCACCGATCAGCTCTACTTCGCCTCCGGGCTGCTGGACTGCCCCGGCGCCATGTTCACCGCGAGCCACAACCCGGCGGCCTACAACGGCATCAAGCTGTGCCGGGCGGGAGCCAAACCGGTCGGCGCCGAGACCGGGCTGCGCCTCGTCGCCGACGACGTGATCGCCGGCGTCGACCGCCACGACGGGGAGCCCGGCACCGTCAGCGATCGCGACGTGCTGGCCGACTACGGGCAGTTCCTGCGGTCATTGGTGGACACCTCCGCGCTGCGCCCGCTGCGTGTGGCCGTGGACGCCGGCAACGGCATGGCCGGTCTGACCACGCCCGCCGTGCTCGGCCCCATCGGTTCGATCACGTTGGAGCCGTTGTACTTCGAGCTCGACGGCTCGTTTCCCAATCACGAGGCCAACCCGCTGGACCCCGCCAACCTGGTGGACCTGCAGGCCTTCGTGCGCGAGACCGGCGCCGACATCGGGCTGGCCTTCGACGGGGACGCCGACCGCTGCTTTGTGGTCGACGAATGCGGCAACCCCGTGTCGCCGTCGACGGTGACCGGCCTGGTGGCCGCCCGCGAGTTGAGCCGCGAGATCGGCGCGACGATCATCCACAACGTGATCACCTCGCGCGCGGTGCCCGAACTGGTCGCCGAGCGCGGCGGCACACCGCTGCGGTCTCGGGTGGGGCACTCCTATATCAAGGCGCTGATGGCCGACACCGGCGCGATTTTCGGCGGTGAGCATTCGGCGCACTACTACTTCCGCGACTTCTGGGGCGCCGACTCCGGGATGCTGGCGGCGCTGTACGTGCTGGCCGCCCTCGGCGAGCAGGACCGTCCGTTGTCGGAGTTGACCGCCGACTACCAGCGCTACGAATCGTCGGGCGAAATCAACTTCACGGTGACCGACGCGGGGCAATGCACGGAAGCGGTGCTGAAGTCGTTCGGCACCCGGATCCACTCCCTGGACCATGTGGACGGGGTAACCGCCGACCTGGGCGACGGCAGCTGGTTCAACCTGCGCAGCTCCAACACCGAGCCGCTGCTGCGGCTGAACGTGGAGGCGCGCACGGCCGAGGACGTGGCCGCGGTCGTCGCCCAGATCAGCGCCGAGATCACCGCGACCTCGGCTGCCGGGGCGGGCTCAAGGGCCGCGCCGTGAGCGCCACCCGCGCGATCGATCTCGAGGACACCGAGGGGCTGCTGGCCGCCGACCGCGATGGCCTGCTGCGGGCCGCGTCGTCGGCCGGCGCCCAGGTGCGTGCGATCGCCACCGCGGTCGAGGAGGGTGCGCTCGATCCGCTGCGCGGCGACGACCGCCCACGCAGCGTTATCTGGGTGCCCGGCCGCGGCACCGCCGAGACCGCCGGGACGATCCTGGCCGCGACCACAGGGGGAACCGCTTCCCAGCCCTTCACTCTCGCCGGCGAAGCACCGCCATGGGTGGGTCCCCTCGATGTGTTGGTCGTCGCGGGCGGCGATCCTGGCGATCCCGCGCTGGTCGCTGCGGCGGCGACCGGGTTACGCCGGGGTGCCCGGGTGGTGGTGGCCGCGCCGTACGAGGGCCCGTTGCGAGATGCCACCGCCGGGCGCGCGGCGGTGCTGGCGCCCCGGCTGTGGGTTCCCGACGAATTCGGCCTGTGCCGCTACCTGGCCGCCGGGCTGGCCGTGCTGCACGCCATCGACCCGCGACCCGATGTCGACCTCGCGTTGCTCGCCGACGAGCTGGACGCCGAGGCGCTGCGCAACAGCGCCGGCCGCGAGCTGTTCACCAATCCGGCCAAGCTGCTGGCCGCGCGGATCGCCGAGCGCCAGGTGGCGCTGGCCGGCGACGCCGCCGCGACGCTTGCGCTGGCCCGGCACGGCAGCTCGGTGCTGCTCCGGGTCGCGAACCAGGTGATCCCGGCCGCCGGGTTGGCGGACGCCCTGGTCGCCTTGCGCGCCGGCGCGTCGGGCGGCCTGACGGATCCTGACGCCGCGCTGTTCCACGACGAACAGATCGACGGACCGCTGCCGCAGCGGTTGCGGATACTGGCCGTCGTCCTGGCCGCCGAGCAGCCGGGGGTGGCCGCCCGGACTGCCGGGCTCGACGACGTGTACCTGCTCGCTGCCGAGGACGTGCCCGACGGGCCCGGCGGCTCGGCCGGCTACGGCGTATCGCCGGCGTTGGGGGGCCCCGGCCGCCCCGAGCAGCAACTGGCAGTATTGGCCGTCCGGCTGGAGATGGCCGCGGTTTATATGCGACTGGTGCGGGGATAGATACAACAGTGGAACTGCTTCGCGGGGCCTTGAGAACGTACGCCTGGGGTTCGCGTACCGCCATCGCCGAGTTCACCGAGCGCCCGGTGCCGGCGGCGCATCCGGAGGCCGAGCTGTGGTTCGGAGCGCACCCCGGCGATCCGGCCTGGCTGGAGACAGACAACGGCGAAGTCACGTTGCTCGAGGCTCTGATGGACGACCCGGAGGGACAGCTCGGGCCGGTCTCGCGGGCGCGCTTCGGCGACGTGCTGCCATTCCTGGTGAAGGTGCTCGCCGCGGACGAGCCGCTGTCCCTGCAGGCCCACCCGAGCGCCGCGCAGGCGGCCGAGGGATATCTGCGCGAGGAGCGGGTCGGCATCCCGCTGAACTCGCCGGTGCGCAACTACCGCGACACGTCGCACAAGCCCGAGTTGCTGGTGGCGCTGCACCCATTCGAGGCGCTGGCCGGATTCCGGCAGGCCTCGCGCACCGTCGAGCTGTTGCGCGCCCTGGCTGTCTCCGACCTCGACCCCTACATCGACCTGCTCAACGACCAGTCCGACGCCGACGGCCTGCGCGCGCTGTTCACCACCTGGATCACCGCGCCGCAGCCCGACATCGACGTGCTGGTGACCGCCGTGCTGGACGGCGCCATCGCGTACCTCAGCTCCGGGGCAACCGAATTCGCGGCCGAGGCCAAGACGGTGCTCGAGCTCGGCGAGCGCTATCCCGGTGATGCCGGCGTGCTGGCGGCGCTGTTGCTGAACCGCGTCACCCTGGCCCCCGGCGAGGCTATCTTCGTCTCCGCCGGCAACCTGCACACCTACCTGCGCGGCTTCGCGGTGGAGGTGATGGCCAACTCCGACAACGTGTTACGCGGCGGCCTGACCCCCAAGCACGTCGATGTGCCCGAGCTGCTGCGGGTGCTGGACTTCGCGCCCACCACCGAGGAGCAGCTGCGCCCGCGCATCCGCCGCGAGGGCTTCGGGCTGATCTATGAGACGCCCACCGACGAGTTCGCCGTAGCGCTGCTGCAGCTTGACGACGAGTATGTCGGCCACGAGGTGGACGCGACATGCAGCCACGACGGTCCGCAGATGCTGTTGTGCAGCCAGGGTTGCACGTCGGTGCACGGCAAGTCCGGCTCGCTGACGCTGAAACGCGGGATGGCCGCGTGGGTAGCGGCCGACGACGCCCCGATCCGGCTGGTCGCCCACGAACCCACCAAGCTGTTCAGGGCGACGGTTGGGTTGTGAGGCTAGTCCCGATGGTGGCGACCCGCTTCGCCCGGCAGCGCCGCGCTTGCGATCGCCACGCGCCGCCGTTCTTTGGCGGCCTGACGCCGCTCGCCCAGCCAGAGCCGTAAGTTGTGCGCCATCGCGCGGCCGACGATCCGGGGCGGCGGCACCATATAGAGGCTGTCCAGCAGGGAGAACCGCCGCAAGAACCATTCGGCCAGAACGGGTTCGGTCTCGGCGGCGCCCAGGAATTGGTCGAACAGCGCACCTGAGGGCCGCCACCACCAGGGGACCGGCCCCTTGGTGCCGGCATGGTGGAACGTGACGTCGCCGATGGCGTTCATCGTCCACACCGGGAAGGTGCTCTTGGCGGTGGCCCGGTTCAGCGCCGCGGCAACCTGATCGTCCGGCAATTGCAGCGCGCGGCGCAGATGACCGGCCTGCAGCGATGTCATCGTCATGCCCTGGCCGAAGGTGGGATTGAAGCTGGCCACCGCGTCGCCGAAGGCGATGATGCCGGCCGGGAGGCGGTCCAGCTTGTCGTAACGGCGCCACCTGCTGGCCGGGAAGGAGTGAAACGCCGGATCGCCCAGCGGCTCGGCCCGCTCCAGCGCGGCGTTGAAGTGGGCGGGGAGCAGCCGCTGTGCCAGCCCGAGCATCTCGGGAAAGGTCTTCGGGGGTTTGGCGTTGGCCACGCCGAACGTGGTGAGCACCCAGGTGCCGTCCTCGTAGCCGAGCATGCCCAGCCCCAGGGACATGTCGTGGGAGGCGCCGGCGACCACCACCTTCTCCGCGATCAGCCCGTCCGGGATGCGGAACTGCTGGGTGGCGTAATGGATGCCGATGTCCAGCTCCTGTTCGACCGGGCGCTGAAATCCCCAGTCCGCCAGCCACACCGGCAGCCGGGTGCCCCGGCCCGCGGCGTCGACGACCAGATCCGCGGCTACGAATTCGGGGTCCTCGCTTTGGGGGTCGACCGGATCCAGGAGCACACCGGTCACCCGCTGTCGCGCGCGGTCGAACCGCGGCTCGGCCACCGGGCGCCGCACCACGTTCACGTTGGCGATGTCGCGGACCCGGCGGCGCAACTGCCACTCGAGGTGGGGGCGGCTGGGCACATAGGCGGTGAACTCGTCGCGCAGGGTGTGCGCGGTGCCCAGAACGTGGCCCGCGGCGCCCAGGTAAATGCAGTCGGGCCGGTTGTGCAGTTTCGGGACGCCGGCGGCCACCATGTCGTCCAGCAGCCCGGGGAACAGGCTCTCGAATTCGCTGGCCCCGCGCGCCATCAGCATGTGCAGGTGCCGGTCCTGGGGCACCGTCCCCCGGTTCGCCGGTGCATCCGGCAACTCGTCGCGTTCGTAGACCGTCACCCGCGAATACGAGTCCGAGAGCACCCGCGCCGCGCAGAGACCGGCGATGCTTCCCCCTATGACGACGGCATGATCCCTAGCCGTTGCTCTATCCGGCATTTGCGGAGAGTACCCAGTACTGTGACGGACCAACGGCTCCCAGCGCTGGGAAAGGGCGAGTGCATGGCCAATCGATGGCGGACCAAGTCGATCGAGCAATCAATCGCCGATACCGACGAACCCGACACCAAGCTGCGCAAAGACCTGACCTGGCGCGACCTGGTGGTGTTCGGCGTCGCGGTGGTGATCGGCGCCGGCATCTTCACGGTCACCGCGTCGACAACCGGTGACATCACCGGCCCGGCAATCTGGGTGTCGTTCGTGATCGCGGCGGGCACCTGTGCGCTGGCCGCGCTGTGCTACGCCGAATTCGCCTCGATGCTGCCGGTGGCCGGTAGCGCCTACACCTTCTCTTACGCCACCTTCGGGGAGTTCCTGGCCTGGATCATCGGCTGGAACCTGGTGCTGGAACTGGCGATCGGTGCAGCGGTGGTGGCCAAGGGCTGGTCGAGCTATCTGGGCACCGTGTTCGGATTTGCCGGCGGCACGGCGAAATTCGGCTCGATCCAGGTGGACTGGGGGGCGTTGGTGATCGTCGCGGGGGTGGCGACCCTGATCGCGTTGGGCACAAAGTTGTCATCGAGGTTCTCCGCGGTTATCACCGCGATCAAGGTGTCGGTGGTGATCTTCGTCGTGGTGGTCGGTGTCTTCTACATCAAGCGCGCCAACTACTCGCCGTTCATCCCGAAGGCGGAGGCCGGCGGTGATGCCAAGGGCATCGACCAGTCCGTTCTGTCTTTGCTGACCGGCGCGCACAGCAGCCACTACGGCTGGTACGGCGTGCTGGCGGGGGCGTCGATCGTGTTCTTCGCCTTCATCGGGTTCGACATCGTCGCCACCATGGCCGAGGAGACGAAGAATCCGCAGCGCGATGTGCCGCGGGGAATCCTGGCGTCGCTGGGCATCGTCACCCTGCTCTACGTCGCCGTCGCCGTCGTGCTGTCCGGCATGGTCCCCTACACCCAACTCAAGACGGTCCAGGGCCGCGGGCAGGCGAACCTGGCCACCGCCTTCACCGCGAACGGCATCCATTGGGCGAGCAAGATCATCTCCATCGGCGCGCTGGCGGGACTGACCACGGTGGTGATGGTGCTGATGCTCGGCCAGTGCCGGGTCCTGTTCGCGATGGCGCGCGACGGTCTGCTGCCACGGTCGCTGGCCAGGACCGGCACGCACGGCACCCCGGTGCGGATCACCGTGCTGGTCGCCGTGGTGGTGGCCGTGACGGCGTCGGTGTTCCCCATCACCAAGCTCGAGGAGATGGTGAACGTCGGAACGCTGTTCGCGTTCGTCCTGGTCTCGGCCGGCGTGATGGTGCTGCGCCGGACACGGCCGGATCTGGAGCGCGGATTCAAGGCGCCGTGGGTGCCGTTGCTTCCGATCGCCTCGATCGCCGCGTGTGTGTGGCTGATGCTCAACCTCACGGCACTCACCTGGGTCCGGTTCGCGGTCTGGTTGGTGGTCGGCACGGCCATCTACGCCGGGTACGGCTATCGGCACTCGGTGCTGGGCCGGCGTGAGGAAGGGGAGCCCGAGCTGAGCGACGCGCTCGAGGCTGACCCCAATAGCCCGGTGCCCTGACCATTCGGCTTTACAAAGTACCGACTATTGTCTAGACAGAAGACGAAAACGGCGGTATTGTCCAACCTCAACGTGGTGTGACTCACAAGGAGGTTTGGCATATGACCACATTCGAACCGCAATTGAGCCGGGAGTCCGAGCCGGTCGTCTGGCGGGACAAGAAGCGTCGCCTGTGGCTGATGGGGCTGATCGCCCCGACGGCATTGTTCGTGATGTTGCCGCTGGTCTGGGGCCTGAACCGGCTGGGATGGCACGCCGCCGCCCAGGTGCCGCTGTGGATCGGGCCGATCCTGCTCTGGGTCCTCCTGCCGATCCTGGACCTGCGTTTCGGGCCCGATGGGCAGAATCCGCCCGACGAGGTGATGGAGCAGCTGGAGAACGACAAGTATTACCGCTACTGCACCTACGTCTACGTCCCGTTCCAGTACCTCAGCGTGGTCATGGGCGCCTACCTGTTCACCGCCTCGAATCTGCACTGGCTCGGCTTCCCAAGCGGCCCAGGCGGCCCGCTCGGTTGGGTGGGCAAGCTGGGGCTGGCGCTGTCGGTCGGCGTGCTCGGCGGCGTCGGCATCAACACCGCGCACGAGATGGGCCACAAGAAGGACTCGCTGGAACGCTGGCTGTCCAAGATCACCCTGGCGCAGACCTGCTACGGGCACTTCTACATCGAGCACAACCGCGGCCACCACGTCCGCGTCGCCACCCCGGAGGACCCGGCGTCGGCGCGCTTCGGCGAGACCTTCTGGGAGTTTTTGCCGCGCAGCGTGTTCGGCAGCCTGCGCTCCGCGCTGCGGCTGGAGGCGCAACGGATTCGCCGCCAGGGGGCCAGCCCGTGGCATCCCAAGACGTATCTGTCCAACGACGTCCTCAACGCCTGGCTGATGTCGGTGGTGCTGTGGGGGGCGCTCATCGCGATCTTCGGCCCGGCGCTGATCCCGTTCGTGATCATCCAGGCGGTCTTCGGCTTCAGCCTGCTGGAGTCGGTCAACTACCTGGAGCACTACGGGCTGCTGCGGCAGAAGAACGCCGGCGACCGCTACGAGCGCTGCGCGCCGGTGCACAGCTGGAACTCCGACCACATCGTCACCAACCTGTTCCTGTACCACCTGCAACGGCACAGCGACCACCACGCCAACCCCACCCGCCGCTACCAGACGCTGCGCAGCATGTCGGGCGCACCCAACCTGCCGAGCGGATACGCGTCGATGATCTCGCTCACCTACTTCCCGCCGCTGTGGCGCAAGGTCATGGATCACCGGGTGCTGGCGCACTACGACGGCGATATCACGCGCGTCAACATCCAGCCGCGGCTGCGCGAGCGGGTGCTGGCCCGCTACGGGGCGGTTGGGGAAGCGGCATGACCGCCTACCGCTGCCCCGGCTGCGATTACACCTACGACGAAGCGAAAGGCGCACCGCGGGAAGGTTTTCCCGCGGGTACGCCCTTCAGCGCCATCCCCGACGACTGGCGCTGCCCCGATTGCGCGGTGCGCGAGAAGGCCGATTTCGAAACGATTGAGATGGGAGTGAACCGGTGAGCGACTACAAGCTCTTCATCTGCGTGCAGTGCGGATTCGAGTACGACGAGGCCAAGGGTTGGCCGGAGGACGGCATCGCCCCCGGCACCCGGTGGGACGACATCCCCGACGACTGGAGCTGCCCGGATTGCGGCGCGGCGAAGACGGACTTCGAGATGCTGGAGATCGCCCGTTCGTGATCGGCACCAACGCCGTTGCGAAAGCCGCTATTGTCGCGCCTGTGAAGCGGATGCCGTACGCCGAGGCGTCGCGTGCGCTGCTACGCGACTCGGTGCTGGATGCGATGCGGGATCTGTTGCTGACCCGGGACTGGTCGGCCATCACGCTGTCCGACGTGGCCCGCGCCGCGGGCATCAGCCGGCAGACGATCTACAACGAGTTCGGCTCACGGCAGGGCCTGGCGCAGGGGTATGGCCTGCGCCTGGCCGACCGGCTGGTCGACGCCGTCAACGCCGCGCTGGAAGCCAACGTCGGCAACCTCTACGAGGCGTTTCTGCAGGGCTTCCGCGACCTGTTCACCGAGTTGTCGGCGGACCCGCTGGTGATCTCACTGCTCACCGGTGTGGCCAAGCCGGACCTGCTGCAGATCATCACCACCGACAGCGCACCGATCATCACCCGCGCGTCGGAACGGCTGACCACGGCGCTGACCCACAGCTGGGTGGCCACCAGCGACGAGGACGCCGGGGTGCTGGCGCGCGCCATCGTGCGGCTGGCGTTGAGCTACGTGTCGATGCCGCCCGAGGCCGACCATGACGTCGCGGCGGACCTGGCGCGGCTCATGACGCCGTTCGCCGAACGTCACGGCGTCATCAACGTTCGCTGAGCCCTTCCCTGGTCCGAGGTGCGCGCCGACCCGCGACTACAGTGGCGCAAGAACATACCTAAGCTAACTACCGCTTGGATCCGAGCGAGCCGAAGAAGGAAGAACACGCTATGACGACGACCGAAAACGCACTCACCCCCGACGTTCGAAACGGCATCGATTTCAAGGTCGCCGATCTGTCGCTGGCGGATTACGGTCGCCGGGACATCGAGCTCTCGGAGCAGGAGATGCCGGGTCTGATGTCGCTGCGCCGTGAGTACCACGACGTGCAGCCGCTCAAGGGGGCGCGCATCTCGGGTTCGCTGCACATGACCGTGCAGACCGCGGTGCTGATCGAGACACTCGTCGCGCTGGGCGCCGAGGTCCGCTGGGCGTCCTGCAACATCTTCTCCACCCAGGACCACGCCGCCGCCGCGGTGGTCGTCGGCCCGCACGGCACCCCGGAGGAGCCCAAGGGCGTCCCGGTGTACGCGTGGAAGGGCGAGACGCTCGAGGAGTACTGGTGGGCCGCCGAGCAGATCCTGACCTGGCCCGACGAGCCGGCCAACATGATCCTGGACGACGGCGGTGACGCCACCATGCTGGTGCTGCGCGGCGCGCAGTACGAGAAGGCCGGCGTAGTGCCGCCGGACGACGAGGACGACTCGACCGAGCACCGGGTGTTCCTGAACCTGCTGCGCAAGCGCTTCGAGACCGACAAGGACAAGTGGAGCAAGATCGCCGCGTCCATCAAGGGCGTCTCCGAGGAGACCACCACCGGCGTGCTGCGGCTCTACCAGTTCGCCGCCGCCGGCGACCTGGCGTTCCCGGCGATCAACGTCAACGACTCGGTCACCAAGAGCAAGTTCGACAACAAGTACGGCTGCCGGCACTCGCTGATCGACGGCATCAACCGCGGCACCGACGTGCTGATCGGCGGCAAGAAGGTGCTGATCTGCGGCTACGGCGACGTCGGCAAGGGGTCCGCCGAGTCGGTGGCCGGCCAGGGCGCGCGGGTGACCGTCACGGAGATCGACCCGATCAACGCCCTGCAGGCGCTGATGGAGGGCTTCGATGTCAAGCGGGTGGAGGACGTGATCGGTGAGGCCGACATCATCATCACCACCACCGGCAACAAGGACATCATCACCCTCGAGCACATGAAGCAGATGAAGGACAAGGCGATCCTGGGCAACATCGGCCACTTCGACAACGAGATCCAGATCGCGCGGCTGGAGAAGTCCGGTGCCACCAAGACCAACATCCGCCCGCAGGTCGACCTGTGGACCTTCCCCGACACCGGCAAGTCGATCATCGTGCTGTCCGAGGGCCGGCTGCTGAACCTGGGTAACGCCACCGGACACCCGTCATTCGTGATGAGCAACAGCTTCTCCAACCAGGTCATCGCCCAGATCGAGCTGTGGACCAAGAACGACGAGTACGACAACGAGGTCTACCGGCTGCCCAAGCACCTCGACGAGAAGGTGGCCCGCATCCACGTGGAGGCGCTGGGCGGCGAGCTGACCAAGCTCACCAAGGAGCAGGCCGAGTACATCGGCGTCGACGTCGACGGCCCCTACAAGGCCGACCACTACCGGTACTGAGCCACTCGTTTTCCCGCCGATTGTCACGCCGGCGTGGCCCTCGCTGCCGAGCTGGGGGCACCTCCCGCTTGCGGGGGACAGGCCAGCGTGACCGGCGATAGGCTCGCGCCGTGCTGATCGCGATCGAAGGCATCGACGGCGCCGGTAAGCGGACGCTGACCGACAAGCTGCGCAACCTCTTTGCGGCGGACGGCAAGTCGGTGGCCATCCTGGCCTTCCCGCGCTACGGGCAGTCGGTGACCGCCGACCTCGCGGCCGAGGCCCTGCACGGCGAGCACGGAGATCTCGCGTCGTCGGTCTATGCGATGGCGACGCTCTTCGCGCTCGACCGTGCCGGGGCGGTCGCCGAGATCGAGGCGCTGCGCCGCGAGCACGATGTCGTCATCCTGGATCGCTACGTCGCCTCCAACGCGGCCTACACCGCCGCCCGTCTGCACCAGGACGCGGCCGGCCCGGCCGTGCAATGGATCCACGCGCTGGAATACGAGCGCCTCGGGCTGCCGGCGCCCGACTGGCAGGTGCTGCTCGCGGTGCCGGCCGAGCTGGCCGGGCAGCGCGCCCGCAGCCGGGCCGAGTCCGATCCGGGCCGCGCGCGCGACAGCTACGAACGCGATGACGGCCTTCAGCAACGCACCGGCGCGGTCTACGCCGAACTGGCCGCCGCGGGCTGGGGTGGCCCCTGGCTGGCCGTCGACCCGGACGCCGATCCGGGGTGGCTGGCCGCCACGTTGACCGGCGCCAAGGACGGCGCGACCACGCGGGACGGGCGCGGTGGGGCGGCCGAATAGGCGCTTTTACCCGAATTTGCATCCAAAATCGGCCATCCAGCCGAGAAACGCCCGTGTGGCGCCCCAATTTTGTCCCGATCTGGTGACACCATGGACTCCATGAGGCAAAGGATTTTGGTCGTCGATGACGACGCTTCGCTAGCCGAGATGCTCACCATCGTGCTACGTGGGGAGGGTTTCGACACCGCGGTCATCGGTGACGGCACCCAGGCCCTGACCGCGGTGCGCGAACTGCGCCCCGATTTGGTGCTGTTGGACCTGATGCTGCCCGGCATGAACGGCATCGACGTGTGCCGGGTGTTGCGCGCCGACTCCGGCGTGCCGATCGTGATGCTGACCGCCAAGACCGACACCGTCGACGTGGTCCTGGGCCTCGAGTCGGGCGCCGACGATTACATCATGAAGCCGTTCAAGCCGAAGGAGCTGGTGGCCCGGGTGCGGGCGCGGCTGCGGCGCAACGACGACGAGCCCGCCGAGATGCTGTCCATCGCCGACGTCGAGATCGACGTGCCGGCGCACAAGGTCACGCGTAACGGTGAGCAGATCTCCCTGACACCGCTGGAATTCGACCTGCTGGTGGCGTTGGCGCGCAAGCCGCGGCAGGTGTTTACTCGTGATGTGCTGCTCGAACAGGTGTGGGGCTATCGACACCCGGCGGATACCCGCTTGGTGAACGTGCACGTCCAGCGTCTGCGGGCCAAGGTTGAGAAAGACCCTGAGAACCCGACCGTGGTGTTGACCGTTCGAGGAGTGGGTTACAAGGCCGGCCCTCCGTGATCCTCGGCGACATTGCTGAGCGTCGCGAGGAGGAGCGCCTCACGTGATCTGGGGCCCCCGGCGACGCACTCGGAGCCGCTGGGGGCGCTCTGGCCCGATGACTCGCGGCATGGGTGCCGTGAGCCGAGTCGTTGGGACTGCCTGGCGGCGCTCGCTGCAGCTGCGGGTGGTGGCCCTGACCCTGGGGCTGTCCCTGGCCGTCATCCTGGCGCTCGGCTTCGTCTTGACCAGTCAGGTCACTAATCGTGTGCTCGACGTGAAGGTCAAGGCCGCCATCGAACAGATCGAGCGGGCCCGCACCACCGTGGGCGGGATCGTCAACGGTGAAGAGGCACGCTCGCTGGACAGCAGCCTGCAGCTGGCGCGCAACACGCTGACGTCCAAGACCGACCCGGCATCGGGCGCGGGGATGGCCGGCGCCTTCGACGCGGTCTTGATGGTGCCGGGCGACGGCCCACGCGCCGCGACTACGGCCGGTCCCGTCGACCAGGTGCCCAATTCTTTACGCGGCTTCGTCAAGGCCGGGCAGGCGTCCTACCAGTACGCCACCGTGCACACCGACGGGTTCGCCGGGCCGGCGCTCATCGTGGGGACGCCGGCGTCGTCGCAGGTGGCCAACCTCGAGCTGTACCTGATCTTCCCGCTCAAGAACGAGCAGTCCACGATCCAGCTGGTGCGCGGCACGATGATCACCGGCGGCGCGGTGCTGCTGGTGCTGCTGGCCGGGATCGCGCTGCTGGTCTCACGGCAGGTGGTAGTGCCGGTGCGGTCGGCGTCGCGCATCGCCGAACGGTTCGCCGAGGGGCATCTGTCCGAACGCATGCCGGTGCGCGGCGAGGACGACATGGCGCGGCTGGCCGTGTCGTTCAACGACATGGCCGAAAGCCTGTCGCGCCAGATCACCCAGCTGGAGGAGTTCGGTAATCTGCAGCGCCGCTTCACATCCGACGTGAGCCACGAACTGCGCACCCCGCTGACCACCGTGCGGATGGCCGCCGACCTGATCTACGACCACAGCGAAGACCTCGACCCGACGCTGCGGCGCTCCACCGAGCTGATGGTCAACGAGCTGGACCGGTTCGAGTCGCTGCTCAACGACCTGCTGGAAATCTCGCGGCACGACGCCGGTGTCGCCGAGCTGTCCGTGGAGGCCGTCGACCTGCGCACCACCGTGCAGAGCGCGCTGGGCAACGTGGGGCATCTGGCCGAAGACGCGGGCATCGAACTGAAGGTGGACCTGCCGACCGAAGAGGTGATCGCCGAGGTCGACACCCGGCGGGTGGAGCGCATCCTGCGCAACCTGATCGCCAACGCCATCGACCACGCCGAGCACAAGCCGGTCAAGATCCGGATGGCCGCCGACGAGGACACCGTCGCCGTCACCGTGCGCGACTACGGCGTCGGGCTGCGGCCCGGCGAGGAGAAGCTGGTGTTCAGCCGGTTCTGGCGGGCCGACCCCTCACGGGTTCGCCGCTCCGGCGGCACCGGGCTCGGCCTGGCGATCAGCATCGAGGACGCGCGACTGCACCAGGGCCGGCTGGAGGCGTGGGGAGAACCGGGCGACGGCTCGTGCTTCCGCTTGACGCTGCCACTGGTTCGCGGACACAAGGTCACCACCAGCCCGCTGCCGATGAAGCCGGTTCCGCAGCCGGCCCCGTCCGGCCCGCAGCACGCGAAAGACCTTCCGCGCCAACGAGAGCACGCCGAAAGGACCCTGTGATGCGGCGGTTGTTGGGCCTGCTGATGCTGGCCATGCTGCTCGCCGGCTGCGCGGGGGTGCCCAGCTCGTCGGCGCCGCAAGCCATCGGCACCGTCGAACGGCCGGCGCCGTCGAACCTGCCCAAGCCGACCCCGGGCATGGATCCCGACGTGCTGCTGCGCGAATTCCTCAAGGCCACGGCCGATCCCGCGAACCGGCATCTTGCCGCCCGCCAGTTTCTCACGCAGTCGGCCTCCAACTCCTGGGACGACGCCGGTAGCGCGCTGCTGATCGACCACGTGGTGTTCGTCGAAACCCGTGCAGCCGAACGTGTTTCGGCGACCATGCGGGCAGACATCCTGGGTTCGCTGTCCGACATGGGCGTGTTCGAAACCGCCGAGGGAGTGCTGCCCGACCCCGGTCCGATCGAATTGGTCAAGACCTCCGGCGGCTGGCGCATCGACCGGTTGCCCAACGGCGTCTTCCTGGACTGGCAGCAGTTCCAGTCCACCTACAAACGCAACACGCTGTATTTCGCCGACCCGACCGGCAAGACGGTGGTGCCCGACCCGCGCTACGTCGCGGTGCCCGACCATGACCAGTTGGCCACCGAGCTGATCTCCAAGGTGATCGCCGGGCCGCGGCCCGAGATGGCGCACACGGTCCGCAATCTGCTCGCCCCGCCGCTGCGGCTGCGCGGGCCGGTGACCCGGGCCGACGGCGGCAAGAACGGCATCGGGCGCGGCTACGGCGGGGCGCGCGTCGATCTCGAGAAGCTGTCCACCACCGATCCGCACAGCCGTCAATTGCTTGCGGCGCAGATCATTTGGACGCTGGCCAGGGCCGACATCCGGGGCCCGTATGTGATCAGCGCCGACGGTGCACCGCTGGACGACCGGTTCCGCGACGGGTGGACCACCTCCGACGTGGCGGCCACCGATCCCGGCGCGGCCGACGGCGCGGGTGCGGGGCTACATGCCCTGGTGAACGGTTCGCTGGTGTCGCTGGACGGCCAGCACACTGCCATGGTGCCCGGCGCGTTCGGGCGGATGGGCGACCAGACCGGCGCCGCGCTGTCGCGCAGCGGCCGGCAGGTGGCGTCGGTGGTGACGCTGCATCGCGGCGCCCCGGACATGGCCGCGTCCTTGTGGATCGGTGATCTCGGCCAGGAGGCGGTGCAGTCCGCCGACGGTCACACCCTGTCGCGGCCGACCTGGTCGCTGGACGACGTGGTCTGGGTGGTGGTCGACGGCAACAACGTGTTGCGGGCCATTCAGGAGCCGGCCTCCGGGCAGCCCGCGCGGCTTCCGGTGGATTCGGTGGCGGTGGCCACCCGGTTCCCGGGACCGATCACCGATCTGGAGCTGTCCCGCGACAGCACCCGCGCCGCGATGGTGATCGGTGGCCAGGTGATCCTCGCCAGCGTCGAGCAGACCCAGGCCGGGCAGTACGCCCTGACCTTTCCGCGCCGGCTCGGTTTCGGGCTGGGCAATTCGGTGGTGTCGCTGTCGTGGCGCACCGGCGACGACATCGTGGTGACCCGCACCGACGCCAGCCATCCGGTGTCCTACGTGAACATCGACGGCGTGAACTCCGACGCGCCGCCGCACGGTCTGCAGATGCCGGTGACGACGGTGGTCGCCAACCCGTCCACGGCGTATGTCGCGGCTCCCCAAGGGGTGCTGCAGTATTCGCCGTCGGCCGATGGCCAGCAGGGCTGGTCGGAGGTGCCCGGGCTGATGGTGTCCGGGGCGGCCCCGGTGCTGCCCGGCTAGCTGGCGAAAAGCGGCGATCGCCGCTTAGGGGCATGTCACCCCGGGCCGTCACACTGGCGTCATGCTCGACTTGTTCCTGCCGGCCGAATGCGGCGGCTGCGGGGCGCCGGCGACCCGCTGGTGCGACGCGTGCGCCGTCGAGCTGGCAGTGGCCGCCGGCCAACCGCACGTGGTGAACCCGCGCATCGACCCCGAGGTCCCGGTGTTCGCGCTCGGCCGCTACGCCAACGTCCGCCGGCACGCGATCCTGGCGCTCAAGGAACACGGACGCGCCGACCTGGTCGCGCCGCTGGCGCGTGCGCTGGCCGTCGGGGTGCACCGGCTGCTGTCGTGGGGGATCGTAGCGACCCCGCTGACCGTCGTGCCCGCACCGACCCGGCGTTCGGCTGCGCGTCGGCGCGGCGGTGATCCCGTCGCCCGGCTGGTGCGCGCCGCGATGGCAGGGCATCCGGACATCGCCGTCGCGCCGGCGTTGCGGCTCAGGGCGCTGACGCGTGACTCGGTGGGCCTGGGCACCGCCGCGCGCCAGCGCAACATCACCGGCCGGGTAGTGCTGCGCGGTCGGCCGCCGCGCACCGAGGTGTTGCTCGTCGACGACATCGTCACCACCGGCGCGACGGCGCGAGAATCGGTGCGGACCCTGCACGCCGCCGGGGTCCGGGTGACCGCGGTGCTGGCGATCGCCGCCGTATGAACCGGGCGCGGCTTCCACCAAACCCATGAACAGGCCAAGAGGTTGTGAAGAACTCGCAACAGCTCGACCAAATCAGTGGCATCGGCAGGCGAACAAGAGCTAACGTCGAGAACAACGAAGAACGACTCATCGGTCTGCCTCACTGGTCGCTGATTTTCCAGTTGAGACCCATTCGCGGGAAGGGGTGAGTAATCGACACCTTGCACCGGCGGGCAGCCTGCGGCGGTAGCCAGTCTCGAACCGCTCCCACCTCGTCGGCGCATTGAGCAGCCGGGCACGCAGGGCGCGTGCGACGTGAAAAGAGAAACGAGTTGTCACGTATGTCAAGGCTATCCGTGGATTCCGGTCAGATTCTGGACCAACCGCCCGTCACCGATGGGCAAGCCCCGCCGACAACCACCGCCGATGTTGTGTTCAAGGGCCGCAACGTAGAAATCCCCGATCATTACCGTCTGTACGTCTCGCAAAAACTCGCCCGTCTCGAGCGGTTCGATCGCTCCATCTATCTCTTCGATGTCGAGCTCAAGCACGCACCCAACCGGCGTCAGCGCAAATCTTGTCAACGCGTGGAGATCACCGCCCGCGGCCGGGGTCCGGTGACCCGGGCGGAGGCCTGCGCGAACAGTTTCTACGCCGCATTCGAGTCCGCGGTCGACAAGCTGGAGAACCGGCTGCGCCGCGTGAAGGATCGCCGCAAGGTTCACTATGGGGACAAGACCCCGGTGTCACTGGCGGCCGCCACCGCGGTACCCCCTCCCGCCCCGTCGAGCAGTGCACCGCCGTCCGCCGAGCACGGTGCACCAGTCGATGGCGCCGAGACGGACCACGAGCCCGGGCGCATCGTGCGGACCAAGGAACACCCGGCCACGCCGATGACGGTCGACGACGCGCTCTACGAGATGGAGCTCGTCGGGCACGACTTCTTCTTGTTCCACGACAAGCAGACCGAACGGCCGTGCGTGGTCTATCGCCGCCACGGTTACGACTACGGCCTGATCCGGCTGGGCTGATCAGGCTCTTCCGCCGTTAGGCGGCCGCCGGGGCGTCGTCGCCTACCATGGGAGTCGCTCAATCAAGACTCCTACCAACAGGGGACATAGCTGTGCTGTCGAAGTTGCTGCGCCTCGGCGAAGGTCGCATGCTCAAGCGTCTCAAGCGGGTGTCTGACTATGTCAACACCCTGTCGGACGAGATCGAGAAGCTCACCGACGCCGAGTTGCGGGCTAAGACCGACGAGTTGAAGAAGCGGCACGCCGACGGCGAAAGCCTCGACGACCTGCTGCCCGAGGCCTTCGCGGTGGCCCGGGAGGCGGCCTGGCGGGTGCTCGACCAGCGCCCCTTCGACGTCCAGGTGATGGGCGCGGCGGCGCTGCACTTCGGCAACGTCGCCGAGATGAAGACCGGTGAGGGCAAGACCCTGACCTCGGTGCTGCCGGCCTACCTCAACGGCATCGGCGGCAACGGCGTGCACGTCGTCACCGTCAACGACTACCTGGCCAAACGTGACAGCGAGTGGATGGGCCGGGTGCACCGCTTCCTCGGCCTGGACGTCGGCGTGATCCTCGCCCAGATGACGCCCGACGAGCGCCGGGTGGCTTACAACGCCGACATCACCTACGGCACCAACAACGAGTTCGGGTTCGACTACCTGCGCGACAACATGGCGCATTCGCTCGACGACCTGGTCCAGCGCGGGCACAACTTCGCCATCGTCGACGAGGTCGACTCCATCCTGATCGACGAGGCCCGCACCCCGCTGATCATCTCGGGACCCGCCGACGGCGCCTCCAACTGGTATCTCGAGTTCGCCCGGTTGGCGCCGCTGATGGAGAAGGACACCCACTACGAGGTGGACCTGCGCAAACGCACCGTTGGTGTGCACGAACTCGGCGTGGAGTTCGTCGAGGACCAGCTCGGTATCGACAACCTCTACGAGGCCGCCAACTCGCCGCTGGTCAGCTACCTCAACAATGCGCTGAAGGCCAAGGAGCTGTTCAACCGCGACAAGGACTACATCGTCCGCGACGGCGAGGTTCTGATCGTCGACGAGTTCACCGGCCGCGTCCTCTACGGCCGCCGCTACAACGAGGGCATGCACCAGGCCATCGAGGCCAAGGAGCACGTCGAGATCAAGGCCGAGAACCAGACGCTGGCCACCATCACCCTGCAGAACTACTTCCGGCTCTACGACAAGCTGGCCGGCATGACGGGTACCGCCCAGACCGAGGCGGCCGAGCTGCACGAGATCTACAAGCTCGGCGTGGTGCCCATCCCGACGAACAAGCCGATGATCCGCGCCGACCAGTCCGACCTGATCTACAAGACCGAGGAAGCCAAGTACATCGCGGTGGTCGACGACGTCGTCGAGCGCTACGAGAAGGGCCAGCCGGTGCTGATCGGTACCACCAGCGTCGAGCGCTCGGAGTATCTGTCGCGGCAGTTCCAGAAGCGCCGCGTGCCGCACAACGTGCTGAACGCGAAGTTCCACGAGCAGGAGGCGACCATCGTCGCCGTCGCCGGCCGCCGCGGCGGCATCACCGTGGCCACCAACATGGCCGGCCGCGGTACCGACATCGTGCTGGGCGGCAACGCCGACTTCCTCACCGACCAGCGGCTGCGGGAGCGGGGCCTGGATCCGGTCGAGACGCCCGACGAGTACGACGCCGCCTGGCACGAGGAACTGCCCAAGGTCAAGGAGGAGGTCAGCGCCGAGGCCGCCGAGGTGATCGAGGCCGGCGGCCTGTACGTGCTGGGCACCGAGCGCCACGAGTCGCGCCGCATCGACAACCAGTTGCGCGGCCGCTCGGGCCGGCAGGGCGATCCGGGGGAGTCGCGGTTCTACCTCTCGCTGGGCGACGAACTCATGCGCCGGTTCAACGGCGCCGCGCTGGAGGCGATGCTCAACCGGCTGAACCTGCCCGACGACGTGCCCATCGAGGCCAAGATGGTCACCCGCGCTATCAAGAGCGCCCAGACCCAGGTCGAGCAGCAGAACTTCGAGGTCCGCAAGAACGTCCTGAAGTACGACGAGGTGATGAACCAGCAGCGCAAGGTGATCTACGCCGAGCGCCGCCGCATCCTGGAGGGCGAGAACCTCAAGGAGCAGGCGCTGGACATGGTCCGCGACGTGGTCACCGCCTATGTCGACGGCGCGACCGCCGACGGCTACGCCGAGGACTGGGATCTGGAAGCGCTGTGGACGGCGCTGAAGACGCTGTACCCGGTCGGCATCAGCCACGAGACGCTCACGCATCACGACGCGGACTCCGACCGCGACGACCTCACCCGTGAGGAGTTGCTCGAGGCGCTGGTCAAAGACGCCGAAAACGCTTATGCCGCAAGGGAAGCCGAGCTCGAGGAGATCGCGGGCGAGGGCGCGATGCGTCAGCTGGAACGCAACGTGCTGCTCAACGTCATCGACCGCAAATGGCGCGAGCACCTCTACGAGATGGACTACCTCAAAGAGGGCATCGGGCTGCGCGCGATGGCGCAGCGCGATCCGCTGGTGGAATACCAGCGCGAGGGCTACGACATGTTCATGGCGATGCTGGACGGCATGAAGGAGGAGTCGGTCGGATTCCTGTTCAATGTCACCGTCGAGGCGGTGCCCAGCCCGCAGGTCGCGCCGGTCCAGACGCCGGAGGGGCTGCAGGAATTCGCCACTGCCGCCGCCGGTCAGCAGGGCGGTGCGGCGACGGCCGTGCGCGAAGAGGCACCACCCCAGTTGCGCGCCAAGGGAATTGACAACGAGGCGCCGGCCATGACCTACTCCGGACCGTCGGAGGACGGCTCGGCGGCGGTGCAGCGCAACGGCGGCGACGGCGCGAAGGCGCCGGCCGGGGTCCCCGGGGGCGCCAGCCGGCGCGAGCGGCGCGCGGCGGCGCGGCAACAGGGCCGCGGCGCCAAGCCGCCCAAGTCGGTCAAGCGGCGCTAGCCGCGCCATCTGACCGGAGGCGCCCTGCGCCGAGTGTGAAGCTGCCTTCACGTTCGGCGCCGAGCGTGCGACTAGCTTCACGCTCGGCGACGGCATGCGGCTGGCAACCCCCATGCCCTAGGCTTATCAGGCATCGGCCTCCGTGTGGCTACACCGACGCTGCAGCCCTGACTGGTCGAGAAAGGGGCGAGTTCCATGCCCTTCGGCGGAGCCGTGTCGCGGACCGAGGTCCTGGCGGCGCTATCGCTGGCGATCGACCTTGGGCTTGGGCAGCCGATGGATCACATGCTCCGGTCGGCGGCGATGGGCTCGAGGCTGGCCGAGCGGCTCGGGCTCGATGAGCGTGACCGGGGGACGGTTTTTTATACGGGCCTGGTGATGTGGATTGGTTGCCACGCCGACTCGCACGAATATGCGCGGTGGTTCGGCGACGACATCGCGGTGCGACGGGCCAGCCACTACATCGACTGGTCCGGCGCGCCGTACCGGCGTTTTCTGGTGAGCAACCTGGGCCGGGGGGCGAGTCTGCCGAAACGAGCCCGGTTGGCGGCCAAGGTTTTCTGGGATGCCCGCGGGAATCTCGGCGGGTTGGTGCAGTCGCATTGCCTGTCGGCCGCACTCCTCGCCGAGGAGATCGGGCTGGGCGCCGATGTGGGTGAGGCCCTGCCCTACGCGTACGAACGTTGGGACGGCAACGGGCTTCCGGACGGGGCGGTGGGAAGCCAGATACCGGTGGCGATGCGGGTGGCGCAGCTCGCCGACATCGCCGAGGTGCACCATCGCGCGTTCGGCGCGAGCGCCGCGATCGCGGAGGTTCGCCGCCGCAGCGGCAAACAATTCGACCCGGACATCGTCGCGGCGTTCACCGCGGCCGCCGACGACCTGCTGCGCGAGAACGAAGACGTGTGGTCGACCGCCGCCGGCCTGGCGCCGGATCCGGGTGAGCCGCTGAGCGATCCCGCGCTGGACCGACTCCTGTGCGCGATGGGGGATTTCGCGGATCTGAAATGCCCCTTCACGCTTGGTCATTCGCGCGCCGTGGCGCAGCTGGCGGAAAACGCCGGGAAGTGCGCCGGCCTCGCGCCCGACGATATCGACGTCCTGCGCCGCGCGGGCTACGTTCACGATCTCGGTCGGATCGGCGTGTCGAACAGGGTGTGGGAAAAGCCGGGTGAACTGACCCACGCGGAGCGTGAGCGCGTGCACCTGCATCCCTATCTGACCGGCCGGATCCTGGCCCGGGTCGGCGGACTGAAGGCCGTCCGGGAAGTCGCGGTGAACCATCACGAACGCCTGGACGGTTCGGGTTATCCGAACGGTCTGCGGGGCGAGGACCTGTCCGTCTGCGACCGTCTGCTCGCCGCTGCCGAAAGTTATTGCGCTTCAATGGAACCACGGCCGTATCGCGATGCACGGGACGGCGACGCCGCGGCCAGGCAACTGCGAAGTGAGGCAGCCGGCGGGCGCCTCGACGGCGACGCCGTCGAAGCCGTGCTGGAGGCCGCGGGCCACCGTCCGTCGCGCCGAGCCGCCAGGCCGGCCGGGCTGACTCGGCGCGAGGCCGAGGTGTTGGTCCTCGTCGCACAGGGGTTGTCCAACCGGCAGATCGCCTCGGCGCTTTGGATTTCCGAGAAGACCGTGCGCAATCACGTCGAGCACATCTATGCCAAGATCGGGGTCTCGAACCGGATCGGGGCCAGCCTGTACGCGACCCGGCACGGCCTGACCGGAAGCGCGAGCCCACCCGACTAGAGGGAACTCGCCAAACGGGCGGACGTTTTGGGGCGGATGCCCCATGTGCGTCCGGCGGATCCGGGGCGACCATTTCCGCATGATCAGCGGTGGCCGTCGCCAAGCAATCCTGCGCCCCTCTCCCAACCCGGGTTCACGCGGCGGTCGCGGTACGTTGCCGAACCGCGACGAGATCGACTACGCCGGTATCGGCAACGGGCCATCGAGGCGGTCGGGTACGGCACACCGGGTGGACCCTGGCTGGACGTCGGCGTCGCCGTGCACGCGGGCGTTGCCTACGTCGGCAACGTCGGCGAGGCCGTCGTCGACGAAATGACCGCCCACATGCACGGCGCACGCTGAACCTGCGGGGACACGACGAGCCGGTCAACGTCTTCGTCCATAAGTCCTGAACTCAACGCCCGGGCCCGCGACCTCTGCTGAGCGTCGCGGGCCCGGAACGCGCGGCCGTCACCGCCGAGATGCGCCGGGCCGGGAGCGACGGTGCAGTACCCAGGCGGTGGCCAGCGTGAGCGCGACGGCGAACGAGGCCAGCGCGATCAGACTGGCCGCGGTGCCGCCCTGGAAGGTGCTGCGGTAGGCGGACATCGCCGGCAGCGTGGCGGTGTAGCGGTCGAGCCCCAGGTCGCGGCCGAGCGCATCGAAGGCGTGACGGTTGGACAGGACCAGGCTCATCATCCGTCCGGGGGTCGCCATCCGGTCGACGGGGACGATTGCGCCACCGAACAACACCTGCGGGAAGCACAGCATCGGCAGGGCGAGGGCCGCCTGCGCGGCGTTGGAGACGGCGGCCGAGGCGAGCAGTCCCAGCGCCAGCGCCGAGGTCGCTTCGACCAGGATCGTCGCGAACAGCGAGGCGTACACATCCCATCCGGCGGCGGGGAGCCGACCGAGTGCGCGCAGCACAACCAGCAGCACTGCGCTCACTCCCGCCAGAACCGGAAGCAGCGCGGTCACTTTCGAAGCCACGTAAGCGCCCACGCTGAGCCCGGCCAGGCGTTCGCGACGGAAAACGGCCATCTCGCCGACGATTTGGAGCAGGCCGTAGGTCAGGCCGAAGAAGAAGCCGTCGAAAGCTATCCAGAACACGATCTGGGCCGGGCCGACGCCGGCCGCGCTGCCCGCATCGAACTCGCCGCGTTTGAACAGCGTCGCCATCATCGCCGTCACCAGGACGGGCGAGCCGAGCAGGATCGCCAGGGTCAGCCGATTGCGCGCCAGGACATCGACATTGCGCCGCGTGAGGAGCCACCATTGCCGAACCACACCCGTGCCCTTGACGCCGGACGGGGTGGGCGTCGCGGACCGTGGAGTCGAGCCGCCGCGGTTTGCCGAATTCGCGCGGCTCGCCGCGAGCCGCTCCGCCCAGATGCTTGGCGTGTGCTCGCCGGACAGTCGCTCGTACACCTCGGCGAGGGTGTCCACCCCGAAGTAGCGCCGCGCCGCGGCCGGGCTGCCGGTGAAGGCCAGGTGGCCGTCGCGAGCCAGGAACACGACCCGGTCGCACCGGTCGATGCCGGCCGGTTCGTGTGTGGTCAGAACGACGGTGACACCGCGTTCGCTGAGCCGGCGCAGGAGGCGCATCACTTCGGCCGCGGTGGAGGGATCGAGTCCCGAGGTGGGTTCGTCGAGGAAGAAGAGGCGGGGCCGGGTCAGCAGCTCCACGGCGATGCTGGCCCGCTTGCGTTGACCGCCGGACAGCGCGCGCACCGGCACGTCGGCCCGATCGGCCAGGTCGAGGTCGGCCAGGGTCTCCTCGACGACCCGGTCCGCCTCCGCCGCGGACGTGCCCGCGGGAAGGCGGAGCAGGGCCGCGTAGTGCAGCGTGCGGCGCAGGGGCATCTCCTGGTGGATGATGTCGTCCTGGGGCACGTAGCCGACGCGGGAGTCGACGCGCGGACGGCGAAGAACGCCGTCATGCCGAAGCTCCCCGGCGCTCGGCGGTTGCAGGCCCGCGAGGACCTCCAGCAAGGTGGTCTTGCCCGCCCCGCTGCCGCCGGCGATCGCGACCAATTCGCCCGGTTCCACCGACAGCGACAGTGTGTGGAGGAGCTGGCGCCCACCCACCCGCCGGCTGATGTCGATCGCGTCGACCCGCGCGCCGCCGGGCGCTCTTGCCGCGTGATCCGGTCGCTGAGTGCCGAGCCGATCCATTGTCGCTGCGGTGCATGTCGATTCGGTCATGATCTGGCCTCCGTGCCTCTCGAAGTGGCTTTGTCCTGGCCGATCATCGGTCTGGGGCGTCCGTGCTCGCATGAGGCGTTTGCCTCAAATCGCCGAGTCCGTCGACGGGGACGCGCGTCGACATGGACTAGTCAAAATTGGCTAGGGCCCGGCAGGAAAAAATGAGGCAAATGGCCCATAGGCGAGCGCCCGCCGGCAGCCCACACTTGGCCTATGAAGCGATACTTGACGGTCGGTTACGGCGCCGGCGCATACCTGATGTTTCTCGCCGCATTCTTATATCTCGTCGCTTTCGTGGCCGGGCGCTGGGTGCCGCGCACCGTCGATCACGGGCTCTCCGCGCCCATCGGCCAGGCGGTACTGGTCAACGTGCTGCTGGTTGCCGCGTTCGGCGCCCAGCACAGTGTGATGGCGCGGCCGGCGTTCAAGGCGTGGTGGACGCGATTCGTGCCGGCGTCGATCGAGCGCAGCACGTACGTGGTGCTGTCAAGCGCTGTGCTGGTGCTGCTGTATTGGCAATGGCGGACGATGCCGGCCGTCATCTGGGACGTGCGGCTGCCGGCCGGGCGTCTGGCGCTGTGGACGTTGTTCTGGCTGGGCTGGGCGATCGCGCTGGCCTCGACCTTCATGGTCAGCCACTTCGATCTGTTCGGCCTTCGGCAGGTGTATCTGGCGTGGCGCGGAAAGCCGTACACCCACATAGGTTTTCGCGCTCGGCTGCTCTACCGCCTGGTGCGCCATCCGCTCATGCTCGGCTTCCTCATCGCCTTCTGGGCGACGCCGACCATGACGGCCGGACACCTGCTCTTCTCGATCGGCATGACGAGTTACATCCTGATCGCGGTGCAATTGGAGGAGCGCGATCTGGTCACGGTGCTCGGCGATGAGTACCACGAGTACCGCCGCAGTGTGTCGATGCTGGTGCCCTTCACCCGTCGGCAGCAACGCCGGCTTCGTCGGCAACCGGCTCAACCGGCCCAACCGGCCGGCCAGCTTTAGCTTTCGAGCAGCGCGGCGATCCGCTCCAGCGTCGCGGCCATGCCCTGTTCGGTTTGACGTGGGATCGAACCGCTGGTGATCATCCGCTTCTGCTTGTCGCGTGACACGTCCCAGGTTTCGCGCACCAGCGTGCCGGCGCCGCCTTCGGCCGGTGTCAGTTCGTAGCGCCAGATGCGGCCGCCGACCAGGCCCCCCATCCCGAAGGTCTGCCACGCGATGCGGCGGTCCGGTTCGTACTCGATGACGGTGTTGGTGGTGCGGTAGGGCAGGAACAGCGTCTCCTTGCGGCCCCGCATGGCCATCGAAAATTTCGAACCCGCCGTCAGGGGGATCGATTTCTCCGACGCGTGGTTCACCGATCCCGAGCCGTCGAAGCTGGCGTGTTTGCCGGCGTCGGCCAGCAACGCGAAGATCGCGCTCGGCGGCGCCTTGATGACACGCTCGACGCTGACCGTGTTTCCATCCATCCGGTTACAGTGGCGCTGGGCGACCTGTCAGGATTGACGGTATGGATGTCAAGGAGGTCCTGCTTCCCGGGGTCGGTCTCCGCTACGAATTCACCGATCAACGTGGTGACCGCATCGGCATCATCGCGCGGCGGAGCGGCGATTTCGACGTGGTCGTGTATGCCCGCGAGGATCCGGACGAGGCCCGGCCGCTGCTGCACCTCAGCGACCAGGAGGCCGAGGCCGTGGCCCAGATCCTGGGAGCGCCGCGGATCGCCGAGCGGTTCACCGAGCTGGCGCGGGAAATACCGGGGCTCGAGACGGGGCAGGTGCACATCCCGGCCGACAGCCCCTTCGCGGATCATGCGCTGGGCGACACCCAGGCCCGCACCCGAACCGGGGCGTCCATCGTGGCGATCGTGCGCAACGAGGAAGTGCTCGCCTCGCCCGGCCCCGCCGAAATGCTGCACGCCCAAGACGTTCTGATCGTGATCGGCACCGAAGAGGGCATCGCGAGCGTCGAGAAAATTATCGACAAAGGTTGAGCCGGTGCAGATTTCGGGGACGCTGCTGCTGCAACTCGGCGCCCTCCTGGCCACCTTGGCCGTATTGGGCGCCGCCGCACGCCGTTTCGCGTTGTCGCCGATACCCGTGTACCTGCTGGCGGGCCTGGCCCTGGGCAAGGGCGGGATTCTTCCGCTGGCCGCAGGGGGGCAGTTCATCACGACCAGCGCGCCCATCGGCGTGGTGTTACTGCTGCTGACCCTGGGGTGCGAGTTCTCGGCCGCCGAATTCTCCAGCAGCATGCGCCACCACCTGCCGTCCGCGGCGGTCGACATCGTCCTCAACGCCGCGCCCGGTGCAATCGCCGGCTGGCTACTGGGATTGGACGGCGTGGCGATCCTGTGCCTGGCCGGCGTCACCTACATCTCCTCGTCGGGCGTCATCGCCCGATTGCTGGAGGACCTGCACCGGCTCGGTAACCGCGAAACGCCGTCGGTGCTGTCGGTGCTGGTGCTCGAGGATTTCGCGATGGCCGCCTACCTGCCGCTGTTCGCGGTCCTGGCATCCGGTGGCGGATGGCTGCGCGCCGTCGGTGGCATGGTCGTGGCGGTGGGCGCCCTGGTGGCGGCGTTCGCCGCCTCCTACCGGTGGGGCCATCACGTGGACCGGCTGGTGGAACATCCCGACTCCGAACAATTAATGCTGCGGGTGCTGGGCATCACCCTGATCGTCGCGGCGGTGGCCGAGTCCCTGCATGCCTCAGCCGCGGTCGGCGCGTTCCTGGTCGGCCTCACCCTGACCGGCGAGACGGCCGAGCGGGCCCGCCAGGTGCTGGGCCCGCTGCGCGACCTGTTCGCCGCAATCTTTTTCCTGGCGATCGGGTACTCGGTGGACCCGCACGAGCTGGTTCCGATGCTTCCGGTGGCGCTGATCCTGGCCGTGGCGACGGCGGCGACCAAGGTGGCCACCGGGATCTTCGCGGCCCGCCACGACGGGGTGGCGCGGCGCGGGCAGCTGCGCGCGGGCACCGCGCTGATCGCCCGCGGCGAGTTCTCGTTGATCATCATCGGCTTGGCCGGCAAGTCGCTGCCCGCCGTCGCGGCGCTGGCGACGTCCTACGTCTTCATCATGGCGATCGTGGGGCCCGTGCTCACCCGCTATGCCGGCGGCCCGCGGCCGGCCGGCGCGGCGATCTGACCTGCGGCCTTCGACTGACGGCATCAACCGATGTGCAGGGCCACCACCATCCACCGGGTTCCGCCCGCCCCGCTGACCTGTTCGACCCGGCAGGCGATGGCGTGGATCCGGTTCCCGCGGCTGTAGGAACCGAAGACTTCGGCCGCCGAGTCCGGGTCGCGGTGGCCGGCCGGCTGCAGCCGCATGCGGCGCAACACCGCGGCACCTCGGTTCCCGCCCCCGTGACCCGCGGCCGAACGGGCAACCGAGGCCACCGAATCCACCAGGCTGGGCGCCAGCAGCGGATTCAACTGGGCGGCGGGACGGCGACGGTCGATGACCTCCAGCACCCGGCGCAGCGCCGCGTCGGCGAAGACGGCCGCCTGGCGCAGCCGCGCGGATATGACCGCGCCGGAATCCGGTGCCGCGGGCCTGCTGGGGGCCCCGGTGTAGCCCCGGGGCGGCAAGTGGCCGCTGCGGCGACGCAACGGCGGGCGCGAGGGTTGTCGGCACTGTGGGACGGTGCGCGGCGCGTCCTGCGTCGGCGGCTCATAGTCGACGACTGGTATGACGGTGAAAGCGCCGGATGGATTCGCAGGATTAGTGTTCAACGCGCACTCTCCAAGTCTTCGGCCGGACCTTCAAGCCTGCTGGAGAGGGGCAGACAGTGGTTAGTCAGTGGTCATCATGGCACAACTCGACCGCACGCGTACCCACGCTGACTTGTGCGCGGGCACCCGATTACCGTGGGCGGGACATCGGGTTTCGGGCCGCCCAGGGCCCCCCGGCGCGGCGGCGACGAACTGACCAGGAGGACAGCGCCACATGGTGAGTCGCTTGTCCCCGCCGGACGCGTCGTTCTACCGCCTGGAAAACACCGCGACCCCCATGTACGTCGGATCGCTGTCGATCCTGCGCCGCCCCCGTGCCGGCTTGAGTTATGAGACGCTGCTGGCCACGGTCGAGCAGCGGCTGCCGCAGATACCGCGCTACCGGCAGAAGGTCCGGCAAGTGCCGGTCGGCACCGCCCGGCCGGTGTGGATCGACGACAACGACTTCGACATCACCTATCACGTCCGGCGCTCGGCGTTGCCCTCTCCGGGCAGTGACGAGCAGCTGCACGAGCTGATCGCGCGGCTGGCCGCGCGCCCGCTGGACAAAACGCGCCCGCTCTGGGAGATGTACCTGGTCGAAGGCCTGTCCAAGAACCGGGTCGCCCTCTACACCAAATCGCATCAGGCGCTGATCAACGGCATGTCGGCGCTGGAGATCAACCACGTCATCGCCGATCGGACCAAGCGCCCGGCGCCGTTTCCCGAGGACATCTGGATACCGGAGCGCGACCCCGGGAACACCCGGCTGCTGCTGGGTGCGATCAGTGAGTGGGTCGTGGGCCCGGGCGCCCAGCTGCAGGCCGTCGGGTCGATGATCGGCGGCCTGGTGACCAACCACGGCGAGCTGCTCGACGCCGGCCGCCGCGCCGTCGATTTCGTGCGGACGGTGGCCCGGGGCACCGCGCCCAGCAGTCCGCTCAACGCCACCGTGTCGCGGCACCGCCGATTCACCGTCGCGCGCGGCAGCCTCGACGATTACCGCGCCGTGCGGGCGCGCTACGACTGCGACGTCAACGACGTGGTGCTGGCGGTGATCGCCGGCGCGCTGGGCAACTGGCTGATGTCGCGCGGGGTGGCGGTGTCGCCGACCGCGACGGTGCGCGCGATGGCGCCGCTGTCGGTGTACGACGACGGCCTCGACGCGAACGGCCCCGGTCAGGCGATCAGCCAGGTGGTGCCGTTCCTGGTCGATCTGCCGGTTGGGGAGCCCAACGCCGTGGTGCGGTTGTCGCAGATCGCGCACGCCACCGAGTCGAACCCGACGGCCGCCCAACTGGTGGACGCCAGGACGATCGTCACGCTGTCGGGTTTTGCCCCACCGACGCTGCACGCCATGGGCATCCGGGTGGCGACCAGCTTCCCGAGCTTCTCCAGGCGCACGTTCAACCTGCTGATCACCAACGCCCCCGGCGCCCAGTCGCAGATGTACATTGCCGGCACCAAACTGCTGGAGACCTACGCGGTGCCGCCGCTGCTGCACAATCAGGCGCTGGCCATCGGTGTGTCGTCGTACAACGGCGAGTTGTATTACGGAATCAACGCCGACCGCGAAGCGATGAGCGATGTCGAACTGCTGCCCGGACTGCTCAATCAAGCGCTCGAAGAATTGCTGGAGGCCTCCCGGTCTTAGTCGGCAGTGAAAACCCCTGCGTGGGGCTATTATTCGTTGATGTGAGCACCGCAAAAGGCGACGGAGCGCCGGCGAAGCCGGCGAAATCAACGGCGCCGAACACGCACAAGATTCCCGATGAGGTATATCAAGCCGAATTGTTCAGGCTGCAAACGGAATTGGTGAAGTTGCAAGAGTGGGTGCGCTACGCCGGCCAACGTCTCGTGATCATCTTCGAAGGCCGCGACGGAGCGGGCAAGGGCGGAACCATCAAGAGGATCACCGAATACCTCAACCCGCGCGTCGCCGGCATCGTTGCGCTGCCCGCGCCGACCGATCGTGAACGCGGTCAGTGGTATTACCAGCGCTACATCGCCCACCTTCCCGCCAAAGGGGAAATAGTGCTGTTCGATCGGTCTTGGTACAACCGCGCCGGCGTGGAGAAAGTCATGGGATTCTGCACGCCGCAGGAGTATGTGCTGTTTTTGCGGCAAACCCCGATCTTCGAGCAGATGTTGATCGATGACGGGATACTGCTGCGCAAGTATTGGTTTTCGGTCTCCGAGGCCGAGCAGTTGCGCCGATTCAGGGCGCGGCGCAATGACCCTGTTCGGCAATGGAAACTCAGTCCTATGGACACGGAATCGCTGTATCGGCGCGAGGATTATTCGCGCGCCAAGGACGAGATGATGGTGCACACCGATACCCCGGTCAGCCCGTGGTACGTCGTGGAATCGGACATCAAGAAGCACGCGCGGTTGAACATGATGGCGCACCTGCTGTCTACGATCGAGTACCACGACGTCGAGCGGCCGCACGTCAAACTGCCCAAAGAACCGGTGGTGAGCGGGAACTACCAACGCCCGCCGCGTGAACTGTCCAAGTACGTCGACGACTACGCGGCCACGCTGATCGGGGATTCATGACGATCGTCTACATCCCCGCCACGGTGCCCATGTTGGCGCAGCTCGTCGCCGACGGCTCGTTGTGGCCGGTCAACGGCACGGCGTTCGCCCTGACGCCGATGTTGCGCGAGGCCTACGCCGAGGGCGACGACGACGAGCTCGCCGACGTCGCACTGCGCGAGGCGGCGCTGGCGTCGCTGCGTCTGCTGGCGGCCGGGGAGGCCGAAGCGGCGGAAGGGGCCGGCGCGTCATCGGAATCCCTGCCGCCCCGACGCGCGGTGCTGGCCGCCGAGGTCGAGGACGTCACGTACCGTCCCGACCTCGACGACGCGGTGGTCAGGCTGGCCGGGCCGGTCGCAATCGGCGACGTGATCGCCGCCTACGTCGACAACGCCGGGGCCGAACCGGCGGTGGCGAGGGCCATCGAGGCCGTCGACGCCGCCGACCTGGGCGATGAGGACGCCGACCTGATCGTCGGCGATGCGCAAGACCACGATCTGGCCTGGTACGCCAACCAGGAGCTGCCATTCCTGCTCGAACTGATGTGACGCCGAATGTGAGGCATTCCGGGCCTCAGCACTAGCTACTGAACCGTAGGTTACGGTACCGTAGGTTTCGTGAAGCGCACAGAATCGATCACAATGTGAGCGTCAGTCACACGCCGCGTAGTGAGCAGGAGCTTCCCCTGGGCAGACGTAACCCATCCATCACGGGCAACGTCGTCGACACCACACGACCTGTAGTCGCCGGCGCGAACCGGCATCCCGGCTGGCACGCGCTGCGCAAGCTCGCCGCGCGCATCACGACGCCGCTGTTGCCGGATGACTACCTGCATCTGGCCAATCCGCTGTGGTCGGCGCGCGAACTGCGGGGCCGGATCCTGCAGGTGCGCCGTGAGACGGAGGACTCCGCGACCCTGGTCATCAAACCGGGCTGGGGCTTTGACTTCGACTACCAGCCGGGCCAGTACATCGGCATCGGACTGCTGATGGACGGGCGCTGGCGCTGGCGGTCGTATTCGCTCACGTCGACCCCGGGCGCCGGGGGCGCTCGTTCCGGCTCCGGTTCGGCGCGCACCGTGACCATCACCGTGAAAGCGATGCCCGAGGGGTTCCTGTCGTCGCACCTGGTGGCCGGAGTCGAGCCGGGCACCATTGTCCGGCTGGCCGCGCCGCAGGGCAACTTCGTGCTGCCCGATCCGGCGCCCGCGTCGATCCTGTTTCTCACCGCCGGCTCCGGCATCACGCCGGTGATGTCGATGCTGCGAACCCTGGTGCGCCGCAACCAAATCGGTGATATCGTCCACCTGCATTCGGCGCCCACCGAGTCCGACGTGATGTTTCGTGCCGAGTTGGCCGCGCTGGCCGCGGAGCACCCCGGCTACCGGATGCGGCTGCGCGAAACGCGCACACAGGGCCGGCTCGACCTTTCCATGCTGGACGAACAGGTGCCGGACTGGCGTGAACGCCAGACCTGGGCCTGCGGTCCGGAAGGCATGCTCGCCGAGGCCGAGCGGGTGTGGTCGGCCGCGGGCGCCGGGGAACGCCTGCACCTGGAACGGTTCGCGGTGTCCAGGGCCGCACCCACCGGTGCCGGGGGCTCGGTCACCTTCGCCCGGAGCGGCCGCACCGTCGCCGCCGACGCGGCGACGTCGTTGATGGATGCCGGCGAGGGCGCCGGGGTGCAGATGCCCTTCGGGTGCCGGATGGGGATCTGCCAGTCCTGCGTGGTCAGCCTGGTGGAGGGTCACGTGCGCGACCTGCGAACGGGCGTCGAACACGACCCCGGAACGCGGATCCAGACATGCGTGTCGGCCGCGTCCGGCGATTGCGCACTCGACATATAAAGGCTACTCACAGGTAACCTACGGACTCGTAGGTTACGATAACGTAGGTAAGTCACCGATTGCATGACCGTAGGGAGGCAAGAGATGGCTATCACGGACGTTGACGTATTCGCACATCTGACGGACGCCGACATCGAAAGCCTTGCCGTCGAACTCGATGCCATCCGCCAGGACGTGGAAGACTCGCGCGGCGCGCGGGACGCCCGCTACATCCGCCGCACCATCGCGGCCCAGCGCGCGCTGGAGGTGACGGGCCGGCTGCTGCTGGCCGCCAGTTCGCGGCGCTCGGCCTGGTGGGCGGGGACGGTGACCCTGGGCGTGGCCAAGATCGTCGAGAACATGGAGATCGGCCACAACGTCATGCACGGCCAGTGGGACTGGATGAACGACCCGGAGATTCACTCCTCGACGTGGGAGTGGGACATGAGCGGGTCGTCGAAGCACTGGCGCTACACCCACAACTTCGTGCACCACAAGTACACCAACATCCTCGGGATGGACGACGACGTCGGCTACGGCCTGCTGCGCGTCACCCGCGACCAGCGCTGGAAGCGCTTCAACATCTTCAACCTGGTGTACAACACCCTGCTCGCGCTGCTGTTCGAGTGGGGCGTCGGCCTGCAGCACGTGGAGCTCGGCAAGATCGCCAAGCGCCGCATGGACAACGGCGAAGCCCGGCAACGGGTGGACGAGTTCCTGGCCAAGGCCGGCCGCCAGGTGCTCAAGGACTATGTCGCGTTCCCGGCGCTGACCTCGCTGTCGCCCGGCGCCACCTACATGTCCACGTTGAAGGCCAACGCGCTCGCCAACGTGATTCGCAACGTGTGGGCCAACGCGGTGATCTTCTGCGGCCATTTCCCTGACGGCGCAGAGAAATTCACCAAGACCGACATGATCGGCGAGACCAAGGGGCAGTGGTACCTGCGTCAGATGCTGGGCAGCGCCAACTTCGAGGCCGGCCCGGCGCTGCGCTTCATGAGCGGTAACCTGTGCCACCAGATCGAGCATCACCTGTACCCGGACCTGCCGAGCAACCGGCTGCACGAGATCTCGGTGCGGGTGCGTGAGGTGTGTGACAAGTACGACTTGCCTTACACCACAGGCTCTTTCCTGTTCCAGTACGCCAAGACGTGGCGCACGCTGGCCAAGCTTTCGCTGCCGAACTCCTACCTGCGCGACGACGCCGACAACGCGCCGGAGACGCGCAGCGAACGGATGTTCGCCGAGCTCGAGCCCGGCTTCCTGGGCACGGATCCGGCAACCGGTCGCCGTCGCGGTCTTAAGTCCGCGATTGCCGCGGTGCGTGGTTGGCGGCGCGGGAAGCGTGCGACCGCAGCGCGCAGTATTGACGACGGCCTCGCTGCCTAACTGCCCTTTGCCTTTTCGAATCTCCGGCTAAAGGCCGCCGTTGCCGCACTCATAGAAGTCCGTAGCGCCTATGGGTGCGACACCGAGTTCGCCGGCGACCGCGTCGATCGCCCGCTGCGCGATCCCCAGGTCAACCCGATAGCCGGGGGTGAAGTACGGGCCGACGTAGCGCTCGTAGTGCCGCTGCGCTTCATCGACGGTGAGCCGGTCGAGGAACCAGTTGATGTAATCGACTGCACGGCTTGGCTGTTCGGCGAGTAGCCGCAGCGCGCGCTGATTGGCCCGCAGCAGGGCCCGCAGCGCGGGGCTATCTGGTGGGAGGTGGGCAGGGTCCACGGCGACGCCCACGGTGGGGATCTGGAAATGATCGCCCACCCAGGCCAGCAGGTGAAACCCCTCTTCGGTGGCGACCTGTTCGGGGGACAGGGTGCTGCCCACGTAGGCGGCGTCGATCGAGCCGTCGCGCAGCCGCCGCAGGTCCATCTGGTAGTCACCCGGATGCCGCACCACACAGCGCAGGTCGCGGTCGGGGTCCAGGCCGTGCTTACGCAGTACGATCCGGGCGAAGGTGCCCGGTGGGTTGTCGGCGGCGTGCACGGCCAGTCGCCGCCCGCGAAGATCCGCCATGGACTTCACCTCGGCGTTGCCCAGAAACCAGAACAGCGGTCGATCGGTGTTGACGCTCAACGCTCTCCATCCGATTCCGTCGTGAAGTCGCGACAGCAGGGCCCGGCCCAGGCCGATCACCGCGCCGTGGCGCAGCCGCTCGGCTGTCCAGCCGATTCCGTCGTGGATGGCGACGTGGACACCCTCGTCCTGGTAGTAGCCTTCCTGGTCGGCGACGTGGGCGACCAGTTCCTCGTGAATGCCACGCCCGACGTAGGCGAGATCGATCGCGTGCACGCCGCATCCCCTTTCCGAGGGCCCCTAGGGCCCGTAGCCGAAGGTCAATCCATGGCGAGGCCGCCGTTGACCTCCATGCAGTGGCCGGTGATGAAGCCCGAATCGTCGCCGGCCAGGAACGCCACCGTCTTGGCCACCTCCTCGGGGCTCACCAGCCGTCCCATCGGATTTGTCGCGGCGAGCTTATGCACTTCCTCGGGTGTCAACAACGCGTTCGCCGTGGGATCGGCCACCGTGGCGGGCGAGACGAGGTTGGCGGTGATCTGGTGCTGAGCCAGCTCGAGGGCGACGTACCGGACGAACTGGTCCATCGCCGCCTTGGCGGTGCCCACCGTGATCATTCCCTGCCGGGGCCGGCGGGACAACACCGTGGTGAGATAGACCAGCCGGCCATAGTTTCGCGAAATCATGTCGGGTACAACGGCTTTGGTCACCAGGAAGGCGGCATGCAGCTCTCGGTCCAGTTTGCCGCCGAGCTGCTCCCAGCTCAGGTCCGCGAACGAGGTGACATCGTAGGGAATTAACGCGTTGTGCACGAGTACGTCGACCGCGCCCCACTTTTCATTGGTTTCGTCGACCATTGCGGCGACATCGTCGGGTGCGGTGACATCGGCTCGGATCGCGATCGCCTCACCACCGGCGGCGGTGGCGGCCGCGACCACCCCGTCTGCTTCCCCGGTGCTGGACCGGTAGTTGACGACGACCCGAAATCCCTGCGCCGCCAAAACCATTGCGGTTGCCGCACCGATTCCGCGGGTGGCTCCGGTGATCACCGCGACACGGCCCATCAGCGTTACCTCCGTTGTGACGGTCAGGTGCGCAAGCAAGGCCGAACGATACTCCGGCGATATAACCCGGTAAAGGGCCGCAGTGGCTGCCCGGGCGTGGGGATCGACCTCGCGGCCCCGGCGAGCACACCCGCATCAGGGGTGTGTGACGAGATAGGTTTCGTTGCCCAGGTCGGCGGTGAGTTCGTCGACGTCGAAGGGCCGGTCGAGCCGCGCATGCAACGCCTTGGGATCGATGAGCAGGCTTATTTCTGCGGTCTGACGGGCGACGAGCCGGCCGATGAGCGGATAGATTCGGCGCATGATCGCCCGCTCGGCGGACGTGCAGCGCGACGCGCAGTAGCCGACGTGGCCGATTTCGTCGGTGAGGATTTCCCTGTAGAGCAGTTCGATGCGTTCGGCGACCTGGGGTTCGTCGGCGAAAAGCCTTCTGCCGGACCGGCGTAATTCGTCGAACATGATGCAGCCCGCCATCTCTGCGGCCCCGACGAACATGAAGCCGAGCCGTTCGGGCAGGAACACGTTCGCTTTGACGAACTGGCGCATCACGAAGGGCGGCGGGACGACTTGGAAGGTCAGATCGAACACGTCGAGAGCGTAGGCCAGCAGTCGGGTGTGGTAGTGCTCTTCCAGCTCGAGGTAGACGCGCTCGGGCGGCACGCTCTCGTCGCTGTTGCGGCCGTAGGTTTCGCCCAGCCCCACGCCGAACCGCTCCGCCTGATTGAGTTTGGCGGTCGCCAGGAGGAAGAGCATCTTGCCGTCCAGCCCGGGTTCCGGTCGCCGGCGGCGTAGGTTGCGCAGGAAGGTAGCTCGGTCGGCGGGATGGGCCGACCGGATGGGATTGGATTCGATGTCGCTGAAGAACTGTTCCCGATTGGCCAGCCGCCTGTTGAGTAGATCGGCTTCGCCGTCTCGCTTGGCCAGGAAGTCCCGGTAGCCCTCTATGCCCGTGTGGTTCATCGTTTCTCCATTCCTTTGACAATCGTTGTCACATAACGGCGTAACAGTGCGGCATCGTGTGCCCCGGTGGCCAGCAGCGCAAAAAGCCCGGTGAGAAAGAACGTCGCGAGTTCTGCCGCGTCGACGTCGGAGTTGACCCGCCCCGCGTCCTGGGCTCGACCAATGACGCCGACTAGGAATTGTCCGACGGGGTGTTGGGCGAACTCCTCTGCGACCGGACGGGTTGAGGAGAAATGCAATCCGAGCATGTCCCGGAAAACCGCTTCGCCCAAACGGCGTTCGGCGCTGAGCACATGACGCACCAATTGAGAGAGAACCGACTCCAGATCGCCCGTGGCGTCGCCGAATTCGCTGATGATCCGGGTCTCCTCGACGCGTTCCACCTCGATGAGCACATGCTCCTTGGTTGGGAAGTGGAAATAGAACGTCCCCCGGGCCACGCCCGCGTCGGCGACGATCGCGCTGACATCCGCGGCAGCCAGCCCGCGTCGCGAGATCTCGGCCAACGCCGCGTCGAACAAGCGCGCCCGGGTTTCCAGCCGGCGCGTTTCGCGGACGCCGCCGGCCGGCGATCCGGTTTCGGGTGCGCGAGATGACCCCATGGAGGCACGGTACGCCCAATGACTGACGGTCGTCAATGACGGGCGTCAGCGGGTGCCGGCCCGATGTTCGTCCTCTTCCGGTCGGTCGCCGGGACCGGGCTCGCACACTCGCCCGACATGTATCGTCAGCCTTTCGGTAAGCATGTATCCGCGTACGCACGCCACACTGAGGACGCCCACTGATGAGCGGTCAATGCAGCGACGACATCGAACGCATCGTGAACCGACTGGGGTTCAGCTGCGAACACGCGTCGCCGTGGATGACGCTGCGGAACCCGTTGCACTTGGCGAATTGGACGCTGCCGGTGCTCGAACTGCTTGTCGTCGCGGGTGCGGTGCTGGCGCTCTGGTGGGCTATCCGCCGGCTACACCGCGACAGGGACCCCGCCAGCATCGTGATCTGGTTCGCCACGGTCATCTACCTACTCATCGTCGAGCCGCCCCTGTACTTTCCCACCGTCTTCGGCGTCGACGACTCCATCGGTGCGGTCTTCGCGCACAACGTCTTCACGGTTCAGTTCATGTCTGACCGGCTGCCGATCTACATCGTCGCGCTGTACCCCGCGATGATGACGCTGGCCTACGAAGTGGTGCGCAGCCTGGGCGTGTTCCGGGATTGGGGCGCGACCGTCGGCGCCGTATGTGTGGGGTTCGTGCACAACTGCTTCTACGAGATCTTCGACCAGTTGGGTCCGCAACTGCGCTGGTGGGCGTGGAACACCGACAACGCGATCAACCATCCGATGCTGGCCTCGGTGCCGATGAGCAGCGTCTTGTTGTTCGCGACCGTGGGGCCGGCCTGCGTCGCAGTGTTCGCACAGCTGCTGGTGACCCGTCCCATCGAGCGCGGCCGACGGCTGAGCCGAATTGCCTTGATCGCGCGCACAATCGGCGTGGCCGCGTCGGTGCCGGTCGGGCTGGTCGTCGCCAATCTCCCGATCCTGCTGGCCGGTGGCGAGCATCCCGACAGCACACTGCGACGGACGCTGTACTACGTCATTCTCGGCGCGTTCGCCCTGGTGGCGATCCCTATCCTGTTGCGGCAGTGGCGCAACACCGCGTTCACGCCGAGCGCGCGCAATCCCTTCGTCGCGATCTTCGGGTCCGCCTTCTTGATCGTGCTCGCGGCGCTGTGGTTGTCGGCCATGCCCGACTACCTCAACGCCGCGCACGGCCTCACGCACGACGGAACACCCACCGGCAACCTGGCCTACGCGATGGTGTGCTTCCTGCTCGCCGTCGCGCTGACGATGTCGGTGACCATCCGCGCCGGCCGTCCATCGGCCCTCGCACGCCGGAAACAACCGGTCCGGCATGAGGTAACGCCATGACCGGCCTCGAGATTCGGCGCATCCGTTTCGATCTCGACGGCGACGTGCCCTTCGTTTGGAACGCGTACAACCACGCCTTCTCGACCTACATGAACGTGGTCTCGATCATGGCGATCTGCTTCGAGAAGATGCTCGTCTCCGCGGTGCGAGAGGCCATGCCGCGCATCACCGACACCGCGGTCGCAGGCGAGGCGGAAGCCTTCCTGCGGCAGGAGGCCCAACATGCCAACGCCCACCGCCAGCACCTGCGGGCGCTGATCCGGCGCCATCCCGGCCTGCAGAAAACCCTCGACGGGGATCGATGGATCTATTGGATGATCTTTACCGGCAACGTCTTCCAGCCGACGACGTTCGCCATGTGAACCCGTTCGCACCTGTCGAAGTCGACCTCGTATCGGGGCATGAAGTCGAGCAACTTGTCCAGCGCGATGGCGCTTTCCATGCGAGCGAGGGCGGCGCCAAGGCAACTGTGGATGCCGTATCCGAGGCCGAGATTCTGGGCCTCGGTGCGGTCTCGGTCGATTTCGAAAGTGTCGGCATCGGTCCACGCCAGGTGGTCACGGTTGGCAGACCCCCCAATCAGAAACACGGGGGCGCCTTCAGGAATCGTACGCCCGTGCAGCAAAACGTCTTTCGTGGTGACGCGCACGTTGTATTGCGCAGGTGCCTCGTACCGCAGCAATTCTTCGACCGCAGCGGGAATCCTGCTGCGATCGTCGAGCAGCTTCTGCCATTGGTGCGGGTGTCTGGCGAAGAGGTAGATCGCGCTGCCGACGAGCTTGGTCACGGTTTCGGCTCCCGCTCCGCCGAGCATCGTTGCGAATGCGGCGATTTCGATGTCGTCGAGTCGGGTCTTCTCGCCGTCATCACGGACCAAATCGGCTTCGCACAGCTTGGTTAGCAGATCATCTCTGGGCTCGGCGCGGCGCTGCTCGATCAGCCCGTAGTAATACATCGCGGTGTCGACGGAGGCCTGCGTGCCCTCCTCGGTCAGTTCGAGTTGCCCGATCTCGCGCGTCAAAGACAAGTCGACCCAGTGCCGCACCATTTGTGCGTCTTTCTCGGGCGCACCGAGCATGCTGGTGATGACTTCGACGGGAAACGGCGCGGCGAAGTCCCCGACGGCGTCGAATCCGTCGGGGTCGACCCGGCTGAGATATTTGGTGATCTTCGCGGTCGTCATTTCTTTCTGAGCCTGGATCGTTCGTGGTGTGAAAACCTTGTTGAGCAAGCTCCGCATGTCGCGATGGCTGGGAGGGTCCATCATGATGATCATTCGGGGGCCGGTGTCGACGGGTAGCCCGTTGCGGATCGAGGCGAGGTCCGTTCCGCGGGCCGACGAGTACGTCGCAGAGTCTTTGAACGCAGGCGCGACATCGGCATGGCGGGTCAGTGCATAGAAGTCGAGGTCGGCGTTGAAGTAGACCGGCTGCTCATCGCGCATGCGCCGATAGGTCTCGTAGGCCCCGTTGAAGAAGTCCTCCGAGAACGGATCGAAGACGATGTCCGTAGTCGTCATTGCGCGCTCCAGTGCGTCCGTTGTCTCACATGGCGGTGCGGTTGTCGCGGCCCATCGCTGCCGGCGTGCGGTCGAAGGCGCGTGCCATCGCCTGCACCGTGTACGACGCTGCGAGGCGACCGTCGAGGGTGAATACCCGGCCGTCGCCTTGGATCAGTCCACGCCCCGACCAGAAGGCGTCGTTGCTGTACAGCAACCAGTCGCTGACATCGACGTCGTCGTGAAAGGCGATGGTGCTCTTCATGACTCCGGTCGACACCGTGTCGTGTGCCTGAGCTTCACCGAAACCGCGATGGGGTGACAGGCCGGCGGCAATGGTCCAGTGTGTGGTGGATTGGGCGAGAAGGGCAGCGTGCAAATACGACGCGTCAGGCGCGTCACGGAAGCGGACCCAGACATCGATGATGGGCGGTCCGATGCGGTCGGGGTCGGGATCGTAGGCTCCGTTGACGATTCGTATCTCACGCCCGGTGACTCCGAACCCCGTAAAGGCCTCCGCTGCGTCGGGTCCGGGTACGTCGGGCATGGGTGGCTGATCGCGAATCAGGTCGGGCGCGCCGGAGTCGGCGAGCACTATCGCCGCGCAGCACAGCGCGCCGTGTTGAGTGGCGTGAACTTGAGTCGTGGAAAAGGTTCTGCCAAGCCGAAGCACGTCGACGGCGAGATCCACGGGCGCATCGAAGGCCGCTGATTTCGTGAAGATGGCCGATACAGAGGTAACTCGTTGACGTGCAAGCGTCTTGGATACCGCGACGATGGACTCCGCGATAAGTTGGCCACCCTCAACCACGTTGCGCCAGGTCGGTCCGTGCGCGGGACCGACGAACCTGCCCTCGCCGACGGGCTCGACATCGATGACCCGCAACAGCTCCGCAGCGTCGCCCCACACCGGAAAGGAGGCCGGCACGCCCCGGCCGTCAGGCCACCGCTCGACGACTTCGATGCGAAAGTGCTTGTCATAGAAGGCCACGTAGCCCGCAAGCCCCGCCACCTCGGGAAGCGGAGTGCGATACGTCCACGCGACGCCTTCGGAGTTGTCGGGGGCACCTGCGAGGTCCCAATAGGTGGCACGACCCTTGAACGGGCATTCCGTCGTGCGATCCGAGGGCGTCAACAGGTCCCAGCGGACATCGGACTCCGGGAAGTACAGTCGGTCGACGTGATCGGTCTCGGTCACCACCAGACAGCCGTCGCCTTCGGCGATCAGCGTGTCGCCGTGCCAGACCTGACCGGTGTGCTGACACGGTGTGATGTCGATCCGGTAGTCCGGATGGTCGGGCCAGGCCGACTCGACCTCATGGGCTGGATCTTCGCTCCGCGTCACGATCGCTTGCCGATGAGCGCGGGCATGGTTTCCCAGCCTCGAACTGTCGATGTGGTCGACATCCGCGCTGCCGAGAGGTCGACATCCCACTCGGGAAACCGTTTCAGAATCTCTTCGAGTGCGACGCGCCCTTCCAGGCGCGCCAAGGCTGCACCAAGGCAGAAATGCGCACCGACAGCGAAGGCGATGTGTGACCGGTTTTGGCGGTGAATGTTGAAACTCTCGGCGTCGGAACCGAATTGGCGGTCGTCTCGGTTAGCCGAACTGATCAGGAGCGTCATCACGTTGCCGCTTGGCACCTGCTGGCCGTAGTACTCGACGTCGCGCGTGACGTAACGCGAGACGAAGGGAGCGGGTCCTTCGAAACGCAATAACTCCTCGACCGCTTGAGGGATTAGACCAGGATCGGCGACGAGTTCCCTTCGTTGGTCAGGGTGCTCGGCGAGCACCTTTGCCGCCCATCCGATAAACCGTGCGGTGGTCTCGTTGCCGGCGAGGGCGACCATGTTGACGTACATAAGCAGCTCGGCGCGCTCCAAGTGGCGAGTGACACCGTGCTCGTCTTCGAACTGCACGTTGAGCAGTTCGGTGACGATGTCGTCGGAAGGATTGTCGGCTCGCCAGTCGATGTAGTCCGCCCACAGTTGACCGTCGTCGAATCCGGTCGCCGCGCTGGCCATGGGCTGACCCACGTCGGTGGTCAGAATCGCGTTCGCGTGGTCGCGAGACCGCAGTTGATCCTCGTCGGGGAAGCCCAACAGCATGCCGATCACCCGCATCGGCAGTTCCGCGCCGAAGTCGGTGACGAAGTCGAATCCGCTGGCACCGACGAGCGGGTCGAGGCTGCGCACGCAGAACTCTCGGATCTGATCCTCCAACGCGCTGATCTTGCGCGGTGTGAACATCCGCGACAACAGCCTTCGGTGGATGTCGTGTCGGGGTGGGTCCTCCGCGACGATAAGCCCGGACGGAATCTCCATATCCGCCTTGATGAACTCCAAGATGTCACCGCGTGCGGAACTGAACGTCTTGTTATCGAAGAGAGCTTTCTCGACATCTATGTACCGGCTCAGCGCGAAGAAGTCGTACTGCTCGTTGTAGTAGAGCGGCATGTCATCTCGTAATCGCCGGTACACGGGGTAGGGGTCGGCGACGAGGTCGATGTCGTAAGGGTCGAAACGAATCTCACCAGTGGTGTTGCGGGACATCTCGTCGCTCCTCTAGCTGGCCGGTTGCGGAGTTGCTAATAACCGGTCTGCGTCATAGTTTTAAGCGCCTGCTTAAATTTAAGCACATGCTTAACATGGAACCCGGGAGCCGGTCAACCCGATAACCTGACCTGTCAGTACTTACGAAGAATGCGAGTGCATGAATGGCATCGCCAAGACGGATCGCGTCGCCGAACGCGAAGACGCGCACCGTGATACTGGATGCAGCCGAGCAACTGATGTTCGAAGAAGGCTGGGCGGCCGTCACGGGCCGGCGTGTCGCTGAGAAGGCCGGCCTCGGCTCACAGCTCGTCCACTACCACTTCGGCACCATGGACGATCTCCTTCGAGCGGTTTTCCAACGCCAGGCCGAAAAAGGGTCCACGGCACATGCCGAAGCCCTTGAATCGCCGCAGCCTCTGTGGGCACTCTGGCGGATGATTCGGGACGCCCCCTTCAGCAAGTGGACAATCGAGGTTCTCGCCCTGGCGAACCATCGTCCGCAACTCGCAGCCGAACTACGCCACTACGCGCAGGCGTTCCGCGCCGAGCAAGCTGAGATTGTCGCCGCCGTGTTGAAGAAGTATGACGTCGATGAACAAAGCGTTCCGCCCATGGCGGTGGCATTCCTGATGACCGTGATTCCGCCGGTGCTTTTCATGGAAAACCAACTCGACATCACCGCAGGGCACGCCGAGATAGTCGGACTTGTCGAGCGATACCTCCGCGAGGTCGAAGGCGAACCCGGTACAGGCGCACGGTGATCGTGGTGTTGGCCATGCCACGCCTGCGCGGCATTCAGCAGCCGCCGGTCACCTTCTCGACCAGCGCCGCCAGCTTCGCGTCGAGTCCCTGTGCGGCGCTGAGCAACTCGGGATTCGGCGCCGAGTCCTTTTGCATGACCATCAGCGACGACGGCTTGACGTAGGTCAGGCTGCTGCCGGCGCCCTCGTCGGTGATCAGCACCTCGACGGGCGCGAAGAGGCCCGCGGTCACGTCGTGCCGCAACATCGTGATGGCGATCAGCGGATTACCGAAGATGACCCGCAACACCTTGCGGTCGATGCCGGCTTTGGTGATCCAGCCGCCATGGTTGAACAGGCCGAACAGCATGAAACCGCTTGGCCCGACGTGGGATTGAACCTCCTGATGGTAGGAGTCCCAGCTGTTCGACGTTGTGCCGATCTCGTCGATCGGGACCGGCCGTTCGCCGATGTCGGCGAGCAGCGCGGCCACCAATTCGTCATAACCCTTGTTGCTGTCATAGCGCACGCGCACGCCGTCGAAGTGAGTTTTGTGGGAATCAGACGTGGACATGTTCGGCCTCCTCGACAACGATGCCGGCCAGTTGCTCGAGGTGCTCATGCACGTACGAGTGGGGCGTGCGATCGACCACCAGGCTGAGCAAATCAGGTCGACCGTAGTGGCCGACGGAATCCATCAGCGCCTTTCGGCCGTTGATCAGCGACAAGTCGAGATCGGCGATCACCTCGCCCTGACCGGTGCGCAGCGGCTCACCCAAATACTCACCCTGGGGCGTGATGATCGCGGTGAACTGGCCACCCGAGATCGGGCCGATTGGACCGCCCGTGTCGGCCATGATCTGAGCTTGCTGATCGGCGTCGAGCCACGCGGTGGCGTTCACGACGAAAGCGCCGGATTCCAGAGCGTGATTGCGGACGCTGACCTCCATCTGCCGCGCGAACAAGTCGCCGCCGAACGATCCGGGAAACATGCTGGCGTGGATCTGCTCACCGTCGGCGATCAGGGCATAGCGGGCCAGCGGGTTGAAGTGCTCGTAACACGCCAACTGCCCGATTCGCCCGACCCCGCTGTCGACGGCCCGGAGTCCGCTACCGTCGCCCTGTCCCCAGATCATCCGTTCGTGATACGTCGGCATGATCTTGCGGCGGCGCTGAATGAGCGTGCCGTCGGCGTCGAACAACAGCTGCGTGTTGTAGAGCGAACCGCCGTCGCGCTCGGTGACCCCGATGGACACCACCATGTGGGCTGCCCGGGCCGCGGCGCCGATCGCCGCGGTGGCCGGCGACGGGATTGTCACAGCTTGATCGAGCAGCCGCAAATGTTCCGTCGACCGCATCTCGAACGGACGCTGGATGAAGGAGAAGTACGGGTAGTAGGGGATCACGGTCTCTGGAAAGACAGCGAACTGCACGTCCTGGCTGCCCAGCTGCGCTATCTTGTCGACCACCCGTTGCGCCGTGCCCTCCCGGCTGTACAGCACCGGACTGAGTTGCACTGCGGCTGCTCGGATTACGGTCATTTTCGTGCTCCCTGCTTTGTCAGAGTGCTAAGCGAGCCGCTCGATGATGGTGGCGTTGGCCATGCCGCCGCCCTCGCACATGGTCTGCAGGCCGTACCGGCCGCCGCGCTGCTCCAGGGCGTTGACCAGAGTGGTCATCAGGCGAGCGCCGCTGGCGCCCAACGGATGACCGATCGCGATCGCTCCGCCGTTGACGTTGGTCTTGGCCAGATCCGCCCCGGTGTCCTGTGCCCAGGCGAGCACGACGGGCGCGAACGCCTCGTTCACCTCGAACAGGTCGATGTCGGCGAGCGTCAGCCCGGCGCGCCGTAACACCTTCTCGGTGGCCGGAATGACGCCGGTCAGCATGTAGAGGGGGTCGGAGCCCACCACGGTGGCGGTGTGGATCCGGGCCAGCGGGCGCAGACCCAGCTTCTTGGCGACCTCGCTGCTGGTGATCAGCACCGCGGCGCTGCCATCGGACAACGGTGACGAGTTGCCGGGCGTGATCTCCCAATTGATCTGCGGGAAGCGGGCTTTGGCCGCCTCGCTGTAGAACGCCGGCTGCAATCCGGCCAGTGTGTCGACCGTGGTGCCGGGGCGGATGATCTCGTCGGTGGCCAGCCCCGCGATCGGAATGAGCTCGTTGTCGAAGAGGCCTTCCTTGGTGGCGCGGGCGGCCTTCTCGTGGCTGCCGGCCGAGAACTCGTCGAGCTGGGTGCGCGAGAAGCCCCACTTCGCGGCGATCAGTTCGGCGCTGATGCCCTGGGGCACTAGGCCGTCGGGGTAGCGGCGGGTCATGTCCTCGCCCATCGGGTTGCTGCCCGGTGACACCTGGGTGCCCATCGGCACGCGGCTCATCGACTCCACGCCGCCGGCGATCACGAGGTCGTAGGCGCCGGCGATCACACCCTGGGCGGCGAAGCTGATGGCCTGCTGGCTGCTGCCGCATTGGCGGTCGATCGTGACCCCGGGAACGGACTCCGGGAAGCCCGCGCCCAGCAGGGCATTGCGGGCGATGTTGGCCGCCTGGTCGCCGACCTGGGTGACGGCTCCGGCGATGACATCGTCGACCTGCGCCGGATCCACGCCGGTGCGCTCCACCAGCTGGCGCAGGCTGTGTGCCAGCAGATCGGCGGGCAGCACGTCGTGCAGCGCGCCGCTGGCCTTGCCCTTGCCGATGGGGGTGCGGACGGCTCCGACGATGACGGCGTCGCGGACCTGGTTCATGGCTCCTCCTCGAGTCCCATGCGTCTAGGTATATATCGCTGTACTCAGATAAACACCTCGGTATGCTGAAAGCAACCCAGATGCGGAGGTGATTTAGATGACACTGCTGCAAGGACCGCTGGCCGACCGCGACGCCTGGTCGGCGGTGGGCGAGTGTGCAATCGAGAAGACGATGGCGGTGGTCGGGACCAAATCCGCGATGCTGATCATGCGCGAGGCGTACTACGGCACCACTCGATTCGACGACTTCGCCCGCCGGGTGGGCATCACCAAGGCCGCCACCTCGGCGCGGCTGAGCGAACTGGTCGAGCTGGGACTGCTACGCCGCCAGCCCTATCGGGAGCCCGGGCAGCGCAGCCGAGACGAGTACGTGCTCACCCAGGCCGGCATCGATTTCATGCCGGTGGTGTGGGCGCTGTTCGAGTGGGGCCGCCATCATCTGCCGGGCCGCAACCGGCTGCGGCTGACCCACCTGGGCTGCGGCGCCGAGGTGAGCGTCGAAATCCGTTGTGCGGAAGGGCATCTGGTGCCCCCCGACGAGCTCGGCATGCGGCTGGCTAAGAAGTCTGGTTGAGCGCGGCCAGCAGCCGTCGCGCCGCGGCGACCCGGCGTACGGCGGGGCCGGTCAGCGTGTCCAGCGCGCACTCCGGGTCGGCCGGCGGCCCCATGTGCCCGCAGCCGCGCGGGCAATCCGCGATGGCCTCGGCCAGGTCGGAGAACGCCATCATGACGTCGTCGGGCCGGATGTGCGCGAGCCCGAAGGACCGGATGCCCGGGGTGTCGATCACCCAGCCGGTGGTGCCCAGCGGTTCGGTCAACGGCAGCGCCACCGATTGCGTCGAGGTGTGCCGCCCCCTGCCGATGTCGGTCACGTCGCCGACGGCGCGGTCCGCGTCGGGCACCAGGCGGTTGACCAAGGTGGACTTGCCGACGCCGGAATGCCCGAGCAGCACGGTGATCTTGCCCGCGAGCAGATCCGCCACGGCCAGCAGGGGATCGTCGCGGCCGGCGGCGACCACCGTCAGGTCCAGGTCGACGAACTGCTCCGCGAACGGCTCGGGCGGGGCGAGATCGGTCTTGGTGAGGCACAGAATCGGCGTGAGGCCGCCGGCATAGGCGGCGATCAGCGTCCGGTCTACCAGGCCGGTGCGGGGCGGCGGGTCGGCCAGCGCCACCACGATCAGCAGTTGGTCGGCGTTGGCGACCACTACCCGTTCGGTCGGATCGGTGTCATCGGCGGTGCGCCGCAACACCGTTCGGCGCTCGCCGCGACGCACAATGCGGGCCAACGTATCCGGCCGCCCGGACAGATCGCCCACCACGTCGACGTCGTCGCCGACCACGATGGGGGTGCGGCCCAGTTCGCGGGCCCGCATGGCGGTGACCCGACGGTTGACGTCGCCGCCCAGCACGCACCCCCAGCGGCCGCGGTCGACACTGACCACCATCGCGGACTGCGCGTCGGCGTGCTCGGGACGGGTCTTGGTCCGCGGTCGCGACCCCCGGCCGGAGCGGGTCTTGACGTCGGACTCGTCGTAGTCGCCGGGCTTCACATGCGCTGCTCTTCCCCAGGTTCCAGCATGCGGGCCCACAGCCGCGGAAAGTCCGGCAGCGTCTTGCCGGTTGAGCCGATGTCGTCGACCTCGACGCCGGCCACCCGCAGTCCGACGATCGCACCTGCCATCGCCATGCGGTGGTCGGCGTACGCGTGCCAGACCCCGGGCCGCAGCGGCGTCGCGGTGATCTCCAGCCCGTCGGGGGTTTCGGTGCAATCGCCGCCGAGGCGGTTGATCTCGGTGCTCAGCGCCGCCAGCCGATCGGTCTCGTGGCCGCGCAGATGCGCGATGCCGGACAGGCGCGACACGGAACCCGGGGTCGCCAGCGCCGCCAGCGCGGCCACCGACGGCGTCAGCTCGCCGACCGCGCGCAGGTCGACATCGAAGCCACCGTAGTCCCCGGACCCGTGCACTTCCAGGAACGAATCATTCTGTGTAACAACGGCATTGAGCTTGCCCAGGACGTCCAGGATGTGGTCGGCGGGCTGCACGCTGCTCGATGGCCAGCCGGTGATGCGCACCGCGCCGCCGGTGACCACCGCGGCCGCGAGGAAGGGAACGGCGTTGGTCAGGTCCGGCTCGACCTCCCAGTGCCGTGCCGCGACCGGCCCCGGCCGCACCGTCCAGCGGTTGGTGACCGAGTCGTCTACGTCGACGCCGCCCTGGCGCAGCATCACCACCGTCATGGCGATGTGCGGCGCCGACGGCAACGACGCCCCGGTGTGTTGCACGGTCAGGCCCTCGGCGAACGAGGCCGCGCACAGCAGGAGCCCGGAGACGAACTGCGACGAGGCCGAGGCGTCGATGTCCACGGTTCCGCCGGTGACCGAGCCGGTACCCAGCACCCGGAACGGAAGGCCGGAGCCGTCGATCCGCACGCCGAGCCCGCGCAGCGCATCCAGCAGCGGGGCGATTGGCCGGGCCCGGGCCTGCTCGTCGCCGTCGAACTCGACCGTCGACTCGGCCAGCGCCGCCAGCGGCGGAACGAACCGCAACACCGTGCCGGCCAGGCCGCAATCGACACGCGCCGGCGAACCCGGGGCGACGTGGCCGCTGACCGTCAGCTCCGTGTCGTCGCCGTCGACGCGCAGGCCCAGGGTGCGCAGCGCCCCGATCATCAGGTCGGTGTCGCGGCTGCGCAGCGCCCCTCTGATGGTAGGGGTGCCCTGGCTTTGGGCGGCTGCCAGCGCCGCCAGCACCAGGGCGCGGTTGGTCTGCGACTTCGAACCCGGAATGGTCACGGTCGCGCGCACCGGCTGCGATGCCACGGGGGCCGTCCATGTCGTCACCGGTCCATCATCGCCTGTCGCCGGTTTCTGCCACCAATGGGACTTTGTGGCTCTGCCACCAATGGGACTTTGTGGCTCTGCCACTATGGGTCTACCTGTGGCTCTGCCACCATGGGACTTATGTGTGGACGGTTCGCGGTGACCACCGATCCGGCCCTGCTGGCCGAGAAGATCAAGGCTATCGACGAGACGACCGGCGCGGACGGCGGCTCGAGCTTCCCCAACTACAGTGCCCCCAACTACAGTGCCCCCAACTACAGTGCCCCCAACTACAACGTGGCCCCGACGTCGACCATCGCGACCGTCGTCAGCCGGCATTCCGAGCCGGAGGACCAGCCGACGCGACGAGTGCGACTGATGCGCTGGGGTCTGGTGCCGCCGTGGGCCAAGGTCGGTTCCGACGGCGCGCCGGACACCAAGGGGCCGATGCTGATCAACGCCCGCGCCGACAAGGTCACCACCTCGCCCGCCTTCCGGACCAGCGCCAAGTCGAAGCGATGCCTGATCCCGATGGACGGCTACTACGAATGGCGGGTCAACTCCGACGACGCGGCCGGCAAGAAGACCCGCAAGACGCCGTTTTTCATGTACTCCGAAGACGGGGAACCGCTGTTCATGGCGGGCCTGTGGTCGGTCTGGAAACCGGCCAAGGACGCGTCGCCGTTGCTGAGCTGCACGATCATCACCACCGATGCGCCGGGGGAGCTCGCGCAGATTCACGATCGGATGCCGCTCGTGCTGCCCGAACGCGATTGGGACCGGTGGCTCGACCCGGACGCCGCGATCGACAAGGACCTGCTGGCTCGCACGCCCGACGTGCGCGCGATCCGGATGCGTGAGGTGTCGACGTTGGTCAACAACGTGCGCAACAACGGGCCGCAGCTGCTCGAGCCGGCCGAGCCGCAGCCCGAACAGACGACGCTGCTCTAGTCGCTACGCCGCCCCATCATCCTCGCCCTCGTCGTCTTCGCCCTCGTCGTCTTCGTCGCGAAGAAGCTTCTCGGGATGATGGAAGGTGTTGGTGCGGGGTTGGCCGCGGTCTAGGTGTGGCGGTGGGATCCATTCGGTGTCGCCGTTGGCGCGTTTTCGGGTGGTCCAGCCCTTGTCGAGGAGCCGGTGGTGGGGTCCGCAGGCCAGGGTGAGTTGGTCGATGTCGGTGCGGTACGTCGTGGCCCACTCTTGGACGTGGTGGACCTCGCAGTAGTAGCCGGCGACGTCGCAGCCCGGTGCGGTGCATCCGCGGTCCTTGGCGTACAGGACAATTCGTTGCCCGGGTGAGGCCAGGCGTTTGGTGTGGTAGAGCGCCAGCGGCTTGCCCTTGTCGAAGATCGCCAGATAGTGATGCGCGTGGCGGGCCAGCCGGATGACGTCGGACATCGGTAGCAGGGTGCCCCCGCCGGTCAACCCGGTGCCGGTGGTGCGTTCGAGGTCGGCGAGCGTGGTGGTCACGACGATCGACGCCGGTAGCCCGTTGTGCTGCCCCAACTGTCCGCTGGCCAGCATCGCGCAGCGCGGCGTTGAGCCCGTCGTGATGGCGTTGGGCGGCACTGCGGGTGTCGCGGCGCACCGCCTCCTCGGACGGGCGCCGTCCACGGCCGGGGTGTCGTCGTCGGGGTTGCACATGCCCGGGGCGGCCAGCTTGGCCAGCACCGCCTCCCAACTGGCCCTGGCTTCCGGCGTCAGCCATCCACTCAGCCGCGACATGCCGTCGGCCTGCTGGGTGCCCAGCACCAGCCCGCGCACCCGCGCGCGATCTTCGTCGGTGTAGCTGCCATCGGGATGGAGACAATCCATCAGGCGCCGGGCCAGCTTGGCGAACTGCTCGGGCCCAAACTCGCCGGCCTTGGCCGCCAGATGCTGCTCGGCGTGCACGCAGGTCTCGACGTCGACCGACTCGGGCAGCTGGTGAAAAAACCGCCGGATCACCGCCACATGATCGGCCCCGATCGCCCCGTCACGCTGGGCCGCCGCCGTCGCCGGCAATACCGGCGCCAACGGCGCACCGCTCAACGCCCGCCGCGGCCCCAGATCGGCCGCCTCAGCGATGCGCCGGCCGGCCTCGGCCCGGCTGATATGCAGCCGATCGGCCAACACCCAGGACAACTTGCCACCCAACTCCGTCGAATCCGACTGCTCGCCAACCTGATTGATCAGTTGGTGGCTGGGCACTTGAAGGCGACGCGCCAGCGTTTCGAGGCGTTCTAATTTCCGCAACCGCTCGGGGGTGGTCAATGCGTCGAACGACAATGCGCAGACCCGGTCCATGGCGGCTTCGAGGGCATCGAACACCGCATCGACCTCTTCACGGGTGCTCGAACGCATGTTCGAATGCTATCGCGGGCCACCGACAAGGCACGCTCCAGTGAAACCACTGAAACGAAAGTGGCGCAAGTGGTTTGGTTAGGCGACCGCAGCGGTCTCGGCTTCGGCCACCTCGGCCGCGGCGCGCTCCCCGGAGCGAATCGCGCCGTCGATCCATCCGCACATCACGGTCGAACTCTCGGTGCCGGCCCAGTGGATGCGGCCGCAGGGCTCGCGCAGGGTATAGCCGTACTCGGTCAGCACACCGGTGGGGGCGTGGCCGATCATTCCGCCGCCGGAATAGCGGTCCACGGTCCAGTTCTGTTCGTGAAATTCCAACGGCGCCTTGGCTTTACTGCCGAACCGGTCGACGAGTTCGCCGATGATCACCGCTTTGCGCTCGGCCTTGTCGAGTTTCGTCAGACGACGCGCCGCGGGTCCTTCGGTGATGACGCACATGATTCCCGGGTCACCGGTGTCCGTGCAGGCGTCGATGGTCAGGGTCGCCGGGGATCCCGGCGCGGCCGACTGGCCGGAAAATCCGTCGGCACGCCAGAACGGCTCGTCGTAGATGATCGAGGTCTTCATCACCGCGCCGCTCGGCATGCGCTGGTGCAGAAATGCCCGGTCCACCGGGAGCATTGGCTCGTAGAGGATCGACGTGGCGATCGCCAACGGGATCGCGACAATGACACGGCGCGCCCGCACCGTCAGATCGGCCGCGCCGACCGTAACGCCGTCGGCATCCTGAGTGATTTGCCCGACCGGCTGCGAGAGGTGCAGCGCGTCGCCCAATGCGGCCACCATCGGGCGGTGCAGGGCGCCCATCCCGCCGACGGGGCGGGCATCTTGGGAGCCGCCCTTGCCCGAAATCGCGAAGGTGAGTCCGCCGGCGGACGCCGTCTGCAGCAGCCCCCACAGCAGCGACGTCTCCGAACCTGCCGACGTGTAGAGGCCCGCGAAGGCCATCTCCAACATCTCGGCGGCCTCCTTGGACATGGACTTCTTATGGATCCATTCCCCGATGCTGATTCGGTCCCACTCGTGGGCCTTCTTCGCCTCCCACGGGGCTTCGCGCGGAACCTCTTTGCACATCTTCTCGATGGCGGCCAACCCGAGGCCAAGGTTGGCGACCGCCCACGGGCTCACGGTCCAGGGAATGGTGCCGCCGTAGCGGTGCTTCTTGCCGCCGACGATCATCATCGCGTCGCCGTCGTTGTGCTGCTTGTATTCCGCCACGCCGAGCTCGTTCATGAGCGCATAGATCCGGTCTTGGCCCGGGCCGATCCAAGCGCCGCCACGATCGATCCATGTGCCGTCGGGAAGGTACTCGGTGAAGGTGCGGCCGCCGACCCTGTCACGCGCTTCCAGCAAGGCCACCGAATGGCCTGCTTGTTTCAGCCGCAATGCGGCCGTCAAGCCCGCGAATCCCGCTCCTACCACGCAATAATCGACCTCAGACACGGCTGGCTCCTCAACCTCGCCCACCCCTGCAGCAAATTACACCGGCCGGGTGCCGGCGGCGGCCCGTTAATGCAGATTTCCGCGGGCGTTCGTGGATCCCGTCGCTCGGCGCCGTGATTGCCGCAGCACTTACCGCACCACTTTTCGCGCCACGGCTTCGGGTCCAGTCCGCGGCGCGAAGATTTCTGCCTGAGGTTGCACTACACGCCCCTAGAACACGTTCTAGTCTGTGAAACCATGGGATTTCTGAAGCCCGAGCTGCCGCAGCTCGACATGGCCGAATGGAACAAGGGCACCCGTAGCGAGAAAATCCGGCCGATGGCCAAGCACTGGGCCGAGGTGGGCTTCGGCACGCCGGTGGTGCTGCACCTGTTCTATGTCGTCAAAATCCTGCTCTACATCCTCGGCGCGTGGCTGTTCGCATCGGCCACCAGAGGCCTCGGCGGGTTCACCAACGTCGCGCACTGGTGGTCGGAGCCGATCGTGTTCGAAAAGGTCGTGCTCTACACGATGCTCTTCGAGGTGATCGGGCTGGGCTGCGGCTTCGGGCCGCTGAACAACCGCTTCTTCCCACCGCTGGGCTCGATCCTGTACTGGATGCGCTTCGGCACCATCCGGCTGCCACCGTGGCCGGACCGGGTCCCATTGACCAAGGGCACCAAGCGCAAACCAGTCGACGTCGCGCTGTACGGGCTGTTCCTTCTGGTGACACTGGCGGCGCTGTTCGCCGACGGCACCGGGCCGATACCCGAATTGAGCACCAGGATCGGGCTGCTGCCCGCATGGAAGATCGTGCTGATCCTGCTGCTTCTGGCGGTGGTCGGCCTGCGCGACAAGGTGATCTTCCTGGCCGCCCGCGGCGAGGTCTACGCGACCATGGCGGTGACGTTCCTGTTCGCCGCGCCCGACATGATCGTCGGGTCCAAGGTGGTGTTCCTGGTGATCTGGATGGGCGCCGCGACATCAAAGCTCAACAAGCACTTTCCGTTCGTGATCTCCACGATGATGTCGAACAACCCGCTGGTGCGGCCCCGCTGGCTGAAACGGCGCTTCTTCGAGAGCTTCCCGGACGATCTGCGGCCCGGACGGCTGTCGCGGTGGCTGGCGCACCTGAGCACTGCCATCGAAATGTTGGTACCGCTGCCGCTGTTCTTCTGTCATGGCGGCTGGCCCGTCACGATCGCGGCCATCGCCATGGTCTGTTTCCACTTCGGAATCCTCGTCTCGATCCCCATGGGCGTGCCGCTGGAGTGGAACGTCTTCATGATCTTCGGCGTGCTGTCGTTGTTCGTCGCGCACACCCACATCGGGCTGCGCGACCTGCGGCACCCGGTGGTGGTGGCGGTCCTGTTCGTAGTCATCGCGGGAATCGTCGTGTTGGGCAACATGTTTCCGCGCAAGATCTCATTCCTGCCCGGGATGCGTTACTACGCCGGCAACTGGGACACCACGCTGTGGTGCATCAAACCCTCGGCCAATGACAAGATCGACAGGGGCATCGTGGCGATCGCCAGCATGCCGCAGGCCCAGCTGGAGCGGTTCTACGGCAGCCCCGAGGCGGCGCAGATACCGATCTACATGGGATATGCGTTCCGCGGCTTCAACACTCACGGCCGGGCGCTGTTCACCCTGGCGCACCGCGTGATGGCGGGCCAGAACGAGGACGACTACGTCATCACCGACGGCGAGCGGATCTGCAGCACCGCCATCGGCTGGAATTTCGGCGACGGCCACATGCACAACGAGCAACTGATCGCCGCCATGCAGGAGCGCTGCCACTTCGAGCCGGGTGAGGTCCGCGTGGTTCTGCTCGACGCGCAGCCGATTCACAAGCAGACACAGGCGTACCGGTTGGTCGACGCCGCGACCGGTGAATTCGAGCGCGGCATCGTCCGGGTCGCCGACATGGTCACCCGGCAACCGTGGGCCGACGACGTTCCGGTGCAAGTGCTTTCGGAGCCCGCGGCCGAAGAGCCCGTCGAGCCGGGGGAGTAGCCCTCCGGTTTACCGGTCGTTCGCCGAGTGTGGGCCTTATGTACTCAATCGGTCCGATTTTCGTGCATAGGGCCCACACTCGACACCCGCGATCAGGCCCCGGCCCGGACCTCCTTGGCGGCGGCGACCATGTTCTTCAGCGACGCGCTCACCTCGTCGGGGTTGCGGGTCTTCAATCCACAGTCGGGATTGACCCACAGCCGCTCGGCCGGAACCGCCCGCAGCGCCGCGCGCAGCGACTCGGCCATCTCGCCGGTGCTCGGCACCCGCGGCGAGTGGATGTCGTAGACGCCGGGACCCACGCTGTTGGAGAAGCCGATCGAGTTCAGGTCGTCCAGCACCTCCATGTGCGAGCGGGCGGCCTCGAGGGATGTCACGTCGGCGTCCAGGTCGGCGATCGCCCCGATCACCTCACCGAATTCCGAGTAGCACAGGTGGGTGTGGATCTGCGTCGAGTCCGCGACGCCGGAGGTGGCCAACCGGAAAGATCCTACGGCCCAACGCAAATAGTCCTCCTGGTCGGCCCGGCGCAGCGGCAGTAGCTCCCGCAGCGCCGGCTCGTCGACCTGGATGATCGCGATGCCGGCGTCCTGCAGGTCCACGGTCTCGTCGCGGATGGCGAGTGCCACCTGGTTCGCGGTGTCGGCCAGCGGCTGGTCGTCGCGGACGAAGGACCACGCCAGGATCGTCACCGGACCGGTCAGCATGCCCTTCACCGGCTTGTCGGTCAGCGACTGCGCGTACTTGGCCCACTGCACCGTCATCGGGTGCTGGCGGATCACGTCGCCGAAGAGCACCGGCGGGCGCACGCAGCGGCTGCCATAGGACTGCACCCAGCCGTTCTTGGTGGCGAAGAAGCCGTCCAGCTGCTCGGCGAAGTACTGAACCATGTCGTTGCGCTCCGGCTCGCCGTGCACCAGCACGTCGATGCCGAGGTCCTCCTGCAGCTTGATGACGTCGGCGATCTCCTGCTTCATCCTGCGGTCGTACTCGGCCTCGTCGATCTCGCCGGCGACCAGCGCGGCGCGGGCCTTGCGGATCTCGACGGTCTGCGGGAACGACCCGATCGTGGTGGTCGGCAGCGGCGGCAGGTGCAGCCGCTCCTCCTGGCTAGCGCGGCGCCGGGCCGCGTCACCCCGGTGCGTTCCCGTCGCGACGATCGAGTCGATGCGGGCGCGCAGCTCGTCGTTGTGCAGCCGCGGATCTTCCCGACGTGAGGTCACCGCGGCGTTGGAGGCGGCGATCTCGTCGGCGACCGCGTCGCGGCCGTCGTGCAGCGCCCGGGCGAGCGTCACCACCTCGGCGACCTTCTCCTGCCCGAACGCCAGCCAGCTGCGCAGCGCGTCGTCCAGACCGGTCTCGGGTTCCAGCGAGTACGGCACGTGCAGGGTGGAGCACGACGTCGAGACCGCGACTTTCGCCGCCGAACCTTGCAGCGTCGCCAGCTTGCCCAGCGCCGCGTCGAGGTCGGTGCGCCAGATGTTGCGTCCGTCGACGACACCGGCCACCAGGATCTTGTCGGCGAGCTCGGGCACTGCCGCCACCGCGGTGTCGGCCCCGTAAACCAGGTCCACGCCGATCGCCTCGACCGGCGTGCGGGCCAGCGCGCCCAACGAATCGCCGGGGTCGCCGAAGTAGGTGGCGACGTAGATGGCAGGGCGGTTACTCACCTTGCCCAAGGCGTTGTAGACGGCTTCGGCCAAGGCTGGCGCGTCGGGGGAGATGTCGGTGACCAGCGCCGGCTCGTCGATCTGCACCCACTGCGCACCGTTGTCGGCCAGCAGCGACAGCAGCAAGGAGTAGATTCCCACCAGCTCCTGCAGCCGCTCGATCGGCGCGCCCCCGCCGTCGACGCCCTTGCTCAGCAGTAGGAAGGTTACCGGGCCGATGACCACCGGGCGCGCGGGGATCGCCTGCGCGAGAGCCTCTTTGAGCTCGGAGAGCACCTTGTCCGGGTTCAGCGCGAACGTCGTCGCGGGCCCGATCTCGGGCACGATGTAGTGGTAGTTGGTATCGAACCACTTGGTCATCTCCAGGGGCGCGACGTCGGAGTTGCCGCGGGCCGCGGCGAAGTAGCGGTCCAAGTCGTCGGGGACCTGCGCGGCCCGGGCCGGCAGCGCGCCCAGCATGACCGCGGTGTCGAGCACCTGGTCGTAATAGGAGAAGGTGTTGACCGGCACCGAGTCCAGGCCGGCGTCGGCCAGGGCCTGCCACGTGTCGCGACGCAGCGTGGCGGCGACGTTCTCCAGATCCGATCGGCTGGTACGTTCGGCCCAGTAGCCTTCGGTGGCGCGCTTGAGTTCGCGTTTGGGGCCTATGCGTGGAGAGCCGACAACCGTTGCGGTAAATGCTTGCGGGGTCACAGTATTCGTCCTTCAATCGACGTGGTGGTCACCGCCGGCGGACGTGCAGCCGATCCGTGAGCGGTGCGTACCTATGTACTAACCGCTAACGGCTGCAGCCTAACGCCCATTCCACGAGGCGATGAGCCGCCGGACGCGGCGCGCCCGGCACACCTGGCAGGTCTCCGGACTCGCAGGCGCGCACCGGCTGGTGCACCTAATGGCCGTCGCTTCCCAGTCTTGCGACCAGTGCTTGCCAAATACTCTGACGGCGGTCGTTCCTGCATACCGTTGCGGGACAGTCCCGGATTCTCACCGGGTTCCCTCTTACGAAGCCTCACTGACGTTGCTTCGCTCGATGCCGGCGTCGCGGTTGCGGCGCAGGCAGACCAGCTGCGAACAGAAGTTTAATCAGCCCGCCAGCGCCTGCGCGATCGGGACGTCACCGTTGTTGAAATCGATGGTCCGCCGGATGGTCGAATCGTCGGCCAATGCGGCCGCGGCGACGAGCGCGACATCGGCGCGGGAGACCTCGCCGTTGCCACGACCGAGGACGATCTTGCCGGTAGCGGCATCCAGGGTGAGCCGACCGGGACCCAGGATGGTCCAGTCCAGCGCGCTGTCGCGCAAGTGGGCGTCGGCGGTGGCTTTGGCTTCGGCGTAGGCGAAGAACGGATCATCTTGGGACACACCGTGATCCGGCCCGGCGCCGAAGTAGGAGACCATTACGAACCGCTTGGCACCGGCCTGCCCGGCGGCGTCGATCACCCGGATCGCCGCGTCGCGGTCGACGGCATAGGTCCGGTCCGGATCGCCGCCGCCCGCCCCGGCCGAGAAGACGACCGCGTCGTGCCCGGCCTGCAGATCGGCCAGCGCGTCAGTGTCGAGCTGCTCGATGTCGGCCACCACCGGCTTGGCGCCGGTGGCAGCGACATCGTCGGAGTGATCGGGATTGCGGAAGACCGAGCTCACCTGGTCGCCGCGCTGGGTCAGATCGCGAGCCAGTTGCAGTGCGACCTTGCCGTGTCCGCCGAAGACGATGATGCGTGCCATGCCTTCGACGTTACTTTCCCGCGAGGCTGCAACTACCAACGCAAACGCCGGGTAGAGCGGTAGGCAGTCTCGCGGGAAGCGAAGCGGAGTTAGAGCTTGACCTTGCCCATGATGATGTCGATGATCGGCTTGCCCGGCGCGTAGGCGCCGGTCATCGAGGCCATGGTGTGGCCGGAGTCCACCAACAGCGTGATCCCGCTGACGCCGCACGCGGCCTCGCTGTTGAGGAACGCCATGACGTCGCCCATCTGCTCCGGGGTGTGCACTTTGGAGCCGGTCTCGTCGCGGTAGTCCTGGGCGAAGGACAGCCACAGGTCCGCGTTGGCCTGCGCCAACGGGGTGTCGGTCGGTCCCGGGCAGATCGCGTTGATGCGGATGCCCTTCTTCGCCAGCGGGTAGCCCTGGGTCGCCACGTAGGTGTTGATCACCTTCTTGCTGGTGCCGTAGTGGTTGATGCCTTCGGCCTCGTGCGCCTGGCACCATGCCTCGGCGGCCGCGAAGTCCGGCGTGGCCAGGAACTCCAGCATCAGGTCCAGGTCGTTCTCCCAGCCCATGCCGGCGACCGAGGAGATGAAGCAGATGGCAGAGCCGTTGGGCAGCTGGTTCTTTTCCAGCAGGCGGTCGATCAGGTGGCGGTGGCCGATGAAGTTGATCTTCATCAGGTCGATCGTCCCGTCGGCGACGCCGGCGGCCGAGAACACGGCGTGGATGGGACCCGTGACCTGCTCGAGGGCGGAGTCGATAGAGGCGGGATCGCGCAGGTCCACCTGCACGGACTGGGCGACTTTGTAATCCACCGGCGCGTAGTCCAGCACGATGACTTCGGCCCCGAGCTCGGCCGCTGACTTGGCCGCCGCGGCGCCCATGCCAGTCGCGCCACCGACAACGAGAGCGCGCTTGCCGTCGTAGCGCAACCGATCGACAATGGTCATGGAAATCCCCTTCTCGGATAATGCCAACGCGGTTCTAACTGCTCAACTGTATGGGTAACAGTTATTTGGTTCAATACCGGGGCTGATTAATTGAGATTAACTTGCCGCGCACCGCGACGCCCCGCAGAACGGTGTCGCGGGCGTGCACCAAACTCGCGCGGGTGCCGATGTCTTGCAGAATGTTCTCCGGTATCCACTGCAGGCCGACCACACAGCGCGACAACATGGCGGTGGACGGTGCGTCGACACCTATTTCTCCGGACCGGATCCCCTCGGAAAGAAGCGTTTTCATCTGCCGCAGCCGCGTGGCGTAGAGCCAGCCCGGATTCGGTGTGTCCGGGGGTGACTGGCGCATCCAGGCCAGCTGAATCCTGAACTCGTCGGAAAACCGATCGAGCGCATTGACGTTGACCCAGCTCAGCGCGTCCAGCTTTTCGATCGGTGTGGCATCCGAGCGCAGGACGCTGACCCAGCCCGCCTCGACCTTCCTGCCGAAGGATTCCATGATCGATGCGAGGAGTTGGTCCTTCGATCCGATCACCCGGTACACGGTTCCGGTGCCGAGACCCGCCGCCGAGGCGATGTCCCTGATGGTGGTGACTTCATATCCTCTGCGGCCGAACTCGGCTCGTGCCACCGCACGCACCGCCGCCGCCTTGTCGCTCGGATCCGCATCGCTGTCGTCGGACCAGGTCGCGATGACGTCACTGGCCGCGGCGAATGCTTTCGACCGGTCCAGTGCGGAGTCCGTCGGAGGACGAGTTGCCAAGCCCTGCAAGATGATTCGGCACAGCAGTCCGGCCACCTGGTCGGTGGCGGACTTGTGACGCATGACATCGAGCCCGACCTGCAGCATGGTTTGGCAGATCCGGTCGGCCAGGGTGGGAAGGTCGATGTCGGGTTTGATGTAACCGCTCCACCGGCCGGCGCGCAGCGTTTGCAGCATCGCCTCCAGGATGGCCACGGGCCGCTGCTGCGTCAGCTTGATCAGCTCCGGATCCGTACTCGGCCCCTCGTAGAACGACATCTGCAATGCGGCGCGATGTTCGACGGCGCAGTTGGCGATCGCGGATCCGAGTTCGATGATCTGTTCGGCGACCGGACGAGCGTCGGGTTCGTCCAGCCGCGCCTGGGCGGACCGCCCGATGCGCTCCAGGTCGTCCTGATAGCGGCGGATCAACTCGACGAGGATGGCCTCTTTGGACTCGAAGTGGTGATACAGGCTGCCGGGCAGAATGCCGGCGGCATCGGCGATCTCCTGCAGCGACGTCCGCAATCCCGAGGATGCGATCAATGACGCGGCAGTGGCCAGGATCTCGGCGCGGCGCGTCGGAGAATCAGCTGTACCGCTGGCCCGTAGCGACTCGGCCCTCGCCATGGTTAGCGGTGTGCAGATCCGGACGGCTGCGGGGTGACGAGCATTCGCATTCGTCCTCTCTTGCCGAACCAAATCTTTGTTAGAGGCTATCAGACCGGGCGCGATGAATGCGCTGCACAAAGCGGTGAAAGGTCCATTCTAGAGCGGGTCGCCATCCCAGCGGTCGCACGCGACCACCTCCTCGAGTGGCCGCCGGGGCGCCGGTGAGAACGTGCGGCCCGCCCGCAGCCGACCCACCGGCAGTAGACAACCCTGAACGTAGGTTGGCGGAATCCCGAGCAGGTTCCGGATTTCCTCTTCGTGATGCAGATGCAAGGTGGTGATGCACGTCCCGTATCCCCGGGTGTGCAAGGCCAGCTGGAAATTCCATACCGGCGGGAAGATCGAGCCGTACAACGTGGCCAGGTGAAACGATTCGTCGCCCTCGATGCGGGGCAAATAGGGCTCATAGCAAGGGATTACCAGCAGTGGCACGCTCGCCATGTGCTCGACCAGCCACTCCGTCGATGACATGACCCGGCTCTCGGGTGTTCCCGCGGGCATCAGGCCGGCGATCATCTGCCCGCCGACCCGCAGCAGGTAGGCCTGACGATACAGCTCGGCGATCTTGGTGCGCAGCGCGGGATCGGAGATCACCAGCCAGCGCCACGACTGGGCATTCGACCCGTTCGCGGCCTGCAGGCCGATCCGCAGGCAGTCGCGGATGTCGTCGAGGTCGACTGGCGCGTCGAGGTCGAGTGATTTGCGCGCCGAGGGAGTCGCGGTGAGCAGGTACTCGATCTCCATCATTCACAACCTCTCTTGGCAAGGCGCGCACCGAGTTCGGTGAGGTACCCGTCGGGGCCGCCGAGAAACGCGCTCCAGCTCAGCAGGCGCTTGAGGTAGAGGTGAGCATCGTGCTCCCAGGTGTAGCCGATCCCGCCGAACACCTGAATGGCGGTGTCGGCCACGGTGGCCAGCCGCCCGGCGAACGCCTTCGCCCGCAGCGCGGCGAGATGCCGCTCCTCGCCGGATTGGCCGTCGGTTCCCGGGAACGCGTCGCTGGCCCACAACGCGTGGATCACGCCGCTGCGGGCCAGTTCGACGGTCTCATACATGTCGACACACAGGTGCTGGATGGCCTGGAAGGAGCCGATCGGCTGGCCGAATTGTGTTCTGCCCTTTGCGTAGTCGACGGCGAGGTCCATGATGGCGCGCGCTGCGCCGAGTGCGTCGGCCGCGGTGGCGATCAGCACGTCGTCTATCACCGCGGTCACATCGTCCATGGTCAGCGCGGCCAGGCGTTGCGCGGGTGCCGCGTCGAACGTGACGCGGAACCGCTTGCGGGTGGGGTCGATACCGTGCTCGGGCACAACCGAAACCCCGGACGAGCCGGTTCGCACCGCGAAAAGCGCAGTGCCGTAATCATCTTCGCCGACCACGAGCAGCACATCGGCGGCCGCGGCGTCGGGCACCGCGGCGATCTCGCCGTGCAACACGACGGCGTCATCGTTGCGGCTCGCGACGACGGACGCGCTCGCCGAGTCCGGAAAGCAGACCGCGGCCACCGTGGTGCCGTCGGAGATGCCGCGCAACAACTCCGGTGCGACGTCGTTGGCCTCCAGCCGCGTCAGTGCGCGCGGGGCGGCCACCGCGCTCGACAGCCACGGCCCCGGATGCAGCGCGGCGCCCAGTTCTTCGGCGACGATGCCGGCCTCGACCATCGTCATGCCGGCGCCGCCGTATTCCTCCGGCACCAGCAGACCGGTGGTTCCGAGATCGGCGAGACCGCGCCACACCGCCGCGTCCGTTCCGGTCGGATCGTCGAGCAGCGCCCGCACATGCTGTGAAATGGATGCCTTCTCGGCGAGGAAGCGCCGCGTGGTGTCGCGCAGGGCCACCTGCTCTTCGGTGAGTTCGAGGTTCATTTGCGCGGCAACCCCAGTACCCGCTGCGCGGTGATGTTCTTGTTGATCTGCGTGGTACCGCCCGCGATGGTCAGCGACCGCGACGTCAGCCGGTAGTTCGCCCACGGCGCGCCGGCGCCGCGGGTGCCCAGGGCATCAAAGGCCAGCGCGGCCAGGTCCTGGCCGATCTCACCCCACACCGTCTTGGCCAGGCTGGCCGATCCCAGCGCGTCACCGCCATGCAGGGTCGCCGAGATCGACCGCTGGCACAGGACTTCGAGATACTTGATCCGGACCGCGATTTCGCCGAGGCGCCGCAGGATGACGGGATCGTCCAGCGCACCGGTGCCGGCCGCGGCGAGATCGTTGACCAGCTCTTCGAGCCGCACCTGCATCTCCGCGTACAGCCGTGCAGCCCCGGCGCGTTCGTGGCTGAGCGTGGTGGTGGCCACCTGCCAGCCCGCGTTGAGCGGACCGAGCAACGCGTCCGCCGGCACCCGCACGTCGTCGAAGAACACCTCGGCGAAATCGGCGTCGCCGTTGAGCGTGACCAGCGGACGGACCTCGATGCCCGGCAGTCGCATGTCGACGATCAGGCAGGAAATCCCCTTGTGCTTGGGTGCGTCGGGATCGGTGCGTACGTACAGCTGACACCAGTCGGCCCGATGCCCCAATGAGGTCCAGATCTTCTGGCCATTGACGACGAAGCCGTCGCCTTGCGGACCGGCATTGCGCACGGCGCGGGTGCGCAGCGCGGCGAGGTCGGATCCCGCCTCGGGTTCCGACATCCCCTGGCACCAGATGTCGTCGGCGCGCATCATCCGGGGGAGCAGCGTGAGCTTCTGGGACTCGCTGCCGTACTGCATGATCGCCGGCGCGATGTTGTTCAGCCCAATGACGTTGAGCGGCATCGGAGCTCGGGCTCGCGTGGTCTCTTCGGTGTAGACCAGTTGCTCGAGCACCGTCGCGCCGCGCCCGCCGTACTCGGGGGGCCAGGACACGGCGGCCCATCCCGCGTCGGCCATCGTCGCGTTCCACGCGCGCAGCGTCTCGAACGCGGCGTCGTCGCGGCCGGTGGGCCGGCGGGCCGCCACCAGCTCGTCGGTCAGGTTCTCCGCGAGCCAGTCACGCAGTTCGGTGCGGAACTGTTCCACGTCCGCCGGGTATGAAAAGTCCACTCTTCTATTCTCTAGCCCTGACTTGTTTGGTCAACAACGGCGGCCGCCGTGCGGGACGCCGCGAGCGGCCGATCGTATGAGGCGTCCGTCCTGTCGTGGCGGGGCGTGCCGGCCCCGGGCACCATCGCGATGGCGTCGTCGGTGAGCAGCGACTGCGATTCGTTCATGAACTCCACCAGGCAGACGCGATCGACGATCGCCCAACGCCCGTCGCGCCGCTCCAGGCGGTCGACGTAACGACCCCCGGAGATCGTCATGTGGTTCGCCGGTTCGCGATCGGTCCCGATGAACAGGTAATAGGTCTCGGCGTGCGCCTCGTCGCCGTCGATGTCGGCGGTGTGGTTCAGCAGGTAGTGCTGGTATCGCGTCTGGCTACCGTGATAGGCCAGCGCCCAGTCGATGAAATCGTCTACCTCGCCGACGAATCCGACGTGGTCGTCGATGGCGCCGTCGTGGTAGGCCGATCGCAGCAGTGCCCGATCCTGCCGGTCGATGCCGCGCGCGTAGCGCTGCATGCAGTCGTAGATCTCCGCACGGTCGGTCAGCCGGTTGACCCGGTCGCGCAAGTCGTCATCCACGGTCAGCTCCCTCGCGGTTCGGGGAAGGCGACCTCGGCGTTGCCGGGCATCGGGCTGACACCCCGTCGCTCACACACTTCCAGCACCTCGTCGACGATCGATGCGGGCACGCGGAACTTCTCCGTCGACGACATCTCCTCGAGACGGGCCTCGATGTCCTCGGCGGTCGGCTGGCTGTCGGCGTCGGCGAGCCAGCCTTCGGCGAGGCCGACGAACACCCGGGCGTAACGTCCGGCCGCGGCCGAGTAATTGTGGTGGGTGAATGTGCAGGCGCGGCTGGCCAGGAACGTCACCAGGGGCACGACAAGCTCGGGTCGAATGGCTTGCATGAAGCCCGATTCGGCGAGGAACTTCTCGTCGCCGACGGTCTCGGTGACCATCCGCGAAAAGCCGGTCGGCATAACGGAGTTGGCGAGTATCCCATGCGCTTCGCCTTCGATGGCGATGACGTTCGTCAACCCCACCAAGCCGGCCTTGGCCGCGGCGTAGTGCGCCTCCATTGGCTGGCCGAAGATGCCGGCGGAGGAGGAGATGAACACGAACCGCCCGCCCCCGTTGTTCTTCATCACGCGGTACGCGGGCTGGGAGAGGTAGAACCCGCCGTCCAGATGCACGCGCAGCATTCGCGTCCAGTCGTCGTGCGCGAGGTCCTCGAAGGGCACGCTGCCGAAGATTCCCGCGTTGCTGACGACGGCGTCGAGGCGCCCGAATGCGTCCACGGCCGCGTCGATGATCGCCTGGCCGCCGGCCGGACTGTCCACCGAGTCATAGGAGGCGATCGCCCGGCCGCCCGCTTCGGTGATCTCGTCGACCACGTCATCGGCCACCGCGGAATCGGAACCGTCGCCGCGCATCGAGCCGCCGACGTCGTTGACCACCACCGCGGCGCCGCGGCGGGCCAGGTCCAGCGCATACAGCCGACCCAGTCCCCGACCGGCGCCGGTCACCACCGCCACCTGGCCGGTGAAGTCAATCATCGTTGGCTCCTGATTCATTGACTGCCGTGCAGCCGGACTTTACGGTGGAACAGATATTTGGTCAACAAGTCGGAGGTGGAGCGTGGGGGACGACGCCGGTACCGACCGGTTGCAGGCCCTGGGCATGCTCGCCTCCGCGCTGGCGGGTCGGGCCGTCGCGGTCGCCGGGCTGCCGCCGGGTGAACCGGCGTGGACGGACGGCCAGACGATTCACGTCGACGCCGCCGCGGCCTCGCGGCTCGAGGCGCTCAAGGCCGTGGCCGTGCAGGCGTCGCTGATCGCGGCCGGCAGCCTGGAACCCAACGTCGTTGGGCCGTTGGTTCGCCGCCGCAAGCTGGCCAGGCGCTACCTGGCGGTCGAGGGACACCGTGCCCTGGTCGCCAATGCGCCTTTTCTGCCAAGCATTTTGGCGTCGATGGGCGATCGGGACATCGCCGCTCGCAGTGCTTCACCCGAAGCGTCACTCGACATCGCGGCCTCCCGGGCAGCGCTCGACGACCCGGCGCCGGAGTTCGGCGTGATCCGCGCGGCCAAGGTCGTGGCCGCGTGCGCCAGGACGGTCAAGCAAGACGAAGAGGCGACCGCGGCGCATGTCCCGCGGCGCGAGGGCGCGCGGGAACTCGAAGAACTCGACGACGGTGAGGTCGACGACTCCGACGATCCCGACGTGTTCACCAGCCCGGTCGGCGGCGGCGGCTTCATCGGCAAGTGGCTGAAGAAGATGCTGTCTCCAAAAAGGAAGACGTCGCGCAGCAGCGGCGGTGGACCGCCCGGCGCCGATGCCCCGACCCACCGCACCAACTCCGGGATCCGCGGTGCGCACGCCGTCTCGTCGCTGGCGTCAACCTCGGCCGAGGAGATCGACGACGAGAAGGCCGCGGCGGGCGGCGTGCGGTATCCGGAGTGGGATGTCGCCCGTAAGCACTACCGGCCGGCCTGGTGCACCGTGCGGGAAGTCGAGCCCGCGGTCAAGGCGTCGGCGACCCAGGCGATCGACGACGCCATCGGGGTGCGGCGGCCGCTGTCCCGGCTGGGGATGGGTCTGCACCGTCGTCACCGGCAGTCGCAGGGCGACGACATCGACATCGACGCGGCCGTCGAAGCCCGCGTCGAGGTGCGGGCCGGTTCGGTGCCCGACGAGGCGGTGTATCTGGACAGCCTGCGGCGCCGGCGCGACCTGTCCGTGCTGCTGCTTCTCGACGTGTCGGGGTCGGCGGCCGAGCCCGGAACCGTGGGACGCACGGTGCACGAACAGCAGCGTGCGGCCGTCGCCAACCTGACCGTGGCGCTGCACGACCTCGGCGACCGGGTGGCGCTGTACGCGTACTACTCGCAGGGTCGCGCGGCGGTGACCATGGTGCCCGTCAAGCGGTTCGACGACCATCTCGATGCGCGCGTCATCAGGCGGCTGAACAGCCTGGAGCCCGGCGCGTACTCCCGTCTCGGTGCGGCCATCCGGCACGGCTCGTCGGTGCTGGAGGCGCGCGGCGGTACGTCTCGGCGGCTCCTCGTCGTGCTGTCCGACGGCCTGGCCTACGACCACGGATACGAGCGCGCCTATGGCGCCGCGGACGCGCGCCGCGCGTTGACCGAAGCCCGGCGCCGGGGGACCGGTTGCGTGTGCCTGACGATCGGCGCGGGCACCGATGTGGGATCCCTGCGCCGGGTGTTCGGCAGCACCGCGCACGCGACGATCGCGCGTCCCGATCAGCTGGCGGGTGTGATCGGACCGCTGTTCCGGTCCGCGTTGCGCTCGGCGGAGGTGCGTCGGAGGGTGAGCGCTTGATTGCCCGTATTTCGTGCTGATCGCATGTCCCCGAATGCAGTTGGCGATCGGGCTGTGAACCCCCACCCACGCGACGGCGCACTTGAAACAAACATCTGTTCCGGTTAGGCTCCAATAAATTCGCAGAAGGGACGTCATGGCCAACGAGTCCGGGATAGCCAGCCGAAACGGCATGGCTCCCGATACCGGGGACCGGCCCTACTACCAGGCGGTCGGCGGCGAGGAGGCCGTCTTCAAGGCCGCATACCGCCAAGGATTGGCGCTCGTCCTGAAGGGGCCGACCGGGTGCGGCAAGACCCGCTTCGTCGAGGCGATGGCGCACGACCTGGGCCGGCCGCTGATCACCGTGTCCTGCCATGACGACCTCACCACGGCGGACCTGGTCGGGCGGTATCTGCTGCGCGGCGACGAGACGGTCTGGGTGGACGGTCCGTTGACCCGGGCGGTGCGCGAGGGCGCGATCTGCTACCTGGACGAGGTGGTGGAGGCCCGGCAGGACACCACCGTGGTGCTGCACCCGCTCGCCGACCACCGGCGGCAACTGCCGATCGAGCGCCTCGGCGTCACCCTGGACGCCGCGCCCGGGTTCGGCCTGGTGGTGTCGTACAACCCCGGCTATCAAAGCGTGCTGAAGGATCTCAAGGATTCGACGCGTCAGCGCATGGTCGCCATCGAATTCGGTTTTCCCGCAGCCGATGTCGAAGAGGGCATCGTTGCGCATGAGGCGGGTGTGGACGCCGCCACCGCGGCCGAGCTGGTGCGCTTCGGCCAGGCCATCCGCCGCCTGGAAACCGGGGGGCTGCGCGAGGTCGCGTCGACTCGGGTCCTGATCGCGGCCGGCCGGCTGGTCGCCGAGGGCCTGACCATGCAAGAGTCGGCCCGGGCGGCCATCGCCGGACCGCTCACCGACGACGTGGCAGTCGCCCGGGCCCTCAACGAAATGGTCGAGGTCTATCTGGGTGTGGGAGCCTAGATGATTGACGCTGCACGCCGCCCCCGATACCGTCTCAGCTACGGTCTGAACAAATATTAGGTCAGCCATGGATCGGTGCGATTGAGCGGGTCACCCGGGAGGTCAGATGTCCTACGAAAGCACTGCTGAGCCGATCAAGGTCGGCTACTTGATGGACTTCACCCTGCCGCCGGGCTTTCCCGAGGAGCTGTTCGCCTCCTTCACCCAGACGTTCGACCTGATCTTCGAAGAGGCGGTCGCTCAGGGGGTGATGGACCGTCCCGTGCAGATGATCTATCGCGAGGTGGAGGGTCTGCCCAAGGGTTCGGTCAAGGCGGTGATCGATGCGTACGGCGAATTGGTCGACGAGGGCTGCCTGGTTGTCTTCGGCCCGAACATCACCGACAACTGCGTGCCGTTGCGAGAAGCGATCGAGGAACGGTTCAAGGTGCCCGCGATCAGCGTGACCGGCACCGACGACTGGTTGGGCGAATGGACGTTCGCCTTCCCCCAGGGCTCGATGACCGACGAGCCGATCTTTCTGGCCGACCTCATCGCCAAGCGCGGACTCGCCGAGATCGGTGTGCTGGTGGAGCAGAGCCTCATCGGTGAGAGCTACCTGAAAAATCTTCGAAACGCCTGTCGCCGCAAGGGTATTCGAATCGCAGCGGAGGTTTCGATCGCCCAGACGGCTCAGGACATCAACGCCGCGGTCCAGACGCTGCATGAGGCGAAGGCCGAGGCGATCGTGCACCTGGGCTTCGGATTCGGGATCGTGTTCATCAACCCGGCGCTCGAGGTCCTCGGTTGGGACCCGCCCCGCTTCACCACCACCGCGTGGCAGAACGCGTGGGTCAACCCGATCATGTGGAACGCGTTCATGGGCTGGACCGGTGTCGACCAGTACGACGAGGCGAACCGGATCGGTCAGGAATTCCTCGACAGCTATGCGAAGAAGTACAACGGCAGTCGACCCGAGTTCTGTGTGACCGTGGTGAACCGCGATGTCGCCGCGACCCTGGTGCGGGCCTTCACCGACGCGCATCCGTTGAGTCCGCGCGGGGTTAAGGAGGCGCTGGAGCGGGTGAAGATGATGCCCGCCGCCTCCGGCGCCCCAGGCACCCGGGTGTCCTTCGGGAAGTGGACGCGGCGGGCATGGATGGGTGCCGGCTATCTGGTGGCGCGCACCCTCGATGCCGACGGCGTCAACTCGCATCTGGTCGATCGCTTCGGAGAGGAAGTCTGACTCGATGTCTACGGAACAAACCACACCGCCTGCCGCGCAGGAGGAGCCGGCCGTCCCGCAACGAAAAGGCAAGCGCGGCTGGGGCGGTTGGATCGCCGGCGCCGCGCTGGCCGCGTTCGCGCTGTTCTTCATCGCGAACTGCCGTGTGGCCCTTGACCCGCGCGTCGGCAACCCGAACGTGCAAGGCCGACCCCGCCCGGTGAAGTTCATCTTCGGCCTGGACTACATCACGTTCCTGCACATCTCCACCGTGATCATGCTGATCGTCCTGGTGGTGGTGTTCGTCCGGGGATGGCGCCGCAACCCGGGCAGCCCGGTGATGCTGATGTTCCTGTGCACCACGCTGATCGTGTGGCAGGACCCGATCATGAACTGGTCGCCGTTCGCGGTGTACAACCCCGACCTCATCCACTGGCCGGAATCCTGGCCCTTGGTGTCGCTGTCGCCGACCGTGGAGCCGTTCGTCGTATTCGGTTATGTGACGTTCTATTTCGGGCCCTACTTCCCGGCAGTCTGGATCCTGCGCAAGCTGCAGGCCAAGTACGGGCCTACGGCCTTCGTGTCGCGCCACCCCCTGGTCAGCCTGGGCCTGCTGACCTGTGCGATCGGCTTTGTCTTCGACGCGTGGCTGGAGATCCAGCTCGTGCACATGGGCATGTACATCTACTCCCAGGTCATCCCCTGGGGGTCGGTGTTCACCGGCACCACATTTCAATTCCCGCTGATCTGGGAATCGTTCTCGGTGACCTTCGTGATGGTGCCGGCCGCGATCCTGTGCTACCGCGACGACACGGGTAAGTCGGTGGCGGAAAAGCTTGCCGCGAAAGCCAAGTTGTTCCCGACGCGTCCGGTGCTGGGCACCTTCCTGGTGATGTTCGCGATCATCAACGTGTCGTACTTCGCCTACGGCGCCTGGTTCTGGGTCATCAAGGTCAGTCATGCCGCCACTTCGGTGGCCTGCCCGTGGCCGTATCCGGAAGCCAAAGTCTATGACCCGCAGGGTTTTTACGAGAAGGCCGGTGCGCAGGGCCCCTACTCGGTCGGCATCTGGTCGACCTGGGCCAGCGGGGAGCCGAACGGGCGGCCCCATGTCGATGCCCCACCGCCGGGTGAGGGCGCCTGTGCTGTCCAGGACCAAAAGGCGGGCAAGAATGGCTGAGCACCGCACGGCCGTCATCACCGGCGCGTCCCGCGGACTGGGCTTCGCCTCGGCCGTGCGGCTGTACCGGGAGGGGTGGCGCGTGGTCGCGGCCATGCGCACACCCGACCGCGGCATTCCGTTGCTGTGGCAGGCTATTCAAGGCGCAACGGGATCCGACGTCGATGACGACCGGTTGATCGGCGTCCAGCTCGACCTTACCGATACCGCGTCGATCGCCGCGGCGGCCAAGGTAATCGAAGAAGCCGTGGGCGCGCCGTACGCACTGGTGCACAACGCGGGGATCTCCGCCGCCGGAATGGTGGAGGAGACCGACATGGCGTTGTGGCAGCGCATGCTCGCCACCAGCGTGCTGGGCCCGGTCAGGCTCACCCAGGCCCTGCTGCCGTCGATGCGGGCGGCCGGCCAGGGGCGAATCGTCCTGGTGTCCAGCGCGGCAGGGGTGCGGGGCCAGCCCGCCACCGCGCCGTACTCGGCGGCCAAGGGAGCGCTGGAGCGGTGGGGGGAGTCGATGGCGTGTGAGATCGCGCCCTTCGGCCTCGGTGTCACCGTCCTGGTGGCCGGCACGTACGACACCGAGATCATCACCGATGCCGGCACCACCGACAACCGCAACTTCGGCGGCCCCTACGCCCGGCTGCACAACACGATGAACAGCCGCGGGCGCTTCGCGATGAAAATGGCGCGGCCCCCCGAGCGGTTCACCGACGGCCTGCTCAAGGCGATCGACGATCGCGGCGCATTCCGCCGCCGCGGCATCGGCCCGGACGCCTCGATGCTGTTGGTGGCCAACAGGATCCTTCCGGCGTCGGGCATGCACCACATGTCCCGGATCGTGCTGGGCATACCCCGACAGGGGTCGATGCGCGACGGTGCATGGCCGTTGACGACAACGCAAAAGGCGATGATGTTCGTCGCTCGTGTTCTTCCGCAGCCGGTGATGCAGCGCCTGGCCGCGGTGGCCGGGCGGTTCTCGTCGCAAAAGAATGTGGCACAGCAAGGGGATTGAGGGGCAATCATGGAACAACTTTTCGACGATCTGGAAGACTTCGGCGCGTTCGACGATGCGATATCGGGTGACGTGCGCGATCCGTACACCGAACTGGCGCGGATACGCCGCGAGGAACCGGTGCAGCGACTCGAGACTTCGGGAGCCCTGCCGCACGAGGAAGGGCTGCCGATGTTCATCGTGTACCGGCACGAGGACATCCAGCAGATGCTGCGCGACAACGAGACGTTCTCGTCGTCGGCTGTGATCGCCGCGTTCGGCCCCGTGCTGGGCGAAGGCGTGATGCTTGGCATGGACGAGCCGATCCACGGGCGGCTGCGCTCGCTGGTGTCGAAGGCGTTCTCGCAGAAGTCATTGGCGCGCTGGCAGGACGAGCTGGTCGGCCGCGTGGCCAATGGTCTGATCGACAAGTTCGCGCTTAACGGCAAGGCGGATCTGGTGAAGGAGTTCACCTTCGACTATCCCAGCCAGATCATCGCGGGGCTCCTGGGTTTGCCGGAAGAGGACTACCCGCAGTTCCAGCGGTGGTCGATTTCGCTGCTGAGTTGGTTGATGAATCCCGGGCGCGGATTGGCCGCCTCGGCCGCCCTGTGCGAGTACTTCGCGCCGATCCTCGAGGCCCGCCGCGCCGAGCCGAAGGACGACCTGATCAGCGCGCTCGCCGCGGCCGAGATCGACGGGGAAAAGTTGGCGGACGAGGAGATCTTCTCGTTCCTTCGGCTGCTGCTGCCCGCCGGAGTGGAGACGACGTACCGGTCGTTGGGCAGCCTGCTGTTGGCGCTGCTGAAGGACCCGGAGCAATTGGACGCCATCCGCGCGGATCGGTCGCTGCTGCCGCAGGCGATCGAGGAGGGCGTGCGCTGGGAAGCACCCCTGTTGACCATCACCCGGGTGGCGACTCGCGACACCGATCTCGGCGGCGTGGCGATCCCGGCCGGGGCGACGGTGATGCCGATGCTCGGTTCGGCGAACCGGCAAGAGGATCGTTATCCCGATCCGGACACGTTCGACATCCACCGCGAGGCCCGGGCGCACCTGGGCTGGGGGCACGGCGTGCACGTCTGCCTCGGCATGCACCTGGCGCGGCTCGAGATGCGCACCGCGATCAATCTTTTGCTCGACCGGCTGCCGAACCTGCGGCTGGATCCCGACGCGGACGACCCCCATATCCGCGGCCAGGTCTTCCGGTCACCGACGTCGGTTCCGGTGCTGTTCGACCCCCAATGACCAGCCCCGCAGAGGTTGGCGCTTGCCAATCGGCTAGTTTCCGGTAAGGCTCTCCGTAGCCCCTCCGCGATTCAAAAGAGAGTGACAGATATGACTGAGGCTGTAAAGGTCCGCTTCGAGCCGAAGATGATGATCGACGGCAAACTCGTCGACGGGCAGGCCGGCACCTTCACCAACATCAACCCGGCGACCGAGGAGTCGCTCGGCGAGGTCGCCGACGCCTCCAAGGAGGACATGCACCGGGCCATCGACGCCGCCCGGCGCGCCTTCGACGAGACCGACTGGTCGACCAACCGCGAGCTGCGCAAGCGCTGCCTGTTGCAGCTGCACGAGGCGATCGAGTCCGAGATCGACGAGCTGCGCGAGGAGCTGATCCTCGAGGTCGGCTCGCCCCGGGCCATCACCTTCGGACCGCAGCTGGACGCCCCACTCGAAGACGGGCTGAAGTACCCGGCCCGGCTGATCGACGAATACGCGTGGGAGACCGACCTGGGCGACAAGGTGATCAGCCTGACCGGCACGCTGACCACCCGCAAGGTGTGGCGGGAACCGGTCGGCGTCGTCGGCGCGATCGTGCCGTGGAACTTCCCGTTCGAGGTGACGATCAACAAGCTGGGCCAGGCGCTGGGCACCGGCAACACGGTGGTGCTCAAACCGGCGCCGAACACCCCGTTCAACGCGACCCGGCTGGGCCGGCTCATCGCCGAGAAGACCGACATCCCCGCGGGCGTCGTCAACGTCGTCACCGCCTCGGACCACTTCGTGGGTGAGGAGCTGACGCTGTCGCCGAAGGTCGACCTGATCTCGTTCACCGGCTCGACGGTGGTGGGCAAGCGGATCATGGAAAAGGGCGCCGCGACCATGAAGCGGTTGTTCCTGGAACTCGGCGGCAAGTCGGCCACCATCGTCCTCGAGGACGCGGACTTCGGCACGGCATGCATGGTCGGCATCGCGCCGTGCATGCACGCCGGTCAGGGTTGCGCGAACCCGACCCGGCTGCTGCTGCCGCGGTCCCGCTACGACGAGGGCGTGGAGATCCTCAAGAACATCTACGAGAACGTGACATGCGCGGACCCGCAGGACCCGGGAACGCTGTGTGGGCCGGTGATCTCGCAACGACAGTTCGATCGCGTCACGGACTACATCAAGAAGGGCGTCGAAGAGGGCGCCACGGCGCTGGTCGGCGGCCCGGGTGCCGAAACCGGTTTTGACAAGGGCTATTACATCAGGCCAACGCTTTTCACCAACGTCGACAACAAGATGACCATCGCGCAGGAGGAGATCTTCGGCCCGGTGCTGTCGGTCATCCCGTTCGACGACGAGGAAGACGCGATCCGGATCGCCAACGACAGCGTGTACGGGTTGGCTGGCAACGTTTTTGCGGGCTCGCTGGAGCGTGCGCTGTCGGTGACCCGACGGATCAGGGCCGGCTTCATGGGCGTCAACGGCGGCGCCCCGTACGGCGCCGACACACCGTTCGGCGGCTACAAGGAAAGCGGCGTGGGCCGGCAGAACGGTGTGGCCGGGTTCGACCAGTACACCGAGATCAAGTCGGTCGCATACCCGGCCGGCTAGGAAGCATCCTTCGACGAGATTGCCGTCGGGGTCGCGGTTTTCGGGTTGGATCGCGACCGTGGCGGCAATCTCGGTTCAGCCGGGCGGCAGCGGCCGTTTGAGTGTGCAGACGATGCTCCACTCGAAATAGTGGTCACCGCCCCGGTCGTATTTCTTGAAGCGATGGGCGACTTGGATGCGTTGCACCGAGGATCCCACGATTTCCCAGCCCTGCTCGCCGTAGGTGCTTGTCAGGCGGTTCGCCGCTTCCAGAACCGTTTGCAACGACTCGTGAGTGTGCGAGATGAAGGTGCTTTCCCATCGCTGGGGATACCACTTGCCGTCCGACGCCAGCCACCAACCGGGACCGGGTGCGGGAGTGCTCACATCCGGGGACGATATGCGCCGTCGCCCCAGGGGAAATGAACTGCGGGTGACCGGCGCTGTGCGCGCCGCCGAAGAACTGGCGTCGAACGCGCCGGCGGCGCGATGGGTCCGGGGGCGGCCGGTAATCGTGCGGCCACTCCGGGAGCGCTCAGCTTGACCTAATATTTGTTCAGTTCTAGATTGGCAGGAGAGGTTGCGTCGCCCGGGTTGACGTTGGTGGGGCGGTTACCTGGATGCCTAGGAGTCCTGTTGAGCGAATTCGAATCGGTTGATTTCTTCACTGACGTGTCCCTGATTCCGGACCCGTACCCCTACTTCGACCATCTGCGCGCGCGTTGCCCGGTGCTGCCGCGACCCGACCAGGGTGTCACGGCGGTGACGGGACACTCCGAAGCGCTCGCCGTCTATAAAGATCCGGCGTTTTCGTCGTGTGTTTCGGTCGCCGGCCCGTTTTCGGGGCTGCCGTTCGAGCCTGAGGGTGACGACATCGGCAGCCTGATCGAACAGCATCGCTCGCAGATCCCGATGAGCGAACACATCGTGACTCAAGACCCACCGGAGCACGCCCGGACGCGGGGCCTGCTCAGTCGCCTGCTAACACCCAAGCGGCTCAAGGAAAACGAAGACTTCATGTGGCGGCTCGCCGATCAGCAGCTCGACGAGTTCCTATCCCGCGGGAGTTGTGAATTCCTCGACGAATACGCGCGGCCGTTCTCCGGACTGGTGATCGCCGACCTGCTGGGCGTTCCCATCGAGGATCACGAAGAATTCCGGGATGTGTTCTCGGGCAAGTTCTCCGGTGGGGTCGAGGACGACTCGATGACGCGCGCCCACAATCCGCTGGAATACCTCGACGAGAAGTTCACCACGCACATCACCGAGCGCCGCCGACAGCCACGCGAAGACGTGTTGACCGAGCCGGCCCAGGCGAAGTATCCCGACGGCTCGACGCCCGAAGTGATCGACGTGGTCCGGCTGGCGACGTTCCTGTTCGCGGCGGGCCAGGAAACCACCACCAAGCTGCTCAGCTTCGGGGTCCGCATGCTCGCCGAGAATCCGGAGTTGCAAAAGCTGCTCCGCGAAGACCGCAGCCGGATACCGAATTTCGTCGAAGAGACACTGCGCATGGAAAGCCCGGTCAAGTGTCACTTCCGGATGGCGCGCACGACGACCTCGATCGGTGACGCCGAGATCCCGGCGGGGAGCACGGTGATGCTGCTGCCCGGCGCGAGCAACCGGGACGCACGAAAGTTCGAGCGGCCCGATGAGTTTCGCATCGACCGGCCGAACGTGCGCGAGCATGTCGCGTTCGGCCGCGGCAATCACTCGTGCCCGGGCGCACCGCTGGCCCGCGCGGAGGGGCGGATCTCGCTGAACCGCATACTCGACCGGATGGCCGACATCACCATCACGGAGGCCAAGCACGGGCCGCCGGACGCCCGCCACTACACCTACGACCCGACCTGGCAAATGCGGGGCCTGTCCGAGCTGCACCTCGAATTCACCCCGATGTCGTGAGTGCCGACGACCTCGGCGCGTGGGATCCGGGATTCACCGAACGGTTCGTGAGCGCGGCAGAACCACTGGCGCGGCGCTGGTTTCGCTTCGAAGTGCGGGGGCTCGAGGCGTTGCCGCCCAACGGCGGTGCGCTGGTGGTCGGCAATCACTCGGGCGGCATGCTCACGCCCGACGTGCTGATCTTCGCCGCGGCGTTCTACCGCAGATTCGGGTACGAGCGCCCGCTGTACACACTCGGGCACGACGGGATGTTCGTCGGTCCCATGTCGGGATGGTTGACCCGCCTTGGGGTCATTCGCGCCACCTCGAAGAACACCGCACGGGCGCTGCGGTCCGGCGGCGTGGTGCTGGTGTTTCCCGGCGGAATTTACGACGCCTACCGACCGACGCTGGCGGAGAACGTCATTGACTTCAACGGCCGCATTGGATACATCAGGTCGGCGATCGACGCGCAGGTGCCGATCGTGCCTGTCGTCTCCATCGGCGGGCAGGAAAGCCAGCTGTTCCTCACGCGCGGCACGTGGCTGGCCAAGCGCCTGGGCCTGTCGCGATGGCGGTCCGACATTCTGCCCATCACCGTGGGCTTTCCGTTCGGGCTCAGCATGATCATGCCGCCCAACCTGCCGTTGCCGACCAAGATCGTCAGCGAGGTCCTGAAACCGATCGATGTCCTCGCCCAATTCGGCGACACGCCCGGCGCCGCCGACGTCGACGCGCACATCCGCGCCATGATGCAGACCGCGCTGGACGGCCTGGCTCGCCAGCGGCGCTTTCCGGTTCTGGGTTAGGGCCAATTCGGCCGAACCCTGGTAACCATAAGACGAGTTCGGAAAGCGTTATCACCCGCGCTAGCGCGTTCGTCGCTGGGTTGCATGTCATCGGGGGATTGCCGATGCGGGCGGCATCGCGCTCCGCACAGTGGCGATATCATCGGGAAAGCCTGCCGCAGTGCGGATTTCGCGGAATGCGCTGACCATGGCGTCGGTGAGTTCATGGGTGTCGCCGAGGGTGCGGTCGTCGGCGATCACCGATATGTTGAGCTGATCGACGTAGCTCCACACGGTGATGTTGATGCCACAGGCGGTGATCAGCGGGCCGGCCGAATAGATTTCGCTGACCGGGGCGCCGGCGAAACGGCCACGCTCACGCGGCCCCATCACGTTGGAAATCGGGATGTTGAACAGCCTGTTTCTCGTGTTCCGCCGGGCCAGCCATCTGAACGCCAGAGGGGATGCGGCGCCCGGCAGGTAGCTGATCAATTTGCCATACAGCTCAGGGCCGAACAGCTCGTTGTTTTCTTTCGCGATCGCGGTGCTCATCGACGTCAGCCGCACCCGCTGCAGCGGATCACCGATGTGCGTCGGCAGCGACACCGCCATGCCACCGAGCTCGTTGCCGCTGATCCGGTCTGGCGACCGGTCCGTGGTGGCCGGGACCGACGCGACCAGGGGCTGGTCGGCGCTGCCGTCGTAGCGCAACAGCAGTTCGCGCAATGCGCCCGCGGCGATCGCCATCACCATGTCGTTGATAGTGATCTGCAGCTGTTTGCCGGTCTGTTTGACCTGATCCAGCGGCAGCGTCGCGGTGGCGAAAGTCCTTGCCGGAGAGACCATGTGGTTGAGGAATGTCGGCGGTGCGTGCAGCAGCCGGGCAAGGTCGGGCTGTCTGCCGCGCTGCCGGGCGCCCCGCCGCAGCCGTCGCGCCCCGGCGAGCGCCTCGGCTATCACCCCGGGTAACGCGACGGCCTGCCGGGCGTGATCCTCGGCGGCAGCGCGCAACAGCTGCGCTGTCGAGGGCGGAGCACACGTCGTGTCATTGTCGCGGTCGTCCGGCACCGGGCCGGTCAAGTCCATGACCCTGGCCAGCAGGTTCGCCGAGGCGACGCCGTCGGCCAATGCGTGGTGCACCTTGCCGATGATCGCGACCTTGTGATCGGCCAAGCCTTCGGCGAAGTGGAACTCCCACAAAGGACGGTCGCGATCCAGCGGTATGCTGGCAATCCGCCCGATCACCTCGTCGAGCTCTCGGCGCCCACCCGGGGCGGGCACCTGAAGACGACGCAGATGGTAGTCGAGGTCAACTTCGCAATTCTGCAGCCACATCGGATGATGCAATCGCCATGGGATGTCGATCAGCTTGTAGCGCAACGGATCCAGCCGATGAAGTCGTCGGCTCAGCGTGTGCCGAAAAAGGTCGAAGTCAAGCTTTCGGCCGAAGTCGGCGGTGTCGACGATTGCCACCTTCAAGGTGTGCGTGTGCAGGTTCGGCGTCTCGCTGTACAACAGCATCGCGTCCATACCGTTGAGCCGCTTCACTCGACCATTATTGCCCTGCACCGCGAGCGAGGAGAACAAAATTCTGGTTCATCCGGCAGCGCTGAACGCCGGCGGCCGGGCCGAGAACCACCCCCGGGCTCGGCCCGCCCAACCCCTTGGTTGACAATCGAACGCAAGACTCCACTCATTTCGAAGCCCACGTGTCAAAGGAGACAAGACCATGGCTGAAGCCGTCATCGTCGAGGCAGTGCGTTCACCGATCGGCAAGCGCAACGGCGGATTGTCCGGGGTGCATCCCGCGGATCTGTCCGCGCAGGTGCTCAACGGCCTGGTCGACAAGGCGGGCGTCGACCCGGGCCTGGTCGACGACGTCATCTGGGGCTGCGTCATGCAGGCCGGCGAGCAGGCCCTCGACATCGGGCGCACCGCACTGCTGACCGCCGGCTGGCCCGAGACCGTCCCGGGCGTGACCGTGGACCGCCAGTGCGGCTCGAGTCAGCAGTCCATCCACTTCGCGGCCGCCGGCGTCATCGCCGGGCACTACGACGTCGTCGTCGCCGGGGGTGTCGAGTCCATGTCGCGGACCCCGATGGGCGCATCGCTGGCCAACGGCGGGCGCCCGTACCCCCAGGCCTTCCTGGACCGCTACGAAGGTCAGATCCCCAACCAGGGCATCGGCGCCGAGATGATCGCCGAGCAGTGGGGGTTCGACCGCACGACGCTCGACCAGTTCTCCCTCGACTCGCACGAAAAGGCTGCTGCCGCACAGGATTCTGGGGCTTTTGATGACCAGATCGTGGGCATCAAGGATCAGGACGGCAACGTGGTGCTCAAGGACGAAGGCATCCGTCGCGGCACGCCGATGGAGAAGATGGCCTCGTTGAAGCCTGCGTTCAAGGAAGACGGCGTGATTCACGCCGGCAACTCGTCGCAGATCTCCGACGGCTCGGCGGCGATCCTGTTCATGTCCGCCGAGAAGGCCAAGGAACTGGGGCTCAAGCCGATCGCCAAGGTGCACACCGCGACGCTGGCCGGGGCCGACCCGGTGATCATGCTGACCGCACCCATCCCGGCGACGCAGAAGGTGCTGAAGCGCTCCGGCCTGTCCATCGGCGACATCGGCGCCTACGAGGTCAACGAGGCCTTCGCGCCGGTTCCGCTGGCCTGGCTCAAGGACATCGGTGCCGACGAGACGAAGCTCAACCCCAACGGCGGCGCCATCGCGCTCGGCCACCCGCTCGGCGGATCCGGTGCCCGGATCATGACCACCCTGCTGTATCACATGCGGGACAAGGGAATTCAGTACGGCCTGCAGACCATGTGCGAAGGCGGCGGCCAGGCCAACGCCACCATCGTGGAACTGTTGTGACGGAAGCGCCGGGGGCCCTGGCCGAGCGCCGGGGCAACGTGATGGTGATAACCATCAACCGGCCGGAAGCCCGCAACGCGGTGAACGCCGCCGTCAGCATCGGACTCGGGAATGCCCTCGAAGAGGCGCAGCACGACCCCGAGGTGCGGGCGGTGGTGGTCACCGGCGCGGGCGACAAGTCGTTCTGCGCCGGAGCCGACCTCAAGGCGATCGCGCGCCGGGAGAATATCTATCACCCCGACCACCCCGAATGGGGCTTCGCCGGATACGTCCATCACTTCATCGACAAGCCCACCATCGCGGCGGTCAACGGCACCGCGTTCGGCGGGGGCACCGAGCTGGCCCTGGCCAGCGACCTGGTGGTGGCCGATGAACGAGCCCAGTTCGGCCTTCCCGAGGTCAAGCGCGGGCTGATCGCCGCGGCCGGTGGCGTGTTCCGCATCGCCGAGCAGCTGCCCCGCAAGGTGGCGATGCAGCTGCTGTTGACCGGCGAACCGCTGACCGCGGCCAAAGCCTGCGAATGGGGTCTGATCAACGACGTCGTCGCGCAGGGCTCGGTGCTGGACGCAGCGTTGGCGCTGGCCGAGCGGATCACCGTCAACGCGCCCCTGTCGGTGCAGGCCAGCAAGCGGGTCGCCTACGGCGTCGACGACGGCGTCGTCGTCGGTGACGAACCGGGTTGGGAGCGCACCATGCGCGAGATGAAGGCCCTGCTCAAGTCCGAAGACGCCAAAGAGGGACCGCTGGCGTTCGCCGAGAAACGGGAGCCGGTCTGGAAGGCGCGCTAGTTGTGATCGCGAGCGCGGCGCAGCCGGGCGCAGCGGGTCGCCGCCATCGGGACTAGCCCCCCAGGATGTTGACGCCCCGGTCGAACACCGCGGGTAGCAGCGTGCACGTCGGGACGACCGCGCGCCGCACCGCCTGCGGCCTGCTGGCCAGCACCAGCCCGCGGGTGAGCAGCCGGTAATTGCGGGTGATTCGGTGCCACGCCCTTTCGTAGGATGCCGGCGTCTCGTTGACGATGGCGTCGACCGCCGCGGCGGCCTGCTTGAGCGCCAGGCTGATGCCCTCACCGGTGAGCGCGTCCTCGTAACCGGCCGCGTCCCCGACCAGCAGCACGCGCCGCTCGACCCGGCGGGAGACCACCTGCCGCAACGGGCCGCAGCCGCGGGGCTGTCCGGGGCTGGCGCCGTGCAGCTGGCGGGCCAGCCGCGGGAACCAGGACAGGTCGGACCGGCCGCGCGACAGGATCGCCACCCCGACCAGATCGGGCTCGACCGGCGTCACGTACGCCTCACCCCAGCGCGACCAATACACCTCGACGAATTCCGACCACGCCGGCACCCGATAATGCCAACGCACGCCGTAGCGCCGCGGTGTCCCCGCCGTCGCCGTGATCCCGACCGCCCGCCGGACCTGGGAATGCAGTCCGTCGGCCGCCACCAACCATTTCGCGCGCACGCCGGCGGCCGAGACGCCGTGGGCGTCCTGCGCCACGGTTGTCACCCGCGTGCGGATCCAGTCGGTGTCCTGTTCTTTGGCCCGCGCGGCCAGCCCCGCGTGCAATGTCGTGCGGCGCACGCCGCGCCCCGGCCCGTTGCGAAAGCGTGCCTGCGCCCGTCGTCGTTCACTCACATACGCGATGCCGTGAAACGGCATGCCGACCGGGGCAACGCCCAGCGAGGTCAGTTCGGCCAGTCCGCCGGGCATCAACCCCTCGCCACATGCCTTGTCGATGGGGGTGTCCCGCGGCTCGGCCACGATCACCGAAAGTCCAAGGCGTCGAGCGTGTAACGCCGTGGCCAGCCCGCCCGGGCCGCCACCGACGATCAACAGATCCGCGTCGTAGGACATGAGCGCCGCTCCTCCTCATCGCTTCGCTCTGCATCGTCGCCAGCGCGGTCGCTCACGTGTAACCCAACGCGGAGTTCTCCACCCGCAGACGCACCCGCAGCAACGCGGCGTTGGCCAGCGTGAAGACGGCCGCGGTCAGCCACGCCGTGTGCACCAACGGCAATGCCACCCCCTCAGCCACCACTGCAACATAGTTCGGATGGTGCAGCCAGCGGTAGGGACCCTGACGCACCAGCGGCGCCTGCGGCAGAACGATCACCCGGGTGTTCCACCGCCGGCCCAGCGTCGTGATGCACCACCAGCGCAACGCCTGGCTGGCCACCACCACGGCCAGCATCGGCCAGCCCAGCCATCCGATGAACGGCCGGTGCAGCGCCCACGGCTCGACGAGGCAGCCAAGCAGCAACGCGCTATGAATGGCCACCATCACCGGATAATGCGATCGGCCAAACTCCTTGGCGCCCTGGGCAAACGACCAGCGCGCGTTGCGGGTTGACACCACCAGTTCCACGACGCGCTCGAGTGCGACCGCGAGCACCAGCAGGTAATACATGGCTACAGTCTTTACCAGCCCTACCAGGCCAGCAGCACCAGCTCGGAGCAGAACGCCGGGCCCATCGCGATCATCAGGCCGATCGCGCCCGGCGGCGGCGGGTCGGCCATGTTGGCCGCTAGCACGTCGAGCACCGAGACCGACGACAAATTTCCGTTGGTGCGCAACGAGTTTCGCGTGAGGTCGAGAGCATCCGGGGGAAGGTTCAGGACGCTCTCGACGGTCTCGATCACCCGCGGGCCGCCCGGATGGCATATCCAGGTCGTCACATCGTCCGGGGTCAGCCCGTGGTCGGCGAGGAAGTCGCGGACGTCGTCACCCAGGTATTTCTGAGCGATGGTGGCGACGTCGGCGGACACCACGATTCGGAAGCCGTCGCCACCGATCTTCCAGCCCATGACCTCTCCGGTATCGGGATAGCTGCGGCTGCGCGTCGCCAGCACCCGCGGGCCGGTGGGTTCCCGGCCGGCCCGGTGGGCGCCCTCGGTGATCACCGCCGCCGCCCCATCCCCGAGAAGGCCGGTGGCGACGAAGTTGGCGACCGAGTTGCCGCGCCGCTGGACGGTCAACGAACACCGTTCCACCGCGAGCACCGCGGCCGTTTGGTCGGGGAACACCCGCAGATAGTCGTGCATGCGCGCCACGCCCGTCGCACCGGCCAACGAACCCGGGCCGAACAGCGGGAGTCGTTTGACGTCGGGCCGCAGCCCCACGCGCGTCGACAGCCGCGCCTCCAGCGCGGGCCCGGCGACCGTCGTCGAAAACACGATGTCGAGCTCCGACGGCTTGACCATGGCCTCGTCGAGCGCGGCCACCAACGCCTGCTCGGCCAACTCGAGCGCCACCTCGAGATAGGCGTCGTCGGCCTCGGTGAATCCGCTCAGTTCGCGATAGCGGGGCGGCCGCAGCGCGGTATTGCGGCACTCAGTCCCGCCGCCGCGCGCGCTGTCGGTCAGCGCGCGGATGGCTTCGCTCTGGGTATAGCGGTTAGGTGGAAACTTCACCGCGACGCCGGCAATGGACGGATTTTTCACCGCAATCCCTGTTGAGCCGGCGAATGCACGGCTACCCGCATGGTCCATGTAGGGGTGACGGTGCCGCCGCGCCGCCGGTTCAAAAGCGTTTTCGTGCCGCGGGCGTGACGCCCGGACGGAAATTCGAGCCAAAAATCGCCATGGCGTTACGTGCGCGGCCCGCGGCCCGCGCGGGCCGCTAGGGTCGGGGTATGCGGGCTCTGGTCACCGGTGCCACCGGTTATGTGGGATCACGACTGGTCACGGCGCTACTGGCCGATCAGCACCAGGTAGCGGCGGCGACTCGAAACCCGGGGCGCCTCAAGCGTTTCGGCTGGTTCGACGACGTCACGCCGGTGAAATTGGACGCCGCCGACCCCGCGTCGCTGGCCTCCGCGTTCGCCAGCTGCGGGCCCGTTGACGTGGTGTATTACCTGGTGCACGCGATCGGACAGCCCGGTTTTCGCGACGCCGACAACACCGCGGCGGCCAACGTCGCCGCGGCGGCCCGCGACGCCGGCGTGCAACGCATCGTCTACCTGGGCGGCTTCGTGCCCGCCGGCGAGGACTTGTCCGAGCACTTGACCAGCCGGGCCGAGGTGGCCGAGGCGCTCACCATCCCGGACGGCCCCGAGCTGGTGTGGCTGGGCGCGGCGATCATCATCGGCGCGGGCTCGACGTCATTCGAGATGCTGCGCTACGTCGGGGACCGTTTCCCGCTGATCCCGATCCCGAGCTGGATGGACAACCCGCTCGACCCGATCTCCATCCGCGATGTGCTGCACTACCTGGTCGCCGCGGGCGACCGCGACCGGGTGCCCGCCGGGGCATACGACATCGCCGGGCCGGACACCACCTCGTACCGGGACCTGCTCAAGGCCTATGCGCGCGTCTCCGGCCGCTGGCACACCGGATTGCCGGTCGGCAGGGTCGACACCTCGCTGGCGTCGCTGATCACCGGCGTCGCGCTGCCGGTGCCCCAGGGATTGGCGGGCGATCTGGTCGAATCGCTGGACCACCCGATGGTGGCGTCCGCCACCGGCCTGCGCGAGAGGGTTCCCGACCCGCCCGGGGGCCTGCTCGGGATCGACGAGTCCATCGCCCTCGCCCTGGCCGGCCAGTCCAGTCGCCGGCCGCGGCCCGTCAACGCCCTGGCCGATCCGCATCACCTCGCCAACACCGACCCGACCTGGGCCGGCGGCGATGCGCTGCGCATCCGCCGACTCGCCCAGCGGGTCACCCCGTCGGTCGTGCGGCCGACGCTGGGGCTGGTGAACCGGGTCCCCGGTCCGGTGGCCGGAGCGGTGCGCACCGGCCTCGACATCCTGATCGCCCTGACCCCGAAGGTGCATCCCGTATGAGCGAGTCGACGAGTTCGTACCACACGGGCGCGCTGTCCGAGTGGTGGCGCGCGCTCACCAATGTCGCTGTGCCCCACCATGAGTCGCCCGCCGTCGTGCGACGCCGACGGGTCATTGTGGCCATCACGGTGGTCATCGGTGCCGGGGTACTCGGGTTTTCGTTACGGCGCCATCCGGGGGATTCGAGCTTTTACTGGCTGACCCTGGCGCTGGCGGGAGTGTGGACCGCCGGCGGCTTCATCTCCGGCCCGCTGCATCTGGGCGGCATCTGCTGGCGCGGCCGCAACCAAAGGCCGGTCATCACCGGTACGACGATCGGCCTCCTGCTGGGCGCGGTCTTCGTGGTGGGCGGGCTGATCGCGCGGGAGATCACGCCGGTCGCGGAGTTGATCACCCGGGTGCTGGAATACGCCCACCACGGCTGGTATCCGGTGATCGTGGCGATCACGCTGGTCAACGGCGTCGCCGAGGAAGTGTTCTTTCGCGGCGCGCTCTACACCGCCCTGGGCCGCTATCACCCGGTCCTGATTTCGACCGTCCTCTACACGTTCGCGACGCTGGCCAGCGGCAACCCGATGCTCGGTTTCGCCGCGATCATCCTGGGGACGGTGTGCGCGTTCGAGCGCCGGGCCACCGGCGGTGTCCTGGCGCCGGTGCTCACCCATTTGGTGTGGGGGCTGATCATGGTCGTCGTGCTGCCCCCGATGTTCGGCGTCTGACGCCGGCTATCCGGACGAACCCACGACCTCGCGGGCCAGTGCCCGCATTGCGGCGGTGTGGGTCGGCCGCGCGAAGAACCAGTACACCCGCCCCGGAATGCCCTTCGGCAGAAAAATGGACCGCTGGGTATAGCGGGCGCCGCGACCCTCTTGCCGAGTGACCGCAATCTCGAGCCACTCCCGGCCCGGCGCTCGCTTGGTAGAGCGCAGCCGCAGCAGGGTTCCCGCTGTGCGCTCCTCGACCTTCCAGCCGGCCGCGCGTGAGTTCACCGCGTCCTCGGCCGCCTTCCAGACGCTCTCGGGTTCGGCGGTGGTTGCGGCGGTGCGCACGTCGGTGTAGACGATCTCACCCGCCCAGTCCGGGTCCGTGGGCAGCGCCTCGGCCGGTTCGGACCGCAACGACGACCAGGTGGGTTCGGGGACGCCCCGCGCCGCGCGGTCCAGCGCGAGTTCGACGGCCCGCCGGTACCCGGTCAGACCGCCGGGTGGTGGCGCGATGATGCCGTCGACGTCGTGGTTGCGCATCACCGCGTCGCACTCCAGCGATTCGATCAGCGGCCGCGCCAAACCGGGCGGAATCGGCGTCACCGTTCCGACCCAGAGGCTGGCGATGGTCGGGGTCAAAAACGGCAACACGATGAGGTAGCGCTTGCCCAGGCCCGCCACGTCGGCGTAGACCCGCATCATGTCGCCGTATTCCAACACGTCGGGCCCGCCGACGTCCCAGGTGCGCGACTCCGGGACCGGGGCCGTCGCGGCCGCGGCCAGGTAGTACAGCACGTCGCGCACCGCGATCGGCTGAATCTTGTTGTGCACCCACTTCGGCGTCGTCATCACCGGCAGCCGGTCGGTGAGGTGCCGGATCATCTCGAACGACGCCGACCCCGAGCCGACGACCACCCCGGCCTGCAGCACCACCGTCTCGATGGCGGACTCGATCAAAACGTCGCCGACGGCTTTGCGTGACGCGAGATGCGGTGAGAGGTCGCTGTTTTCGGGATGCAGCCCGCTCAGATACACCACCCGCCGCACCCCGGCGCGACGCGCGGCCGTAACGACGTTGCGCACGGCGCGGGTCTCCTCGGCGGCGAAATCCTTCGAGCTGCCCATCGAATGAACGAGGTAGTAGACGACGTCGATGCCGTCGAACGCGGCGATCAGCGAATCGACGTCACCGAGGTCACCGCGCGCGATTTCCGCCTGTTCCCGCCATGGCACCTGCGCCAGCTTGTCGGGGTTGCGCGCCAACGCCCGAACGTGATGGCCCTCGCCCAGCAGTCGGGGCACCAGGCGCCCGCCGATGTAGCCTGTCGCTCCTGTCACCAGGCACCGCACCGGTTGGGGCATCGATCCTCCGTCGTTGGTCAGCATTGGGTCTGGTGAGGAGGATTACCGCATCGAGAGGTGATTAAGCGTTGCGGCCCATCGCCGCAACGACTCAGCGGTCGGTGAAGTTGGCGGCGCGGCGTTGCTGGAAGGCCGTTGCGCCCTCGACGAAGTCGGGGGACTTCAGCAGCACCGACTGTCCGTCGAACTCACGCTGCAGGGCCGCGTCCAACTCGGTCAGCGTGGCCGCGTTGATCGCCAGCTTGGTCTTGGCGAAGGCCACCGCCGGGCCGCCCATCAACCGTGCGATCACCTTGTCCACCTCGGCGTCGAACTCGTCGGCCGGGTAGACCGCGGTGACCAGGCCCCAGGACAACGCCTCGGCGGCGGTCAGCCGGTCCGGAAGCAGCGCCATCTGCATGGCCCGGATCCGGCCGATCGCGGCTGCCACCAACGCCGACGCGCCGCCGTCGGGCATCAACCCGATCTTGGTGAAGGCGAGCATGAAAAACGCGCTCTCCGAAGCCAGTACGACGTCGCAGGCCAGGGCGATGGAGACGCCGACGCCGGCCGCGGGTCCCTGGACCACGGCGACCACCGGGTGCGGCAGCACGGTGATCGCCCGCACCAGCCGGTTGATCTCCAGGATGATCTCGTCCGGCGGGACACCGCCGCCGGAGACGTCGTCGGCGCTGATGCCCGCACCGGAGCTGAAGCCGCGTCCGGCGCCGCCGAGCCGCACCACCTTGACCTCCGGATCGGTGGCCGCGTACTCCATCGCGTCCGCGAGGCCGGTGATCACCGGGATGGTCAGCGAATTCAGGCTGTCGGGCCGGTTGATGGTCACAGACAGCACGCCGTCGGACAGCTCGACGTCAAGGCCGGCGACTGGGGTGAGGGTGGCGATCGCGGATGGAGGCATGGGCTCACCATAAGTGACCGGGGTGCGCGGCCTTCCGGCACGGCTGCGAAGATGTCGAACGACCGGTTGTTTGGTTGCGAACGGTCAACGGCGTCAGAGCAGACGAAAGGTCGGTGGATCGTGGCTGGACCGCTACAGGGACTGCGTGTTGTCGAATTGGCCGGCATCGGCCCCGGCCCACACGCCGCGATGATCCTGGGGGATCTGGGCGCCGACGTGGTGCGCATCGATCGCCCCTCATCGGGACCCGGGGGCGTCGCCAAGGACGCCATGATGCGCAACCGGCGGGTGGTGACCGCCGATCTGAAGTCCGAGGAAGGACGCGGGCTCGTCCGCAAGCTGATCGCCAAAGCCGACGTGCTGATCGAGGGTTACCGCCCCGGCGTCACCGAGCGGCTCGGCCTGGGACCCGAGGACTGCGCCAAGGTCAACGACCGGCTGGTCTACGCCCGGATGACCGGCTGGGGTCAGACCGGCCCGCGCAGCCAGCAGGCGGGGCACGACATCAACTACATCTCGCTCAACGGGATCCTGCACTCCATCGGCCGGGCGAACGAACGGCCCGTCCCGCCGCTGAACCTGGTCGGCGACTTCGGCGGCGGCTCGATGTTCCTGCTGCTCGGCATCCTGTCCGCGCTGTGGGAGCGACAGACCTCCGGCAAGGGGCAGGTCGTCGACGCGGCGATGGTGGACGGTTCCAGCGTGCTGGTCCAGATGATGTGGCAGATGCGTGCGTCGGGCATGTGGACCGACGCCCGCGGCACCAACCTGCTCGACGGCGGCGCGCCGTACTACGACACCTACGAGTGTGCCGACGGGCGCTACGTCGCGGTCGGCGCCATCGAGCCGCAGTTCTACGCCGCCATGCTGACCGGGCTCGGCCTGGACGGCGCCGACCTGCCCGGCCAGAACGACGTCAGCCGCTGGCCCGAACTCCGGGCCCTGCTGACCGAGAAGTTCGCCAGCCAGGACCGCGACCACTGGGCCAAGGTGTTCGCCGACTCCGACGCGTGCGTGACGCCGGTGCTCGCCTTCGGCGAGGTGCAGACTGAGCCGCACATCACCGAGCGCAACACCTTCTACGAAGTCAACGGCGGCCTGGAGCCGCTGCCGGCGCCGCGGTTCTCCCGCACCGCGCCGGAGACCCCGCGTCCCGCGGCGCCGGTGACCGACGCCGAAGCGGTACTCAAGGAATGGGCATAGTCCCGACCCATCAATTGGCTGGAAGCCAGAGAATCAGGAAGGACTCGGATGGAGATCAAAGACGCCGTTGCCGTCGTCACCGGGGGAGCGTCGGGCCTTGGCCTGGCCACCACCAAGCGGCTGCTCGATCGCGGTGCGCAGGTCGTCGTCATCGACCTGCGCGGCGAAGAAGCGGTCCGCGAGCTGGGGGACCGCGCGCGATTCGTCGAGGCGGACGTCACCGATGAGGCCGCCGTCGGCAAGGCGCTGGACGCCGCGGAGTCGATGGGCACGCTGCGGATCAACGTCAACTGCGCCGGCATCGGCAACGCCATCAAGACGCTGTCCAAGGACGGCCCGTTCCCGCTGGACGGGTTCAAGAAGGTGGTCGGGGTCAACCTGATCGGCACGTTCAACGTGCTGCGCCTGGCAGCCGAGCGGATCGCCAAGACCGAGCCGGTCGGTGAGGAGCGTGGCGTCATCATCAACACCGCCTCGGTCGCCGCGTTCGAAGGCCAGATCGGCCAGGCCGCCTACTCGGCGTCCAAAGGCGGCGTGGTCGGCATGACCCTGCCGATCGCGCGCGACCTGTCGCGGGAGCTCATCCGCGTGGTGACCATCGCGCCGGGCCTGTTCAAGACCCCGCTGCTGGGATCGCTGCCCGAGGAGGCGCAGGCGTCGCTGGGCAAGCAGGTGCCGCACCCGGCCCGGCTGGGTGACCCCGACGAATACGGCGCGCTGGCCGTCCACATCATCGAGAACCCGATGCTCAACGGCGAGGTCATCCGCCTCGACGGCGCCATTCGCATGGCGCCCCGCTGAGCGGACCAGGCCTCCCGACAAACGAAAACCCCCCGCATCGGCGGGGGGCTTTCGTTATAACCAGGATCAATGATTACTTGCGGAACCATCGACTGACGTTGGGTTCGGCCATTAACAGTCGTGCGAGCATGCTCATGGTTTGCCTCAGCTCGCCGCTTGCAGTTCTTCGAACTGCTCCGAGGTCTCGCCTTCCACCAGCACGTCGCCGTGGTAGAGGGCTTCGAAGTCAACTTTGATGACGTCGGCACTTGTGTCGTCGATCCACATGACACTGAGCGTATGGGCCACCATTAAGGAATCTTTGAGTCACGATTCGGAAAACCTTGGCAATTTACCGGCGAGTAGGTTGACCGGGGTCTGCGTGGCGATTTTGGCCCTGAGCTGCTTAGTTACCGCACACTTTTCTGGCCGGACTCTTACCGTAGCGCGGTTTAAAACCGGCATTGAACGGTCCGGGCGCTCGCTTGCGTGCTTAAGGCGAACACTGTTCCACGCGTGAAGATTAGCGTTTGTTAGGTTGTCGCCGACACTCCAGCGGCCTGCGCAACGGGGCACCGGCAGCGGAAGGGCTCAAAATGCTGCAAAGAATCGCCCGAATCGCCATCAGGGCGCCCCGCCGCATTATCGCGACAGGTGTCCTGGTTTTCATCGCCGCCGCCGTCTTCGGCATCCCCGTCGCCAAGAGCCTGTCGCCGGGCGGTTTCCAGGACCCGGACTCGGAGTCGGCGCGCGCCATCGGTGTGTTGACGGACAAGTTCGGGCAGAGCGGCCAGCAGATGCTGATCCTGGTGACCGCCCCCGGGGGCACCAACAGCGCGCAGGCCCGCAAGGTGGGCACCGACCTCGTCGACCAGCTGCAACGGTCGCCGTTGGTCTACAACGTCTCCTCGCCGTGGACCCGACCGGTCTCCGCCGCGCCGGGGTCGCCGGAAGACATGGTCAGCCGCGACGGCAAGACGGGGCTCATCGTGGTCAACGTCAAGGGCGGCGAAAACTACGTCCAGAACAACGCCCAGACCCTGGCCGACCAGTTCATCCACGACCGTGACGGTGTCACCGTCCGCGCCGGCGGTGCGGCGATGCAGTACGCGCAGATCAATACGCAGAACCAGGCCGACCTGCTGGTGATGGAGATGATCGCGCTCCCGCTGAGCTTCCTGGTGCTGATCTGGGTGTTCGGCGGGCTGCTGGCCGCGGCGTTGCCGATGGCGCTGGGCGCCCTCGCCGTCGTCGGGTCGATGACGGTGTTGCGGCTGATCACCTTCACCACCGAGGTGTCGATCTTCGCCCTCAACCTGAGCACCGCCCTGGGCCTGGCCCTGGCCATCGACTACACCCTGCTGATCGTCAGCCGCTATCGCGACGAGTTGGCCGAGGGCCACGACCGCGACGAAGCACTGATCCGAACCATGGCCACTTCCGGCCGCACCGTGCTGTTCTCCGCGGTCACGGTGGCGTTGTCCATGTCGGCGACGGTGGCGTTCCCCATGTACTTCCTCAAGTCCTTCGCCTACGCCGGCGTGGCCACCGTCGCCTTCGTCGCGATCGCCTCGATCGTGATCACCCCGGCCGCGATCGTGCTGCTGGGATCCCGGCTGGATGCACTGAATGTGCGCCGGCTGGCGCGCCGGGTGCTCAGGCGCCCGGAGCCCGCGCACAAACCCGTCGAGCAGATGTTCTGGTACCGGTCGCCCAAGTTGGTGATGCGCCGCTGGGCACCGATCGGCCTGACCGTCGTCGCGCTGCTGTTGCTGCTCGGCTATCCGTTCCTGCGGGTGGCGTGGGGCTTCCCCGACGACCGGGTGCTGCCACGTTCGGCGTCGGCGCATCAGGTGGGCGACCGATTGCGCAACGACTTCGCGCACGACTCGGCGACGTCGGTGCCCATCGTCATCCCCGATGCGGCCCGTCTGAAGCCGGCCGACCTCGACAAGTACGCCGCCGATCTGTCGCGCGTTGCCGACGTATCGGCGGTGTCGGCGCCCGGCGGCACCTTCACCGCCGGCAACCGGGTGGGACCGCCCGCCGGGGCCACCGGATTGAACGACGGCAGCGCCTTTTTGACCGTCAGCAGCACGGCGCCCCTGTTCTCCACCGCGAACGACACCCAACTCAAGCGGCTGCACGACGTGCCCGGACCCGGCGGTCGATCCGTCGAGATGGGCGGGGTGGCGCAGGTCAACCGCGACAGCGTCGACGCCGTGACCGACCGGCTGCCGCTGGTCCTCGGGTTGATGGCAGCGATCACCTTTGTGCTGCTGTTCCTGCTCACCGGCAGCGTGCTGCTGCCGGCCAAGGCGCTCGCCTGCAACGTCCTCTCGTTGACCGCGGCGTTCGGCGCGCTGGTGTGGATCTTCCAGGACGGCCACCTCGGTGCATTGGGCACGACGCCCAGCGGGACGCTGGTGGCCAACATGCCGGTGCTGCTGTTCTGCATCGCGTTCGGGTTGTCCATGGACTACGAGGTCTTCCTGCTCTCCCGGATCCGCGAGTACTGGCTGGCGTCCGGCGCCGCCCGGCCGGCGAAGCCGACCCCGAAGCAAGCCCACGCCGCCAACGACGAGAGCGTGGCGCTCGGAGTCGCCCGCACCGGTCGCGTGATCACCGCCGCCGCGTTGGTGATGTCGATGTCGTTCGCCGCGCTGATCGCCGCCCACGTCTCGTTCATGCGGATGTTCGGCCTCGGCCTGACGCTCGCCGTGTTCGCCGACGCCACCCTGGTGCGGATGGTGGTCGTGCCGGCCTTCATGCATGTGATGGGCCGGTGGAATTGGTGGGCGCCCCAGCCGCTGGCGTGGCTGCACGACCGATTCGGCATCAGCGAGGGAGGGCCGGGAGAAGCCGTCCACGACCTCGAGCCGGTTGCGGAGCCCGTCGAGCTCCCCGGGGCGGTGGTCGGCGAGCCCGTGCCCAATATCGGTTAACGCCGACCAGCTTGTCGCAGGGCCCCTATTCTGGGGCTCATTCGAGTCGGAAGGTTCCAATACGCATGACAACGGTGGTCGACAACCCCTTCTTCGCGCGCATCTGGCCAATCGTCGCCTCCCATGAAACCGAGGCGATCCGGACGCTTCGCCGGGAGAACCTGGCCGGACTGTCCGGGCGGGTGCTGGAAGTCGGTGCGGGCATCGGCACGAACTTTTCCCACTACCCGGACTCGGTCGACGAGGTGGTCGCGGCGGAACCCGAACCGCGGCTGGCGGCCCAGGCCCGTGCCGCCGCGGAGGCGGTGCCCGTCCGGGTCGTCGTGACCGGCGAGACGGCCGAAGCATTCGGCGACGGGGAGTTGTTCGACGCGGCGGTGTGCTCGCTGGTGTTGTGCTCGGTGGGCGACCCGGGCACCGTGTTGCGGCGGCTGTACTCGTTGCTGCGGCCGGGCGGGGAACTGCGCTATCTCGAGCACATCGCCAGTGCCGGTGCGCGCGGCCGTCTTCAGCGTTTCGCCGATGCGACGGTGTGGCCGCGGCTGTTCGGCAACTGCCACACCCATCGCGACACCGAGCGCTCGATCGTCGAGGCGGGATTCGAGGTCGACACGTCGCGACGGGAATTCACCTTGCCGGCCTGGGCGCCGATGCCGGTCTCCGAGCTCTTGCTCGGTCGCGCGCGCAGACCCTGAGCTGGCCCTGAGCCGTCGGCCCGGTCAGCTCAGCAGCGCCGGTAGCCGCTCCAGCAGTCCGGGCAGGGCCTGGCTCGCCGTCTGGCGCATGCTGATCGTGGCGCTGCGGGATAGCGGCGTGACTTCGGGA